>NZ_AOPZ01000176.1 GCF_000414115.1 Streptomyces aurantiacus JA 4570
GGGCCGGTGCTCGCCGCGGCGGACAGCGCTTCGGCGAGGCCGCCCAGCTCGACGTGGACGACGGTGACCGGCTTGGCCGGGCAGCTCGCGGCGGCGGCGCGGAGGGCGGCGGCCAGCGACTCGTCCTCGCCCCTGCGGGTGGACTCGCCAAGGGATGGGATGACGGTGACGACCACGGCGTCGCACGCGTCGTCGGCGAGCGCGGCGGTGAGGGCCGCGCGGAAGTCGTCCGGGGACGCGGCGGTCGTCAGGTCGCGGGGCGGCAGCGGCCGCAGGCCCTCGGCGACGCAGGCGTCGTACGTGAGCAGGCCGAGGGACTCGGAGTTGCCGAGGATGGCGACGCGCGGTCCGGCGGGCAGGGGCTGCCCGGCGAGCAGCAGTCCGGCGTCGACCAGCTCGGTCACCGTGTCCACGCGGATCACCCCGGCCTGGCGCAGCAGGTCGGACACCGTGGCGTGCGGGAGGCGGGTGGCGGCGCCTGCGTGGCCGGTGGGCGCGATGCCGCTGTGCCGGGCGCCCTGGACGACGACCAGGGGCTTCACGGCGGCGGTGCGGCGGGCGAGGCGGGTGAACTTGCGCGGGTTGCCGATGGATTCGAGGTACATGAGGGCAACGTCGGTGTCCGGGTCGTCGTACCAGTACTGGAGCACGTCGTTGCCGGAGACGTCCGCGCGGTTGCCCGCGCTGACGCAGGTGGACAGGCCCCACAGACCGCGGCCGCGGCGGTGCAGGCGGGACAGGAGCGCGATGCCGATGGCGCCGGACTGGGTGAACAGGCCGAGGCGTCCGGCGAGCGGCAGTTCGGGCGCGAGCGAGGCGTTGAGGCGCACCTCCGGAGAGGTGTTGATGACTCCGAAGGCGTTGGGTCCGATGATCCGCATGCCGTACGAGCGTGCCTGGCGGACGAGTTCGCGCTGCCGCTCGCGTCCCTCGGGGCCGCTCTCGGCGTATCCGGCGGAGATCACGACGAGTCCCTGGACGCCGTGTTCGCCGCAGTCGGTGACGGCCTGCGGGACGCGCTCGGCCGGGACGGCGACGACGGCGAGGTCGACCGGTTCGCCGATGTCGCGCACGGAGCGATGGGCGGGCACGCGGTCGACCTCGGCGGTGCCTTCGGGGAGCGTGCTGTTCACCGCGTACAGGCGGCCGGTGTACCCCGCGCCGAGCAGGTTGCGCAGGATGCCGCGGCCGACGCCGTCCGGGGAGCGGCCCGCGCCGATGACGGCGACCGAGCCGGGCGCGAGGAGGCGCTGTACGGAGCGGGCCTCGGCGCGCTGTTCGCGGGCGCGCTGGACGGCCAGGGAGCGGTCGGTGGGTTCGAGGTCGAGTTCGAGGCGTACGACGCCGTCCTCGAAGCTGCGCTGCTGCTGGTAGCCCGCGTCCGTGAAGACCTTGACCATCTTGGTGTTGGCGGGCAGGACCTCGGCGGCGAAACGGCGGATGCCGCGTTCGCGGGCGACGGCCGCGATGTGCTCGAGCAGCGCGGAGGCGACGCCGCGGCCCTGGTGGGCGTCCTGGACGAGGAAGGCGACCTCGGCCTCGTCGGCGGGCGCGGAGGCGGGGCGGCCCTCGGCGTCGATGCGGTCGTAGCGCACGGTGGCGATGAACTCGCCGCCCACGGTGGCCGCGAGGCCCACCCGGTCCACGTGGTCGTGGTGGGTGAAGCGGTGCACGTCCTTGGCGGACAGGCGCGGGTACGGTGCGAAGAAGCGGTAGTACTTCGACTCGTCCGACACCTGCTCGAAGAAGCTGACCAGGCGGTCGGCGTCCTCGGCTGTGATGGGCCTGATCCGGGCCGTGCCCCCGTCGCGCAGCACCACGTCGGCCTCCCAGTGGGAGGGGTAGGGGTGCCGGTCCGGCGGCGTCTGCATGGGGCCAGGGTACGGGTCGCGCGGCCGCCCGGGCCGGGGCAGTGTAGGAGGGGCCGCGCGGCGCTCGGGTGCGGGACGTCCGTCCGCGGACTGCCCGGCGATCGTCCGGCGGGAGCACCCGGGTCGGCATGAGATAGTGGTCTAGACAAGTGTGAGACACCTGGAAGGGCAGCAACACATGGCTGAGCGCCGCGTCAACGTCGGCTGGGCCGAGGGCCTCCACGCCCGGCCCGCCTCCATCTTCGTCCGTGCGGCCACGGCCGCCGGCGTCCCCGTGACGATCGCCAAGGCCGGCGGCAACCCGGTCAACGCCGCCTCGATGCTCGCGGTGCTCGGTCTGGGTGCGCAGGGCGGCGAGGAGATCGTGCTCGCTTCGGACGCCGAGGGCGCGGACGTCGCCCTCGACCGTCTGGCGAAGCTGGTCGCCGAGGGGCTCGAGGAGCTTCCCGAGACTGTTTAATCGGTGACGGTGCTCCGCACTCGGAGAACACCAACCGGCATAAAAAGTGAAGGGCCCGCCCGGAAATCCAGGGCGGGCCCTTTGCGTATCCGGCAGGTATTCGAAGTCGAAATGTAGGCAGCGAAAACCAATTTCTGCAGGTGCGCCCCTCTTTGTATACGGCGCCGCCGTTAATTCCGGGCGCTCACCGTGTTTACGGCATGTTGCGAATCCCTCACGCGCCCGGCGCGGGAGCCGGCCCGCGGCCGGTGCGCGGCGGCCGCCCGTTCGGCGTGCAGCATCGTGAGCGCGCGGGCCCGCTCCGCGTCGCCGCGGGCGACGGCGTCGACGACCGCGGCCCGCTCGGACCAGGTCTCCACGGGCGCGGCCTGCGGCTCGGCGACGTACATCCAGGCGATCTTGTGCCGCAGCTGGGTGAGCAGGGTGATGAGGCCGGGGCTCGCGGACGCCTGGGTGAGCGTCTCGTGGAACCAGCCGTCGAGCGAGCGGAGGTCTTCGGTGCCGCCGCGCCGGGAGCGCTCCTGGCCGAGCCGGACGAGGCCGCGCAGGACCTTCAGGTGCGCGTCGGTGCGGCGCTGCGCGGCGCGCGCGGCGGCCAGTGGCTCCAGGAGCGCGCGGATCTCCAGGAGGTCGGCCGCGTCCTGCTCGGTGGGCTCGGCGACGCACGCGCCGGCGTGTCTGCGGGTGACGACGAAGCCCTCGGCCTCCAGGGTGCGCAGGGCCTCGCGCACGGGGACGCGGGAGACGCCGTAGCGGCGGGCGAGCAGTTCCTCGGTGAGGCGCGTGCCGCGTTCGTAGACACCGGAGACGATGTCGTCCCGAATGGCTGTGCACACCGAGTGCGCGGGAATGCGCATGACGGACCTCCGCTTTAATGCCCGCGAAACGCGTCGGTCGACGCGTCGGCCGACGCGTCGAATGGCGCTCGTGCAACGACTCCATGGACTCCGCACGGACCCCTTGGATCCCGGTACGGACCTTATGGATCCCTGCGGACCTGTCGACACGGACTCTATTGCAAGGGGCCGCATTTTCCGACGGGCGGGCGGAATCCATGGATATCTTTTGGCCAAAAGGCATGCATACGCGGAAAGCCCCGGCTCGGGTGAGCCGGGGCTTTCGTGCGGCCGGGGTGCTTACCTCGGCGGTGCTGACCTGGGAGGTCCTGGCCTCGGGGGCCGGTCGCCTCAGACGTTGACGCCGTGCGAGCGCAGGTACGCCACGGGGTCGATGTCGGAGCCGTAGTCGGGGCCGGTGCGGGCCTCGAAGTGCAGGTGCGGGCCGCTGGAGTTGCCGGTCGAGCCGGAGAGGCCGATCTGCTGGCCCGGGGTGACCGTCTGGCCCACCGAGACGCTCAGGGACGACATGTGGCCGTACTGCGTGTACGTGCCGTCGTTGTGGCGGATCACGACGTTGTTGCCGTAGGCGCCGCCCCAGCCGGCCTCGACGACGGTGCCCGCGGCGACCGCCTGGACCTGGGTGCCGGACGCGGCGTGGAAGTCGACGCCGGTGTGGCTGCCGGAGGACCACATGGCGCCGCCGGTCTTGTAGCCGGTGGAGACGTAGCTGCCGTCGATCGGCGCGACGTACGAGCCCAGACGCTTGCGCTCGGCCGCGCGGGCGGCGCGCTCCTTGGCCTCGCGCTCCTTCTCGGCCTTCGCCCGCGCCTCGGCCTTCGCCTTCGCCTCGGCCTTGCGCTTGGCCTCGGCGGCCTTGCGCTTGGCTTCCGCGGCCTTGGCCTTCGCCTCGGCCTCGGCCTTCGCCTTGGCGGCGGCCTCGTCGGCGGCCTGCTTCTGGGCGGCGGCCTGGGCGTCGATCTCGTCGGCCAGGGAGTCGCCGATGGAGATGGACTGGGTGAGGCCGGTGTGCGCGTACTCGGCGGAGGAGCCTTCGGCGGCGAGCGCCGGGGCGGCCAGGCCCGAGATGACGCCGGTGGTGGTGAGCGCGGCGACGCCCGCGGCACTGGCGGTCGTACGCGACAGACGGCTCGGACGGCGGTGCTTGCCGGTCGGGCGGGTGAACGCCATGAAGCGGCTGATCCTTTCCTTCCTTCTCGCCTACCGGGTTTCCTTCCTTCTCGCCTACCGGGTTAGCTGACGGGTTCGGAGCAGGAAGGTCTCCTACGGGCTCCTCGCCTCGCGGCAAGGCGTCCGATTCACCCCAGGGACGTGTGGGTCCCCGGCTCCCCTGGCTCGCGCCGTACGGGGACTCGGCGATGACTGTCCGGTGCCGCGGACGCGGCGTGGTGCCTGACGGACAGCCGGACCGACGCTAAACGTCTCATCTTTCAATCGACAAACGGATCGGCCCTTTTGTAGCGCACGCCACAGGGCAGACTCACAACCTCCTGGCCAATTCGGACATATGGCGGCATGCAGGGACCCCAGTGGCTTCCTGCGCCACTGGGGTCCCTGTTTTCGCGGGGCGTTGAAGCCGCTATGCCCGGCTTTGCTCCGCCGGGCCGCTGGACGGCTGCTGGACGGCCGCTGGACCGCCGCTGCCGGTCGCCCCGGCAATCAGCCGGTGACCACCGTCACTTCACCGATGCCGAGCGCCTTGACGGGCTCCTCGATCTGCGCCGCGTCCCCCACGAGGACCGTCACGAGCCGGTCGTCCGGGAAGGCGTTCACGACGGCCGCGGTGGCCTCCACCGTGCCCGTCTCCGCCAACTGGCGGTACAGGCGCGCCTGGAAGTCGTCCGGCAGGTTCTGCTCGACCTGGTCGGCGAGGGTGGCGGCGACGGCGGCCGCCGTCTCGTACTTCAGCGGGGCGACCCCGACGAGGTTCTGCACGGCGACGTCGCGCTCGGGGTCCGTGAGGCCCTCCGCGGCGAGCGTGCGCAGGACCTTCCACAGGTCCTCCAGGGCCGGGCCGGTGTTCGGGGTGTCCACGGAGCCGCTGATGGCGAGCATCGCGGCGCCCGTCCCGTCCGGGGCGGAGCGCAGGACCTGGCTGAAGGCACGCACTCCGTAGGTGTATCCCTTCTCCTCGCGCAGGACGCGGTCCAGACGGGAGGTGAGGGTGCCGCCCAGGCAGTACGTGCCGAGGACCTGCGCTGCCCACACGCGGTCGTGCCGGTCCGGGCCGACGCGGCCGATGAGGAGCTGCGTCTGTACGGCTCCGGGGCGGTCCACGATGACCACGCGGCCGCTGTCGTCGGCGGTCACCGGGGGCACCGGGCGGGGCTCGGCCGCGCCGCCGGTCCAGGCGCCGAGGGTGTCCGCGAGGACGGCGTCCAGATCGGTGCCGGTGAGGTCGCCGACCACGACGGCGGTGGCCGCGGCGGGGCGGACGTGCTTCTCGTAGAAGGCGCGCACGGCCGCGGAGTCGATGGCCGCGACCGTCTCCTCCGTGCCCTGGCGCGGGCGCGACATGCGCGAGGACGCCGGGAAGAGCTGCTTGGAGAGCTCCTTGGCGGCCCGCCGCCCGGGGTTGGCGGTCTCGTGCGGGATCTCGTCCAGGCGGTTGCGTACGAGGCGCTCGACCTCGCTGTCCGCGAAGGCGGGCGCGCGCAGGGCGTCGGCGAGCAGGCCGAGCGCCTTGGGCAGGCGGGAGACCGGCACCTCCAGGGAGACCCGGACGCCCGGGTGGTCCGCGTGCGCGTCGAGCGTGGCGCCGCAGCGGTCGAGCTCGGCGGCGAACTCCTCCGCGGAGTGCTTGTCGGTGCCTTCGGAGAAGGCCCTCGCCATGATCGTGGCGACGCCGTCCAGGCCCTGCGGCTCGGCGTCCAGGGGCGCGTCGAGGTGGATCTCCACGGCGACGAGCTGCTGGCCCGGGCGGTCGCAGCGCAGCACCGTCAGGCCGTTGTCGAGCGCGCCGCGCTCGGGGGCCGGGAAGGCCCAGGGCCTGGCGGCGCCCGCCTGGGGCTGCGGGTGGAACTGCATCGTTGCGGCCTCGGTCACTTCGCCGCCTCCTCGTCGTCCTGGTCGTCCTCGGCAGCACCGGCGGCGTCTTCGGAGCTGATGGGTTCGTACACGAGCACCGCGCGGTTGTCCGGGCGCAGGCGGGCCTTGGCGACCTCCTGGACCTCCTCGGCGGTGACGTCGAGGACGCGCTGGACGGCGGTCAGGGCGAGCTGCGGGTCGCCGAACAGGACGGCGAAGCGGCACAGTTCGTCGGCGCGGCCCGCGACCGTGCCGAGGCGGTCGAGCCACTCGCGCTCCAACTGGGCCTGGGCGCGCTCCATTTCCTCCGGGGTGGGGCCCTCCTCGGCGAACCGGGCGAGCTCCTCGTCCACGGCGGCCTCGATGACGGGGACCTCCACGTCGCCGGACGTCTTCACATCCAGCCAGCCCAGGGAGGGCGCGCCCGCGAGCCGCAGCAGGCCGAACCCGGCCGTCACGGCGGTGCGGTCACGCCGTACGAGGCGGTTGTAGAGGCGCGAGGACTCGCCGCTGCCGAGGACCGTGAGCGCCAGGTCGGCCGCGTCGCACGCGCGCGTGCCGTCCTCCGGGAGGCGGTAGGCGGCCATCAGGGCGCGCGCGGGGACCTCCTCCTCGACGACCTCGCGCAGCTGCTCGCCGATGCGCTCGGGCAGCGAGCCGTCGCGCGGGGGCTGCTTGCCGTCGTGCGAGGGGATGGAGCCGAAGTACTTCTCGATCCAGGCGAGCGTCTGCTCCGGGTCGATGTCGCCGACGACCGACAGGACGGCGTTGTTCGGCGCGTAGTACGTACGGAAGAAGGCGCGTGCGTCCTCGAGGGTGGCCGCGTCCAGGTCGGCCATGGAGCCGATCGGCGTGTGGTGGTACGGGTGGCCCTCGGGGTAGGAGAGGGCGGTCAGCTTCTCGAAGGCCGTGCCGTAGGGGACGTTGTCGTAGCGCTGGCGGCGTTCGTTCTTGACGACGTCGCGCTGGTTCTCCATCGACTCCTCGTCGAGCGCCGACAGGAGCGAGCCCATGCGGTCGGCCTCCAGCCAGAGTGCGAGCTCGAGCTGGTGGGTGGGCATCGTCTCGAAGTAGTTGGTGCGCTCGAAGCTGGTGGTGCCGTTCAGCGACCCGCCGGCGCCCTGCACCAGCTCGAAGTGGCCGTTCCCCTGCACCTGCTTCGACCCCTGGAACATCAGGTGCTCGAAGAGGTGAGCCAGGCCCGTACGGCCCTTGACCTCGTGGCGAGAGCCGACGTCGTACCAGAGGCAGACCGCGGCGACCGGGGTCAGGTGGTCCTCGGAGAGCACCACGCGCAGGCCATTGGCCAGCCGGTGCTCGGTCGCTGTCAGGCCGCCGGAGCCGGCCTCGGCTGTGGCCGTGTGACCCATGGGCATGTACGTCCCTTCGATCGCGAAATCCTCGATAAGTGCTGCAAGTCCTGCCACTGTAAGCAAGGCCGCGGACACCTGGCGAAGTTCCCGGTCCGCCCTGCGCGTAGTCGGATTTCGCCCTCGGCGTGATCGGCCGGGGTGGGTGGACTCCGGCCACCCGGCGCGGCGGCCCGTGATCATGGTGGTGCCGGTGTGCCGCCCGGTTGACACGCGGTTGACGCCCGCACAGAACCGGGTCGTGGTCGGGGTTGTCAGTGGGACAGTCCACAATGGTCGGCGTCAGATCCCGCACTTGTTGGTGAAGGAGCCGCAGCAGCGATGGCCCGCCGCAGCACGAAGACCCCGCCGCCCGACGACGCGTTCGAGGAGAAGATCCTCGACATCGACGTCGTCGACGAGATGCAGGGCTCCTTCCTCGAGTACGCCTATTCGGTCATCTACTCCCGTGCCCTGCCCGACGCCCGGGACGGCCTCAAGCCGGTGCACCGCCGCATCGTCTATCAGATGAACGAGATGGGCCTGCGCCCCGAGCGCGGTTACGTCAAATGTGCCCGCGTCGTCGGCGAAGTGATGGGAAAGCTGCATCCCCATGGCGACGCGTCGATCTATGACGCCCTGGTGCGCATGGCGCAGCCCTTCTCGATGCGCCTCCCCCTGGTCGACGGCCACGGGAACTTCGGCTCCCTGGGCAACGACGACCCGCCCGCCGCGATGCGGTACACCGAGTGCCGCATGGCGGACGCGACGTCCCTGATGACGGAGTCGATCGACGAGAACACGGTCGACTTCGAGCCGAACTACGACGGCCAGGAGAGAGAGCCCGTCGCCCTCCCGGCGGCCTATCCGAACCTCCTGGTCAACGGCGCCTCCGGCATCGCGGTCGGCATGGCGACGAACATGGCCCCGCACAACCTCGGCGAGGTCATCGCCGCCGCCCGGCACCTGATCAAGCACCCGGGCGCCGACCTCGAGACGCTGATGCGGTTCATCCCGGGCCCGGACCTGCCCACGGGCGGCCGGATCGTGGGCCTGTCCGGCATCAAGGACGCGTACGAGTCGGGGCGCGGCACCTTCAAGATCCGCGCGACGGTCTCCGTCGAGGCGGTGACGGCGCGCCGCAAGGGCCTGGTCGTCACGGAGCTGCCCTTCACCGTCGGCCCCGAGAAGGTCATCTCCAAGATCAAGGACCTGGTCGGCTCGAAGAAGCTCCAGGGGATCGCCGACGTCAAGGACCTCACGGACCGCGCGCACGGCCTGCGCCTGGTCATCGAGATCAAGAACGGCTTCGTCCCGGAGGCCGTCCTGGAGCAGCTCTACAAACTGACGCCGATGGAGGAGTCCTTCGGCATCAACAACGTCGCGCTGGTCGACGGCCAGCCCCTGACGCTCGGCCTCAAGGAGCTCCTCGAGGTCTATCTGGACCACCGCTTCAACGTGGTGCGGCGCCGCAGCGAGTTCCGCCGGGGCAAGAAGCGCGACCGGCTGCACCTGGTGGACGGCCTGCTCATCGCCCTTCTGGACATCGACGAGGTCATCCGCCTCATCCGCTCCAGCGAGAACTCCGCGCAGGCCAAGGAGCGCCTGATCGGCCGCTTCTCGCTGAGCGAGGTCCAGACGCAGTACATCCTGGACACGCCGCTGCGCCGCCTCACCAAGTACGACCGCATCGAGCTGGAGTCCGAGCGCGACAAGCTGAACGCGGAGATCGAGGAGCTGACGCGGATCCTGGAGTCGGACGCGGAGCTGCGCAAGCTGGTCTCCTCCGAACTGGCCGCGGTGGCCAAGAAGTTCGGCACGGACCGGCGCACGGTGCTCCTGGAGTCCGGCGGCGCGCCCGCCGCCGCGGTGCCGCTGCAGGTGGCGGACGACCCGTGCCGGGTGCTCCTGTCGTCGACGGGCCTGTTGGCGCGTACGGCCAACGGTGAGCCGTTCGGCGAGAGCGACGGCAAGCGCGTCAAGCACGACGTGATCGTCTCGGCGGTGCCCGCGACGGCGCGCGGCGAGGTGGGCGCGGTGACGTCCGAGGGCCGGCTGCTCCGGCTCTCCGTGGTCGACCTGCCGCAGCTCCCGGACACGGCGTCGGCGCCCAATCTCTCCGGCGGGGCCCCGGTCTCCGAACTGCTCTCCCTGGAGGCGGACGAAAAGCTGATCTGCCTGATGACGCTCGACGAGTCCTCGCCGGGCCTGGCGCTCGGCACCGAACAGGGCGTCGTCAAGCGCGTGGTTCCCGACTACCCCACGAACAAGGACGAGCTGGAAGTCATCACCCTCAAGGACGGCGACCGCATCGTCGGCGCGGCCGAGCTGCGCACGGGCGAGGAGGACCTGGTCTTCATCACGGACGACGCGCAGCTGCTGCGCTATCCCGCGGGGCAGGTCCGTCCGCAGGGACGTCCTGCGGGCGGCATGACGGGCATCAAGCTCACCGACGGCGCGAAGGTCATCACCTTCACGGCAGTCGACCCCGCGGTGGACGCCGTGGTGTTCACGGTCGCGGGCTCGCGCGGCACGCTCGACGACTCGGTGCAGACGACGGCCAAGGTCACGCCGTTCGACCAGTATCCGCGCAAGGGGCGCGCCACGGGTGGTGTGCGCTGTCAGCGGCTCCTGAAGGGCGAGGACTGCCTGAGCTTCGCCTGGGCGGGTCCGACGCCCCCGCGCGCGGCCCAGCGCAACGGCATGCCGGCCGAGCTGCCGGAGCCCGATCCGCGCCGGGACGGCTCCGGGGTGTCGCTGGCGAAGCCGGTGGTGGCGGTGGCCGGGCCGGCGTAGCCGACGCGGCTCAGCCGGCTTCGGCTTCGGCTTCGGCTTCGGCTCCGCGGCTTCGGCTTCGGCTTCGGCTTCGGCTTCGGCGGGAGGCTGCTGCGGTTCCGGCTCCTGTACGTAGCGCAGGACGCCCCACATGCCGAACTCATCGGTGCCCGGGGCGTCCTCGTCGTTCTCCCGGCACATCGTCAGCTGCTCGTCCAGCGCGGTGACGTCTATGCCGGAACCGATGAGGACGAGCTGGGTGAGCCGCTTCTCACCGGGCTCCCACGGCTCGGGGTAGAAACGCAGGAACCGCCCCACGGAGTGCACGGCGTACCGGTTGCGGGCGTCGGCGGCGCCGAAGTCGACGTACCCCTTGATGCGGTACAGCCCTTCGGGCCTGCTGTCGAGGAAGGCGATCAGCCGGCGCGGGCTGAGGGGCGCGTCGGAGGTGAACGCGAGGCTTTCGTAGCCGGAGTGCAGGTGGGTGTGGGCGGGGTCGCCGCAGCCGCGGGAGCCGTCGTGGTGGCTGTCGTGGGCGTCGTGGCTGTCGCGGCCGTCGGCGGCAGGGGCGCCCTCCGCGTCAGGGCCGCCGTCCTGCTCGCTCCCGTGGTCGTGCAGATCGTCGAAGGACAGCTGCCCCACGCGCTCCTCCACGGGCTTGCGGTCGAGGAGGAGCTCCACGTCGACGCGCCCGTACGAGGCGGGGACGACGGCCGCGCGGTCGGTGCGGCGGTGGACCTCGGCGAGGATCCGCTCCCGCTCGGCGTCGCTCACGCGGTCGGCCTTGTTGACGACGACCAGGTCGGCGATGCCCAGATGCCGGTCGACCTCGGGGTGCCGCTGCCGGGTGGCGTCGAACTCGGCGGCGTCGACGACCTCCACGAGGCCGCCGTACACGATGTTGGGGTTCTCGCTGGCGAGCACCATCCGCATGAGCTCCTGCGGCTCCGCGAGCCCGCTCGCCTCGATGACGATGACGTCGATGCGGGCGGAGGGGCGGGCGAGCCGCTCCAGGTACTCGTCGAGCTCACTGGCGTCCACGGCACAGCAGAGGCAGCCGTTGCCGAGCGAGACGGTGGAGTCGCCGAGCGCTCCGGCGACAGCCATGGCGTCGATCTCGATGGACCCGAAGTCGTTGACGATCGCGCCGATCCTGCTGCCGCCGCTGCGGTGGAGCAGGTGGTTCAGGAGTGTCGTCTTCCCCGAGCCGAGAAAGCCCGTGAGTACGACAACCGGAATCTGCTGCTCACGCACGTGCGGCCCCTCGCGTCAACTCGCATCAAGCTGGATCAAGTCGCTCAAGACGCGTACACATCGCGGCGACGAAGGTGTACGACGATTGAAGACCGCCCCAGGATATGTGCGCGTAGACGCGCCGGTTGGTGAACGATTGTTAGCGGCGCTCGCGGGGCACACATTGGGCACGGCGCAGGGATGTGTGGGCCCCCTTTCCTTCCGTGCGCCTCCTCTCCGCCTCCCAGCCGATCAGAGCCGCTCGGCACTCTGGGAGACGGCAAGCGCCGCCCATCGCTCGCCGGTCCGCACCCTGTCGCCCCGCACCCGACGACCGGCGGACGGTCGCCTGATTCGGGGGTTGACATGGCCACACAGAAACTATGGACAGGGGAGCTACGCTCCGCGGCCGGGGCGGGGCTCGCCTTCGCCGCCGGGTGTCTCCTGCTCCTGGCTGCTCAGCAGCGCAAATACACCCAGCTTCGCGCCCAGGTGGACCGCGCGGAACGCGCGGAGTGGCGCCGCGCCATGATGGCGGAGCAGCAGGAGCTCCAGCTCTATCTGCTCCGCAAGGCAATCGAGGACCCCGATCTCGCGGCGGTCTACAGCATCGCGGAGGCCGAGTCGCCCACTCAGCGCCGCCAGTTCCTCTTCGCCAACGCGCTCTACACGAACGCGCTACTGGCCTACCGCAGCAACGTCGTCACCTGGGAGGAACTCCACGGCCACCTGCGCTGGATCTGCACCAACCCGGTCTTCCGCCAGTACTGGCACGCCACCCGCCACCAGCGCGCCAGCCTCAAGGACGCTTCGGACGAGGCCCGGGTGGGCCGGATGACGGACACCATCATCCGCGACCTGGACGAGGCCGACTCCGACGAGTGGTGGGTCGTGGGTGAACCCCCGCCTGAATAGGTCCAGTTGGAGCAGCCTGTGACCGAGGTGTAATTGGGAGGGTGTTTAATCGTCCCCGCTCCGTATTTCCGCGCGCGGCGGCGGGCGCGCCCGCGCGCCCGCAACGCGGAGCACCGACAGACCCTCCTCATCACCCTCACTCCTCAAAGGACCGGGATCCACTTTGAAGATCGTGCGCCGCATCGGTGCGTCACCACGGGAACGAGGCAGTCTCGCAGGCGACACCTGCCCAGACATCTTCGAACTCAGCACTGGCGACTTCGCAGTCATCGGGACAGAAGCCACAGCGGCGCTCGACAGCGAGCTGCCCCCGGACGCCGCGCGCGCCGACCACGAACGCATCGTGATCGTCAGCCGCGAGACACTCGTCCGTGCGAAAGCCGACATTCCCAACAGCTGATCCGCGGCGCGGAGTGACGACCGGCGCTCACCGCGCCCTCTCCGTCGAGGTCCTCCGGCCACCCCGTTGAGGCCCACCTCCGGAAGACGAACTCCTTCGCCCGCTCCACCGACTTTGCTTTCCGTGAGGCCCGCGCCCGACCGGCGCCGGGCCTCACCGCCGTCTCAGGCCCAGATTCCGCCGTCTCAGCCCGCAGGCGCCTCCGGCTCGGGCACCGGAACCGGCGGCACCGGCCCCACATACCGCGCCGCCGGGCGGATGATCTTCGAGTCCTGTGCCTGTTCCAGGATGTTGGCGCCCCAGCCGACCACGCGTGCCGACGCGAACGTCGGCGTGAACATCTCGCGCGGCAGCCCGCACAGCTCCATGACCACGCCCGCGTAGAACTCCACGTTCGTGTGGAGTTCGCGGCCGGGCTTGAGCTCCGCGAGGATCGCCTCGACCTGCCGCTCGACCTCCACCGCGAACTCCACCAGCTCGCCGCCGAACCCCTGCGCGATCCCGCGGAGCATGCGCGAGCGCGGGTCCTCGGTGCGGTACACGGGGTGCCCGAAGCCCATGATCCGCTCGCCCGCGAGGACACGTTCACGGATCCAGGGGTCGATGCGGTCGGGCGTGCCGATGGCGTCGAGTGTGTCCAGGGCCCGGCTCGGGGCGCCGCCGTGCAGGGGCCCGGACAGCGCGCCCACCGCCCCCACGAGGCAGGCGGCGACGTCCGCGCCGGTCGAGGTGATGACCCGGGCCGTGAAGGTGGACGCGTTGAAGCCGTGGTCAATGGTGGAGATCAAGTATTGCTCGACCGCCCTGGCCCGCTCGGCGTCCGGCTGCGAACCCGTCAGCATGTAGAGGTAGTTGGCGGCGTACGGGAGGTCGTCGCGCGGCTCCACGGGGTCCAGGCCCTGGCCGAGCCGGTACAGCGCGGTGAGCAGGGTCGGCACGACGGCGGACGCGGCCAGCGCGTCGGCGCGCCGCTGGTCCGTGTCTATGTCGTACACCGGTCGGAAGCCCTTGGCGGCGCCGAAGAGCGACAGCGCCGAGCGCAGCCCGGCGAGCGGGCCCGACAGCGCGCTGGCGTGGGCGATGCCGGGCAGCGCCACGCGCACCTCCTCCGGCAGGTGCCGCAGAGCGGCCGTCTGCTGGGCGAAGGCGGCGCGCTGCGCGGCGTCCGGCAGCGTGCCGTGGAACATCAGGTGCCAGACGTCCTCGAAGCTGCGGGTCTGCGCGAGCTCCACGGCGGAGTACTGGCGGTAGTGGTAGAAGCCCTCGCGTCCCCTGACGTCACCGAGTTGGGTCTCGGTGACGACGACACCCGCGAGTCCGCGGGGGACCTCGACGGGGGCGGCGGGCGCGGCGACCTCGGTGGGGGCGGCGACCTCGGTGGGGGCGGCGGTGGAGCCATTGATCGACATGTTGTTCCTCGACTTCCTCCCTGGACTTGATTTGACTGTCCATGCTTGACTTGAACTCTGTCAATATTGATTGGATCAATACCTTCATCCAGATGTCGGGACGTGGATACGGTGACGCCCATGACGGATCAAGAAGCGGGCCGCCACGGCGCGTCCGCCCGCCAGGACCGCCGCCTCAGCACCAAGGAGGCCGCGGAAGTGCTCGGCGTGAAGCCAGAGACGGTGTACGCCTACGTGAGCCGCGGCCAGCTCAGCAGCCGCCGCGGCCCCGGAGCGCGCGGCAGCACCTTCGACCCCAAGGAGGTCCAGGCTCTGGCGCGCAGGAACAGGCGCGAACCCGCGGCCGCGACCGGCGCCAACGAGCTCTCCGTCCGCACGCGCATCACGCTGATCGACAAGGACCGCTACTACTTCCGTGGCGTGGACGCGGCCGAACTCGCCCTGCGCCACTCCTACGAAGAGGTCGCCGAGTGGCTGTGGACCGGCGTGCTGCGTCCCGGCATCCACTTCACGCCGCCTCCGGAGTCGGCCGGAGCGGCGCGCCTGGCCGTGCGCGCCCTGCCGGAGCACTGCGGCCCCACGGACCGGCTGCGGGTGGCGGCGATCGCCGCGGCGGCCGCGGACCCGCTCCGCTTCGACCTCTCCGAAGAGGCCGTCATCGGCGCGGCCCGCGCCCTGATCCCGACGCTCGTGGCCGCGCTCCCGCCCGTCCTGCCCACGCACCGGGACGGCGGCCCGCTCGCCGGTCGCCTATGGGGGCGGCTGAGCGGCCACAAGCCCGACGACGCCTCCCTGCACGCCCTGGACACGGCGCTGGCCCTGCTCGTCGACCACGACCTGGCGGCGTCCACGCTCGCGGTCCGCGTCGCGGCGTCGGCACGCGCCCATCCGTACGCGGCCGTGTCGGCGGGCCTCGGCGTCCTGGAGGGCCCGCTGCACGGGGCGGCGAGCGGTCTCGCCCACCGCATGCTCCTGGAGGTCCTGGACCGCGGCACGGCGGCGCCGGTCGTCGCCGGCGAACTGCGCGCGGGCCGCCGCGTCCCGGGCCTCGGCCACCGCCTCTACCCGGGCGAGGACCCCCGCGCGCGGGCCCTGTTCGGCCTCCTGGAGACGATGCCGAAGGCCGGCCCCGCGCTCGCCGCGGCCCGCGACGTGGTGGCCACCACCGCCCGCCACACCGACCTGCACGCCAACGTGGACCTCGCCCTGGCCGTCCTCACCGCCTCGTCCGGCATGGCCGCGGAGGCGGGCGAAACGGTGTACGCCGTGGCGCGCACCGCCGGCTGGATCGCACACGCCCTGGAGGAGTACGGGGAACGGCCGATGCGGATGCGCCCCGTCGGGCAGTACACCGGGGTGCGGCCGCCCCAGCCGCTGCCCGGCGAATGAGACCGGCCAGGCCGGGGGCAGGTTAGGCTCACCTCCGTGAGTACGTGCGCGACCGCCTCGCGGGATCTGGACGAACCTCTCGCGGGCACCGCGGCCACCGCCAGGACATGGCTGCTCCTGGAACAGCCCGGCCCCTGGGGCGCCAAGGCGCTCACATCGAGCCATCTGGATCCTGAGGTGGGCCGCGCCCTGGAGGCGGCCGTCGAGACAACCGGCGTGCGGATCGCGCTCATCCGGCGCCCGGGCCGCCACGCCGACTGCCACACGCCCGCGCGGCCCCGGGTGTACGCCGCCCACACCGTTCCCGGGAACGCCTGGCTGCGCTCCCACGTGGTGGACGATCCACGGCAGTTGCTGGACCTGGACTTCGCGGGCCTCGGCGCGGGCGACCACGGCGGTTTCGGCGTCCCGCACACCGGGGATCCGCTGGCGCTCGTGTGCACCAACGGCAAACGCGACCGCTGCTGTGCGCTGCTCGGCAGGCCGCTCGCCGGTGAACTGGTCGCCTCCGGAGAGGAAGGCGTCTGGGAAGTCACTCATCTGGGTGGTCATCGCTTCTCCCCCACGCTGCTCGTCCTGCCGCACGGCTACGCGTACGGCCGCACGGCCGCGCCCGCCGTCAAGGAAATCCTTCAGGGAGTGCGTGAAGGGCGTGTCGTCACCGAAGGGTGCCGGGGCAGCTCCGCCTGGGAACGCCCCGGACAAGCCGCCGAGCTGGCGGTGCGCAGGGCCGCGCGGGAGGACGCCGCGGGCGCGCTGAGCGTCGTACGCACGACGGGTGACGCTCCGCGCTGGGACGTGACGGTCGCCCACACCGACGGCCGCCGCTGGCGCGTCACCGTGGCGCAGGGCGCTTCGCTGCCACCGCGCCCGGAGAGCTGCGGGGCGGCCCTGGCGTCACCGGCGCGGATGGACGTGATGGCGGTGCGGGAGACCACGTAGGGCGACGCGGGGCCGCACAGCACGGGCACGGGCACGGCCATCGGCACCCGCACCCGCACCCGCACCCGCACCCGCAACCGCACGCACCCGCACCCGCACCCGCACCCGCACCCAGGAATACCGCCCACCAGGAGATACACACCACACTGGCTTCGGAGTGGCCCGCCCCTCGCCGTACCGTTCGTACACATGAGCCCCACTCCCCCTGCCCGACGTCTGCGCCTCGGCCTGCCGCGGCGTGTCTTCTCGCAGGTGCTGCTGATGCAGGTGGCGATCGCCGCCGGGGTGGCCGTGCTCGCCACCGGGCTCTTTCTCGCGCCGCTCAGCGACCAGCTCGACGACCAGGCGATGCGCCGGGCCCTGGCCATCGCACAGACGACGGCGGCCCAGCCGCGGATCGCCCAGGACCTGAGCTCCTCGCGCCCGACGGCCGACGGTCCCGTGCAGTCCGCGGCGGAGCGGATCCGCCAGGCCAGCGGCGCCGAGTACGTCGTGATCATGAACAAGAAGGGCGTGCGCTGGTCGCACACCGACCGCGACGAGGTCGGCAGGGTCGTCTCGACCGACCCCAGCGACGCGCTCGCGGGCCGCGACGTCATGGAGATCGACAACGGCACACTCGGCCGCTCCGCGCGCGGGAAGGTACCGCTGCGGGACGCGGGCGGGACGATCGTGGGCGCTGTCTCCGTAGGCATCGAGTACGACAGCGTGCGCGCCCGGCTGATCCATACGATCCCGAGCCTGTTCGCGTACGCGGGCGGGGCGCTCGCCGTCGGGGCGCTCGCCGCCTACCTGATCTCTCGCAGGGTGCACCGCCAGACCCGGGACCTCGCGTTCTCCGACATCTCGGCGCTGCTCGCGGAGCGCGAGGCGATGCTGCACGGCATCCGTGAGGGCGTCGTCGCCCTGGACCGCGACGGCCGGATACGGCTGCTCAACGACGAGGCACAGCGTCTCCTGGGCCTCGGCACGGAGGTGCTCGGGCAGCCTCTGGAGGCGGCGCTCGGCGAAGGCCGCACCGCGGATGTCCTTTCGGGCCGGGTGGCCGGTACGGACCTGCTGACCGTGCGCGGCCGGCGCGTCCTGGTCGCCAACCGCATGCCCACCGACGACGGCGGCGCCGTCGCCACTCTCCGCGACCGCACCGAGCTGGAGCAACTCGGCCGCGAACTCGACTCCACGCGCGGCCTCATCGACGCCCTGCGCGCCCAGGACCACGAGCACGCCAACCGCATGCACACATTGCTCGGCCTGCTCGAACTGGAGATGTACGAGGAGGCCGCGGAGTTCGTCGGCGAAGTGGCCGGGGCGCACCGGGTGACCGCCGAGCAGATCACCGAGAAGATCCACGATCCGCTCCTGTCGGCTCTGCTGGTCGGCAAGGCCACCGTCGCAGCGGAGCGCGGTGTGACCCTTGCCGTCTCCGAAGACACCGCTCTGCCCGACCGGCTCGTCGACCCCGGCGGCCTCGTGACGATCGTCGGCAACCTCGTCGACAACGCGCTGGACGCCGCGACGGGGCTGCGCGACGGAGCTGTGGGCAACGAGCACGCGCGCGTAGAGGTCGCTTTGCGTATCGAGGGCCTGGAAGGGCGCACGGTTGTCCTGCGGGTTCGTGACACGGGTCCCGGTGTGCCCGCGGATCGGCGTGAGTCGGTCTTCACGGAGGGCTGGACCACCAAGGAGCCGCCGGCCCACGGGAAGCGCGGCATCGGCCTCGCCCTGGTGCGCAGGCTCGCCGAACGGCAGGGCGGCAGCGTGGCGGTCGGCGCGGCGCCCGACGGCGGCGCCGAGTTCACCGTCGTACTGCCCGAAGGGCTCGCGGAGCCCCGACCGGTCGCCACGGAGGAGACACGATGATCGAAGTACTGGTCGTGGACGACGACACACGCGTGGCGGACGTCAACGCGGCCTACGTGGAGAAGGTCCCCGGCTTCCGGGTGGCCGGGCGCGCGCACAGCGCCGCCGAGGCGCTGCGGCTCATCGACGAACTGGCCGTCGATCTGGTGCTGCTCGACCACTATCTGCCGGACGAGACCGGCCTCGCCGTGGTCCGCTCCCTGCGCGAGCGCGGTCACCAGACCGACGTGATCATGGTGACGGCGGCGCGCGACGTGGCCACGGTGCAGGCCGCGATGCGCCACGGCGCGCTGCAGTACCTGGTCAAGCCCTTCTCGTACGCGGGACTTCGCGCCAAGCTCGACGCGTACGCGACACTGCGCCGCACCCTCGACGGTGGCGGTGAGGCGGAACAGGCCGAGGTCGACCGCATCTTCGGCGCCCTCTCGGCCACGCCGGCGCCGGAGCTGCCGAAGGGGCACTCCCCCACTACCGCGGAGCTGGTCCGCAGGGCTCTGATGACCGCTGAAGGGCCGATCTCCGCCCAGGAGTTGGCGGAGCACACCAGGCTGAGCCGACAGACCGCACAGCGCTATCTGAAGCTTCTGGAGCGCACGGGCAGGGTGCGGCTGAGCCTGAAGTACGGCGACACGGGCCGCCCCGAGCACCGCTACGAGTGGACCTCAACCCTCTGATCAGCCCTCTGATCCACCGTCTGATCAGCCCCCTGACCGGCTACGCGGCGCCCGCTCCGGTGAGCGACCGCACCTCCGTCTCCGCGTGCTTGGCCTCGTCCGCGCTGTCCGGCGAGGTGACCGTGCCCAGCCACCCGGCGAGGAAGCCCAGCGGGATCGAGACGAGTCCCGGGTTCTCCAGGGGGAAGTACTGGAAGTCCACGCCGGGGAAGAGCGAGCCCGCGCTGCCGGAGACCACGGGCGACAGCGCCACGAGCAGCAGGGCCGGCAGCAGGCCGCCATACACCGACCAGACGGCGCCGCGCGTGGTGAACCGCCGCCAGAACAGTGAGTAGAGCAGCACCGGAAGGTTGGCGGACGCGGCGACCGCGAAGGCGAGGCCCACCAGGAACGCCACGTTGAGGTCCCGGGCGACCAGGCCGAGTCCGATCGCGACCGCGCCGATCCCCGCCGCCGCGACCCGCGCCACCGCGACCTCGCTGCGCTGCTTCGCGTGCTTGCGCCGCAGCGAGGCGTAGAGGTCGTGGGCCACGGACGCGGAGGACGCGAGCGTGATCCCGGCGACAACGGCGAGGATCGTGGCGAACGCGACAGCGGCCACGACGGCGAAGAGAACCGTTCCGCCAGTGGAATCCGCGCCGCCGCCCAGATCGAGCGCGAGCAGCGGAACCGCCGTGTTCCCCGCGGCGTTCGAACCACGGACCGCGTCGGTGCCGACGATGGCCGCGGCACCGAAGCCGAGCACGATCGTCATCAGGTAGAAACTGCCGATGAGGCCGATGGACCAGACGACCGAACGGCGGGCGGCGCGGGCGGTCGGCACGGTGTAGAAGCGCGACAGGATGTGCGGCAGTCCGGCCGTGCCGAGCACCAGGGCCAGGCCGAGGCTGATGAAGTCGAACCGCGCCGTCCAGTCCCCGCCGTACTTCAGCCCGGGCGCGAGGAACTGTCCGCCGTGCCCACTGCGGTCGGCGGCCGTGCGCAGCAGCTGGTCGAAGTCGCCGTGGAACCGCGTCAGCACCAGGACCGTCAGCGCGATCGTCCCGGCCATCAGCAGGACCGCCTTGACGATCTGGATCCACGTGGTGGCCCGCATCCCTCCCAACGACACATAGATGACCATGAGCGCGCCGACGCCGATCACCGTCCACGCCTGCGCCGCCTCGCTCGTCCCGCCCAGCAGCAGCGCCACCAGTGAGCCCGCTCCCACCATCTGCGCCACCAGATAGAGAACGGACACGGTCACCGAGGAAGTTCCCGCGGCGATCCGCACCGGACGCTCCCGCATCCGCGCCGCGACAACGTCGGCGAGCGTGAACCGGCCGCAGTTGCGGACCAGTTCGGCCACCAGGAACAGCACGACGAGCCATGCCACTAGGAAGCCCACGGAGTAGAGCATCCCGTCGTAGCCGTAGAGCGCGATCAGCCCGGAGATGCCGAGGAACGAGGCGGCGGACATGTAGTCGCCCGCGATGGCAAAACCATTCTCCATGGGGGAGAACAGCCGCCCGCCCGCGTAGAACTCCTCCGCCGATCCGTGCCGGTTGCGGCTGACGTACGTCGTGATCGCGAGCGTGACCGCCACGAACACGCCGAATAGGACCAGTGCCAGGGTCTGGTGGTCCCCCGTCATCGCTCGGCCCTCCGCTGCAGCTCCTGCTCCCGCTTCTGCTCCTGCTCCCGCTTCTGCTCGAAGAAGGCCCACCGCAGATCGAGCGCCGCTCGGTCCCGCCGCAGCCGGGCGTGCCGCGCGTACGCCCACGTCAGCAGGAACGTTGTTGCGAACTGCGCGAGCCCCGCCACCATCGCGACATTCACCGCTCCGCTGACCGGCCGGGCCATCAGCTCCGGCGCCGCCGTCGCGGTCACGACATACGCGACGTACCAGGTGAAGAAGGCGGCCACCCCAGGGATCACGAACCTTCGGTAGCGACGGCGCACTTCCTGGAAGGCGGCGCTCGCCTGCACTTCCAGATAGATGTCGGCCGCGCACACGCTCCGCTCCGGTGGGGCGGCCGGCGCGGGGACGGCGGGCGTCGTCGGTGTGCCCGTGCCGTCCAGCTCGCCCCATCCGGAGGCCAGCTCGTCGTACCACGGATCCTTCAGATCACCGGCCCGGATCTGCCGGGCATCGCGGCCGTCGTGCTTCTCCACCGAACTCTCCTTGCCCGCGGCCTCATCCGGCCGCGTGCCCAAGGATGGGCAGATCGGGAAGATCCCTGACTCCGCTCTCCCCGCTCTTCACCCCATCAGGTGAAGGGCGCAGGGCCTCTCACCCGCTCTTTCTCCCCGGCGGCCGCGCGAGACCGTGCCGGCAGGCGTAACGCACCGCCTGCGCACGGTTCTTGAGACCCGGCTCCGCCGTGCGCGCGGCCGGTTCCGGCTCCGACAGCCGCTCGCGCAGGCGCCGTTGGATCTTCGAGGGAGCCCCGCCTCCCCCGAGAGCACGTCGCGGACGGCCCGCACGGTCACCGCCCGCGTCCTGGGTGAGGTACCCGCGCCCCCGCCCGCAGGACCGGAAGCAGCGACTCGTCCTCGGCATACGTGGTGAGCACCACGACCTGCGCGGCCACGACCTGCGCGCGCCGGGCGCAGGCGAGCAGCGGCTGGGCCCGCAGCTCCGGGGGTGGTACCTCCCGCAGCTCCGGGGGCGGTACCTCACCCGCCCGACAGAGACCTCACGCGTCGATGCGCGACCGGTCCAGCGTCGCCGCCGAGCTCGTGATGAACTCCTTGCGCGGCGCGACCTCGTTGCCCATCAGCAGATCGAAGACCTGCTCCGCCGATTCGAGGTCGGAGATGTTGATCCGGCGAAGGGTGCGATAGCGCGGGTCCATCGTCGTCTCGGCCAGCTGGTCGGCGTCCATCTCGCCCAGGCCCTTGTAGCGCTGGATCGAGTCCTTGTAGCGCACGCCCTTGCGCTCGAACTCGAGCAGGGTGTCGCGCAGTTCACGGTCCGAGTACGTGTAGATGTACTTGTCCTGGCCCTTCTTGGGCTGGACCAGTTCGATGCGGTGCAGCGGCGGGACGGCGGCGAACACGCGGCCCGCCTCGACCATGGGCCGCATGTAGCGCTGGAAGAGCGTCAGCAGCAGGATGCGGATGTGCGCGCCGTCGACATCGGCGTCGACCAGCAGAATGATCTTGCCGTAGCGCGCCGCGTCGATGTCGAAGGTCCGGCCGGACCCAGCTCCTATGACCTGGATGATCGCGCCGCACTCGGCGTTCTTGAGCATGTCCGAGACCGAGGCCTTCTGGACGTTGAGGATCTTGCCGCGGATCGGCAGGAGCGCCTGGAACTCGGAGTTCCGGGCGAGCTTGGCGGTGCCGAGCGCGGAGTCTCCCTCGACGATGAACAGCTCGCTGCGGTCCACGTCGTCGCTGCGGCAGTCGGCGAGCTTCGCCGGCAGCGAGGAGGACTCCAGCGCGGTCTTGCGGCGCTGGGCGTCCTTGTGCTGGCGGGCGGCGATGCGCGTGCGCGCCGCGGCGACGACCTTCTCCATGACCGCGCGGGCCTGCGCCTTGGCGTCCCGCTTGGTGGAGGTCAGGAACGCCTTGAGTTCCTTGGCGATGACGTTGGCCACGATGCGGTTCGCCGCGGACGTGCCGAGGACTTCCTTGGTCTGGCCCTCGAACTGCGGCTCCGCGAGACGCACGGTGACGACGGCCGTCAGGCCCTCCAGGGCGTCGTCCTTCACGACGTCGTCCTCGGCGACGCGCAGCACCTTCTGGGCGCGCAGCGCCTCGTTCACCGTCTTGGTGAGCGACCGCTCGAAGCCGGTCACGTGCGTGCCGCCCTTGGGCGTGGCGATGATGTTGACGAAGGACTTGACCGTCGTGTCGTACCCCGTGCCCCAGCGGAGCGCGACGTCCACGCCAAGCTCGCGGGTGACCTCGGTGGGCACCATCTGGCCGTGGTCGTCGAGGACCGGCACCGTCTCCTTGAAGGTGCCCTGGCCGGAGAAGCGGAGGACGTCGCAGACGGCCTTGTCCTGGGCCAAATACTCGCAGAATTCGCTGATGCCGCCGTCGAAGCGGAAGGATTCCTCGCCCTTCGTCCCGCCCTCGCCGAGGCCGTACTCGTCGCGCACGACGATGGTCAGTCCGGGCACGAGGAAGGCCGTCTGGCGGGCGCGCTGGTGCAGGTTCTCCAGGCTGAGCTTGGCGTCCTTGAGGAAGATCTGGCGGTCGGCCCAGTAGCGCACGCGGCAGCCGCTGCGGGCCTTGGGGATCTTCTTGACCTTGGTCAGCCGTGCCGCCGGGTCGAAGGGCGCGTCCGGCCCGGTCTTCGAGAAGGCTCCGGGGACGCCGCGGCGGAAGCTGATGGCGTGCGTGTGCCCGGCGCGGTCCACCTCGACGTCGAGGCGGGCCGACAGGGCGTTCACCACCGAGGCGCCCACGCCGTGCAGGCCGCCGGAGGCCGCGTAGGAGCCGCCGCCGAACTTGCCGCCCGCGTGCAGCTTGGTCATGACGACCTCGACTCCGGAGAGGCCGGTCTTCGGCTCGACGTCGACCGGGATGCCCCGGCCGTTGTCGCGGACCTCTACGGAGGCGTCGTCGTGGAGGATGACCTCGATGTGGTCGCAGTAACCGCCCAGGGCCTCGTCGACGGAGTTGTCGATGATCTCCCAGAGGCAGTGCATCAGGCCACGGCTGTCCGTCGACCCGATGTACATGCCCGGACGCTTACGGACGGCCTCGAGCCCCTCCAGGACGAGCAGGTGCCGCGCGGTGTAGTTGGAACCGTCACGATCTGCTCCGGTCAGCAACGCTGTGGACGGCACGGACGTCTCGGCGGTCACGCGGTTCGCTCCTCGCTGAATTTCAAGGGAGGCCCTTTGGGGTAAGGACCCGGCTTCTGCTGCCCGTCAGAGGGTACCGACGCCTGGTAGAGCCGTTGTCACGCCACCCTCGTCTCGGCTCACACTAAACCAGAAACGTACGCATGTTCGATCCCTCGTTGGAGTGAAGCACACGTCACGTTCCCTTCCAGGCATGAACCATTTAGGCTCCGGGCACGTCCTCATGAACAACCGGCAAGCCAGCCGGCGAGGATCTGACCTGACAGACAGCGCGAAACCGTACGACACGTAAGAGACGCAATACGGCACATTCGCCGCCAACCGGCAGCAGACAGCCACCCCGAAAGAAAAATTCGAGGAAAAGCCACGAGCGGGAACGTTTTCGGCCTGGTTGGATGTTGACCCTGGTACGACAGCTCGTCGAGCTAGAGAAGAGGCGACGTGACTACTGTTCTGACCCCCGCGAGCCCCCTGACGGCCGCTGACCGCTGCGACCGCTGCGGCGCCCAGGCGTACCTTCGTGTCGTCCTGTTGAGCGGCGGTGAACTGCTCTTCTGCGCCCACCACGGTCGCAAGTTCGAGCCGGAACTCAAGAAGATCGCCGCTGAGATACAGGATGAGACGGAGCGCCTGACCGCCGCACCGGCAAACGCATCCGAAGAGGACTGAAGCCTCACACCACGACGAGCGAGCGCCGGACCACCAGACCGGCGACCGGGCGGCTGCCCCTGCACCCCAGGGACAGCCGCCCTCTCTCGTTCGCCCGCCCGATCACTCAGGGCTACCGGTCCATCGCCCGCACGACGTCCGAGATCCGCGTGTACACCCCAGGGCTGCCCCGGCGCCCACAGCCGTCCCCCCAGGACACCAGGCCGATGAGCCGCCCCCGTGCGACCAGCGGGCCGCCGCTGTCCCCCTGACAGGCGTCCCGGCCACCCTCGGGTTCGCCCGCGCACACCATGGAAGCGCGGGTGTACGTCCCGTCCGCACTGCCCGGGTAAGCCTTCTCGCACACCTTGTCCGCCAGCACTGTCACATCCGCGGCGTGCAGCGCCCGGGCGTAGTCGCCGCCTCCGGTGGTGTCACCCCAGCCGTACACCGCGGCGCCCGTGCCGGGCTCGTACGCCGCGTCACCGGCGCCTGCCGTCCGGATCGTGTACGCCTCAGGCAGGGGCTCCGAGAGGGTCAGGACCGCGAAGTCACCGGCATTCGTGTACGCGTCGTACTCCCGATTGACACGTACGCGACGTACGGAGATCTCTTTGCCCGTGTTCGTGGTCAGAT
Organism: Streptomyces aurantiacus JA 4570; assembly: GCF_000414115.1. Classification (GTDB taxonomy): domain Bacteria; phylum Actinomycetota; class Actinomycetes; order Streptomycetales; family Streptomycetaceae; genus Streptomyces; species Streptomyces aurantiacus_A. The sequence continues at coordinate 25,248 of NZ_AOPZ01000176.1, forward strand.
CCTCACGGCCGGCGATGACCTTCAGGTCCCGCACCCGTTTGAGCGGCACGCCGAGGACTTCCTCGCGCATGCAGTGCGCCGCGGTCAGGACCGTCGTGCGCGCGATCAGGACGCCGCCGCAGAACTGGCCGGACCGCGTACCCCCGAATCGGTCACGGCTCGCGAGAGCCACCGTCCAGGGGCTGTCGGCCACCCGCACCGGCCTGCCTCCGATGACGACGCTGTCGGCCGCCGCTGGGGCCGGCGAGGCCAGGGGCAGCACCGCTGCCGCGGCCCCCAGAACCAGCGCTTGCGCCAGCGTTCGGACGATGGGAGGACGCATGCGATCTCCTCACTCTGGGTTGCAATCGCACACCCAGAGTCAATCACCGCCCCACTCGCCGCACGCGCGCCACGCGGGTGGAGACAGCCGCACACACGCCCACACGCCCACGCGCGGGCAGAGGACCACGCCTACGCGCGGGCAGAGGAAAGGCCCGGAGCCTCCTGTACGGGGCTCCGGGCCTTTCTGAGCGCTGCGCGCGGGTGCCGGAGAGGTCCGGCTCCGGCTCAGTCCAGGTAGTCGCGCAGGACCTGCGAGCGCGACGGGTGCCGCAGCTTCGACATCGTCTTCGACTCGATCTGGCGGATGCGCTCGCGCGTCACCCCGTAGACCTTGCCGATCTCGTCGAGGGTCTTCGGCTGACCGTCGGTGAGACCGAACCGCATGGAGACGACGCCCGCCTCGCGCTCGGACAGGGTGTCGAGCACGGAGTGCAGCTGCTCCTGGAGGAGCGTGAAGCTGACCGCGTCGGCCGGGACGACGGCTTCGGAGTCCTCGATGAGGTCACCGAACTCGCTGTCGCCGTCCTCGCCCAGGGGCGTGTGCAGGGAGATGGGCTCGCGGCCGTACTTCTGGACCTCGATGACCTTCTCCGGAGTCATGTCGAGTTCCTTGGCCAGCTCTTCCGGGGTGGGCTCGCGGCCCAGGTCCTGGAGCATCTGGCGCTGCACGCGCGCGAGCTTGTTGATGACCTCGACCATGTGCACCGGGATACGGATGGTGCGGGCCTGGTCGGCCATGGCGCGGGTGATGGCCTGACGGATCCACCAGGTGGCGTACGTGGAGAACTTGTAGCCCTTGGTGTAGTCGAACTTCTCGACCGCGCGGATCAGACCGAGGTTGCCCTCCTGGATGAGGTCCAGGAAGAGCATGCCGCGGCCGGTGTAGCGCTTGGCCAGGGAGACCACGAGGCGGAGGTTGGCCTCCAGGAGGTGGTTCTTGGCGCGGCGGCCGTCCTCGGCGATGATCTCCAGCTCGCGCTTGAGCTTCGGCGCGAGCTTGTCGGCGTTGGCCAGCTTGTCCTCGGCGAACAGGCCCGCCTCGATGCGCTTGGCGAGCTCGACCTCCTGCTCGGCGTTGAGCAGGGGGACCTTGCCGATCTGCTTCAGGTAGTCCTTGACCGGGTCGGCGGTGGCGCCTGCGGCGGCGACCTGCTGCGCGGGCGCGTCGTCCTCGTCCTCGTCGGAGAGCACGAAGCCCTGCGCGCCCTCCTCCGCGGGCTCGCCCTCGCCGGGCTTGCCGGTGGCGGGTGCCTCTTCGGTGACCTCCTCGTCCAGGAGCTCACCGGCCTCCTTCTTGGAGGCGGTCTTCTTGGCCGTCGTCTTCTTGGCGGCGGTCTTCTTCGCGACGGCCTTCTTTGCCGTCGTCTTCTTGGCAGCGGCCTTCTTGGCGGCCGTGCCGTCCTCGGCGGAGGCTTCGGCGGCGACCGGCGCCTCGGGCGCGGCCGCCGTGGCCGGCTTCGCCGTGGCGGTCTTGGCGGCGACCGTCTTGGTCGCGGTGCGCTTGGCCGGGCTCTTCGCTGCGACGCTCTTGCGGGGGCGCTTCGGCTCCGCGGCACTGACCATCAGCGTCACACCCTCTTCCTCGAGGATCTGGTTGAGGCTGCGCAGAACGTTCTTCCACTGAGTGGCCGGGATCTGGTCAGCTTCGAAGGCACGACGAACGTCGTCGCCGGCGATCTGCCCATCAGCCTTTCCCCGCTCGATGAGCGCCATGACAGAGACGGATTCGGCGATCTCCGGCGGGAGCGTACGGGATGTGCTGGCCGACACGAACAACCTCTCGGAACGTTGGAAAACGGCTTCCGGCCCCGTCCACTGTGGACCGGAGCCGACGACCGACGGCTGGGGATTGTGCCGACGGCGCGGGCGGGACCGTGGAGCTCGCACAGCGCCGTGAACGACGGCTGTATTCCCTCCTCGGCTATCACCTCTTAGGTCATCGCGCTGTCCGTAGGAGCGTTACGCCCAATCTACGTGGCCCGAGTCACACCCCGTAAGCGCACAAAAGCAGCTAGATACGGCCATAAGCGACGAGAGTTCCCTCATCAACCAGTCGGATGTATGCGTCGGCGTGCGTCAGCATGCGGCGGCGTACGCGATGACGCCACCGGAGCATCGTCCTCCGTCTACGGCATCGGCGGAACCCCCACGTCCGTGTCGCCGGACCCGCCTGCCCCCGAGGGGGTGCGGGGAGTCCGGCGACACGGGCGGGCGTCAACGGATGTCGAAGCGGCGATCGGAGCAGCGAAACGATGCTGCGTGGCGCGCACGGGCTGCCGTGCTGACGCGGAGGGCGGTCAGTGCTCGCGGGGAGCGGGCACGACGCGCTCCACCTCCGGGTGGACGGTGAGGAGCTGGCGCATGGCCGCCTCGGCGCCGGGTCCGTCACCCGTGGCGAGGGCGTCGACGATCCGGGAGTGGTGCACCAGGGACGCCTCGGTCGGCCGGTCACAGCCGGTGACGGGGCCGCCGGAGACCTGGAGCGCTGCCGAGACGATGCCGGACAGGTGCTCCAGCATGCGGTTGCCGGCGACCTGGATGAGCAGCGAGTGGAACTCGGCGTCCGCGCGGGAGAAGGTGATCGAGTCGCCTTGGGCCAGCGCGTGGCCCATGATCTCGACCATGTCGGAGAGCCGCTGCTGCACCTCCTCGCGGCCGTGGCCGGCGGCGAGGCGGGCGGCCAGCGGCTCGATCGTCCATCGTAGCTCGCTGAGTTCGCGCCGCTGGTCGTCGCGCTGCGGGCCGAACGCCCGCCACTCGATGATGTCCGGATCGAGCAGGTTCCAGTCGCTGACCGGGCGTACCCGCGTGCCGACGTTCGGGCGGGCGCTGACGAGACCTTTGGCCTCCAGGACGCGCAGCGATTCGCGGACGACGGTGCGGGAGACCTCGAACCGCTGGCCGATCTCCTCCGGGACCAGGGGCCGGTCGGCCCCCAGGTCACCGGAGACGATCATCTGGCCCAGCTGCTGGACCAGTTGGCCGTGGAGTCCGCGGCCGCGGCTGCCGGCGGCTCGTCGGCCCACGCGGCCCAGGTCCTGGTCGGCACCGTCCCACGCGGGCGTGACCACACGGTCGGTGCCGGGTGCCTCCACGTAGGGGTAGCGGTCGAGTTCGCCCGTCGGACCGGCGAGGCCGGAGTCTGCGGAGCGGGCGGCGGTCATCATGGTGTGCGCAAGGGTACTCACGGATCAGTTGTCGGCGTGGCCCCCAAGTCCCTTGAGGTCTTTGGTGAAAAGCACACGAAAGGGTGATCGCTTACCTCGCTCCAATTGACGCGTTATCGGAAAGAAATGGCCGCTCCCCGGAGAGTTGCGCGCACTGCGGGAACCAAAGGCGGCAGATAGCCGTCAGCGAGCCCTGCCACGCGTGGCGGTGAGCAGATAAGCGCAGAGCAGAGCGGTGACCGACAACGTCAGTGCGCTGCCGACGGGTTGAGCCACCATCCGCACTCCCCCGGCCAGATAGCGCTCGGCTCCGAAGGGCCACTGCACCAGCGCGAGGTCGCGCAACCGGCCCGGCAGACCGGCTGCGGATCGCACAGACGGCCCTTCCAGCGCCTTTTGTACGAGAGGTACGACGACGATCGGCACGGCGAGGACGGCGGCGAGCCCGGCGGTCGTGGACCGGAACACCCCCGCCGCCAGAACACCCGCCCAGGCGCAGCCGATCATGAGGGTGATCCAACTCGCGCTCAGGGAAAGCCAGTCAGCGGGAACTTCGGTGAGCTCCGATCCGTATACAAGATGAAGCAGCGCGGCGTCGCATCCCACGGTGAGCGCGGCCAGGAGCAGCGCCGAGGCCGCGGCGACCGCGAGCTTCGCGGCGAGGAGCCCCAGCCGACGCGGCACGGTGCCGCGGTCCGCGGCGAGGGCGGGATGGCGGAACTCCTCACCGAAGGCGAACGCACCGAGCAGTCCGGCGCCGAGGGCGGCAGGCGGCAGCGGAAGTTCGGTGGGCCATGCGGCGAGCAGGCGGGGCTGCGGCGTGTGGCCGGTCCGGGCGAGGAAGACGCCCAGGAGGGCGGACACGGCGAGGACGGCGGCCGCCGTGAGGTATCCGGTGCCGATTCCGGTGGCGCGGCGCAGCTCATAGCGCAAGGGACGCAAGGGGCTGCGGACGGTGCGGACCGTGATGGGGGGTGGCAGCGGGGACTGAGGCCGGGACGAGGACTGGGGTTGGGATTCCGTCTCCGCCTTGGGCGGGCCTTGTTTGCCGTACTCCCGGTCCTCAGAGGGGCGTTGATCATCGCGCGAGGGCGTATCCGTGGTCCCGCCGGGCGCGTGCTCCGGCGCGGGCTGTTCGGGTAGCGCCTTGGGGGCGCGCGGCTCGGCGGGCGCCGAGCTGGGCTCAGGGGCGGGAGCGTGCTGCCGCTCCGTGGCCGTGGGTGGGCCCGCGTCTCCGACTTCGTCGGCGAGTTGATGGACGAGGATGCCGTGCCGGAACGCGGTCTCCCCCACGTCCGCGCACGTGCTGCCGTACACCGAAAGCCGGTTCCCGTCCTCCTTCACCACCTCGACGGTCCAGCGGCGTGCGCGCGCCTCCTTGGTCAGGAGGGCGGCGAGACGCGCGGCGTACGGGGTGCGTACGGCGACCCGGGGGCGCAGCCGGGTCCGGGCGAACTCCGCCGCGCTCTGGTCGGCGACGAGCCGGCCGGAGTCGAGCGTGACGACCCGGTCAGCGGTCCGCACGGCCTCCTTGGGGTCCTGGGTGGAGTACAGAACGGTGCCGCCCTGGTCCGCGTGTGCCCGCAGAAAGCCGTGCAGCCATCCGCTTTCCCGAGCGGAGAGGCCGGCGGCGGGACCGTCCAGGACGAGCGTGTGTGGGTTGGCGAGAAGGGCGCAGGCCAGACCCAGCCTGCGGTCCATGCCGCGCGAGAGCGTGCCGAGCCGCTGCTCACGCAGGCTGACGAGGCCCACGGCTTCCAGCACGTCGTCGGCGCGCAGAACGGGCACGCCGACCGCGGCGCAGAGCATCCGCAGGTGGCCGCGCACCGTGCGGGCCGGGTGGCCGGGGACTTCGCCGAGCAGCACGCCCACTTCTCTCGAGGGGTGGGCGATGCGGTGCAGCGGGCGGCCTCTGAAGTAGGTGATTCCGCGGCCCTGTTGGAGTTCGAGCATCAGTCTGAGCACCGTCGTCTTGCCCGCGTCCGGTGCGCCGAGCAGTGCGGTGACACGGCCCGTGCGCGCCTCGAAGGACACGTCGTCGACGGCGGGCGGGAGCTCCTGGCGGGAATTGCTGGTCAGTCCGATGGCCTGGATCATCGCTTCTCTCGCGGGATGTGCGACCGCTCGGCGGCCGGGGCGAGTCCGCCGGATCGGGGACGGACGAACCCCGTGGGTACCGCAGCAAGATAACGCGACATTTCTGGCTTTTCGCTCAGGGCGACTTCACGCGAGCCGCTGAGTCAGACGCGCGTGGGCGGGACCGGCTCTCAGACGTCCGGCCGCAGCATCGGCGGGTTGAGGAGTGTCGCGCCGCCCGCTCGGAAGAGTTGAGCGGGGCGGCCGCCCTGGCGGGTCGTCGTGCCGCCGGTGGGGACGAGGAAGCCCGGGGTGCCCGTCACCTTGCGGTGGAAGTTGCGCGGGTCGAGCGCGACACCCCACACCGCTTCGTACACCCGTCGCAACTCGCCGACCGTGAACTCGGGCGGGCAGAACGCCGTGGCCAGGGACGAGTACTCGATCTTCGAGCGGGCGCGTTCCACGCCGTCCGCCAGGATCTGCGCGTGGTCGAACGCCAGGGGTGCCGCCTGTTCGCCCTCGCGGCCGTACCCGCCCTGGGTGAGCAGGGCGTCGACCGGCGCCCAGCGCGCGCTGTGGGCATCGCCGCCCGCGCGGGGTGCGGGCAGGTCGGGCGCGAGCGCGAGGTGGGCGACGCTGACCACTCGCATCCGCGGATCACGCTTGGGGTCGCCGTAAGTCGCCAGCTGCTCCAGATGCGCCCCGTTGGCCTGGACCGGGCTGTCCGGATCGTGGGCGCACAGGCCCGTCTCCTCGACCAGCTCCCGCGCGGCCGCCGCCGACAGATCCTCGTCGACCTTCACGAATCCGCCTGGGAGCGCCCAACGCCCTTGGAACGGCGGCTCGCCGCGCCGTACGGCCAGCGCGCACAGCGCGTGGCGGCGCACGGTCAGCACGACCAGATCGACGGTGACAGCGAAGGGCGGGAAGGCCGACGGGTCGTAGGGCGACATGCCGCGATCATAGTCGTCTGCCTGACGATAAACACCTCCTACGCCATCTGCTTCCCGCTCCGATCCCGGAGGCCCGTCCATCCGGCCCGTCGTGGCCTCGGTCCCGCCGCCCAGCGCCCTCACACCCCCAACTGCAGCCCGTCGGCGGCCTCCTCGACCATGGCGAGCCCGAGCCTGCTCACCCGTACGGAGAACGGGGCTCCCGCGACCCTGAGTGCCGTGAGGCCGAGCTCGCCCAGGGGCGCGCTGCGGACGGGATTCAGCGTCACCGTGCCGGCCGGCGCGTCCGGGCGGATGCCGGCGAGCAGAGTCAGGAGCTGCACCCCGGCCGCCGCGCTCACGGCCGCCGGACGGCAGGCCGCCGGGTGCGGCAGGGGCGCGCTCCCTGCCACGCGCTGTTCGCCCCCGTACATCTCGGGCAGCCGGTGGCCGAATGCCTCGGCTGCCGCGAGCACTCCGCGCAGCAGCGAGCCGGCCTCCTTCTCGTAGCCGGCGGCGGCCATGCCTGTCACGGCGACTGCCGTCTCGTGCAGTCTGACCGCGCCGCTGCGGTGCCCGAACGCGTTGTACGCGGCTTCTTTCGCACCCAGGCTGCGCAGCCCCCACCCCGAGTCCATGGCGGGGCCGCCGAGCAGCCTGGCGAGCTGTTCCGTCTGCACCTTGTCGAGGAGCCCGGGGGCGAGCGCCCCGGCCCCGAGCAGCCCGGTGTCCAGGAGGTGGGCAGCGCTCCCGGTGAGGTACGGGACGGGGCGGCCGTCGGGTCGGCGTGCCGCCGCCGGTCTGCCGCCCGTCCGGTCCGCCACCCAGAATTCCTCCCGGAACCGGCCACGCAGTCGCTCCGCCCATTGCCGCAGGTCGGTGCCGCCCGTACGTCCGTGGGCGTCGAGGAGGTCGGCGCCGAGCAGCGCCGCTCGGTGCGCGTGGGCCTGGGTCTCGCAGCGGGCGGGCCCGTCGGGGTGGGGGTCCGCGAGGAATGTGCTGTCGCCGAGGGCGTCGAGGAGCCAGCGCAGGCACCGCTCCGCGGGGGGCAGCAACTCCTCCATGTCCGCTTCCGGGATGCCCCAGCGCCAGGCTTCGGCGAGGAGCACAGGGAACAGGAGGGTGGCTTCGACGCCCGTGCATCCGGGGGGCAGCAGGGGCCCGGCGGCCCGCATGGGCCCGGGGATCATGCCGGACCGCGGTCCCGGTTTCTTGAGCTGGCTGCGGGCGAGGGTGCGCAGCGTGCCCACGGCGAGCCTGGTGCCCAGCGGCAGGGCCATCCGGGCGGCCGCGAGTGCTTCGGCGGGCGCGAGGCCGCAGCGCCAGGGCGCCCCGGCGGCCACGTACACATCGGCTGGATGGGCGGGATCGCGCAGCAGCAACGCCCGAAGGTCCGCCACGGACGTCTCTAGGAGCCGCTGCACCGTGGGGTCGTCGCCCGCTGCCCCGGGCGAGGCCAGCGGGCTGCTCGCGCCGTGGCCCACCGCTCTCACCGGGCCGCCGCCATCGGGGCGCACGCGCAGCTCCACGCTCTGGCTGGGCGGGAGCTGCACTTCCCAGCGCAGCAGTCCGGCGGAGGCCAGGGCGTCCTTGGGCGCCGGGACGGCGGTAACCACGCAATTGCCCCTGCCCGAGGACCAGCGCATGCCGGAGTCGTGGACGCTGGCGGGCAGTTCCGGGCCGGCCGTGCCCGACGCGACCGCGCCCAGTTCCGCCAGGTCCGTGCCGAGCGACACCTCGACGGGCAGCCGAAGGGGGCGGCTGGCCGCGCTGTGCAGTGTGATCCGCTCGGTGCCGTCGGCGTGCCGGATCCGCTCCACGACGATGTCCGGGTCGGGTCCGCCCTCCGTCGACGGAAGCACGGTGGCCACGAAGCGGGCGCTGTCGGCCGAGAGCATCCGGGCCTGCACGGCGACCGGCTCCCGCCCGGCCACGCGGACCTGGCAGCGCGACAGCATGCGTCGACCCGAGCGGTAGAAGCCTTCCAAGCCGCGGCCGTTGAGCTGTCCCTGGTCCGTGGAGACGGCCAGCGCCGGCAGAGCGACGCAGACCAGCGAGGCATGTGCGGGCGGCAGCGCGCCGGGTCGGCGCGCCACGGGCGCCAGGGCCTGCCCGGCGGGCGGGCGCCGGGAGGCCGGGGCAGGCAGGCGTGATCTGTCGGTCTGCCCGCCGTCGGATCTCTTGGACAGACCGACGGCTTCGGACCGGCCGGAGACAGGAGACGGGGCGGGAACGTGCATGGGGCGGCCTCTTCTGCGTTGTCTGCGCTGCGGAGACTCGGTCGCGGTGCAGCGGCGCGACCCGGACGTGGGTACCGCCACTCAGGTGAACGGCGGCGGGCCGCCCCAAGTCACGCACCCGTCTCAGGAAGCCGCCCGGACGGCGGTGCGCTGCCTCCAGGACCGCAGCAACCACCGCGATCACTCCGGCTGCCCAGGTCGCCCCGGCCGCTGTGGTCGCCCCAGCCATCACAGTCACTCCGGCCACTGCAGCAACTGCAGCCACCACAGCCACCACAGCCACCACAGCCACCACAGCCACCACAGCCACCACAGCCACCACGAGGATCGGCCCTGGTGGGTGGCGCCGGGACCCCCTGCTCACCGGCCGTTCCTCGTGCCTCGCCTGACGGCGGGCCGTCGGTTCCGCGGTGCCGTGCCCGCTGCCCCGCTCGGGCGCGTCGCACGGGCGGTGGAGCGGACGCGACGGCGGTGGCTGGGGGACGTCGAGCCGACGCCCGCGTCGGTCCTGGCTTCGGCACCTGCGCGGGCCCCGGCACCCGCACCGACGTCGACGCCGGAACCGGTGGAGGCAGGGGCAGGGGTGGGGCTGGGCGTCGTGGAGCTCAAGTGGTCGACACCTCCCAGGAGTTCGGAGACTTCTTCCCCGTCACGGTTCTCGGCTGGGGAGACATGCGGCTCGCGTCGGGTCCGTTCGCCGCGCAGGATGCGGCGAATCGGTTCCGGGTCGTCGTCCGCGCTGCACACGGGGTGCAGCAGCAGGGCGAAGGTGTAGTGCGGGTCGGCGATCAGTGCCATGGTGAGCGCCTCTTGGCCCTCGATGAGGTCGCCGAGTGACCAGGCGACCCAGCCGGCCAGCGTCAGCGGCGCCGCCGCGTGCTCGTGGAAGGGGCCGACGCAACGCCGGGCGAGTGCTCGCCAGAGCCGCAGCGCCGACTTCGCCTCCGTCCCTTCCATCCACTCCGCCGCCCGGTCCCGCGTCGTGCGGTCCTGGAGACCGAGGATCACGGCGGCGGCCTCGTCGTGAGCCAGCAGTTCGTCGTCCTGGAGATCCGCTTCCAGCGGGTCGGGCCTCGGGGGTGCCGCCGCGAGGCGGGCCATGAGGCGGCGGGCGAGGTCGAGCGTGTCCTCTGCGACTTGGTCGTGGCCGCCCTCGTCCAGAATCCTGGGCACGAGCGCGACCGCGGCAGCGTGCAGTGCGCGCTCCTGGGCCGCCACGGCCGCGGTCCGCCACGGCGCGAGGCGCGCCCGCAACTTCCCCTGATCCGGACCCACTTGACGGCCTGCATACGCGGTGGCCGCCGCCATGACCGACGTGCCCGCGGGAGGCAGCGGCGTGCCGTCCGCCGGGCAGCACCGCTGATCAGGGCAGCAGTACGTCCAGAAGCGGCCCTCCGAGATGCACACGGCTTCCAGGACCGGGACGTCGAGGCTGCCGCAGGCGGTGCGGAGCGTCTGGGCCAGTGGCCTGAGGCGCTCCATGACCTGCCTGCCGGAGAGCCCGGAGGCGTCCCCCGCGGACCCTCCCGGCTCCTGGCAGAGGTAGGCCACGACGCCGTCCGGCCGGGCTTCGCGCCGCTCGCAGCCGCTCACCAGGCACTGGGCCAGCTGCTCCGCGACAGCCGGCCAGTCCTCCTGGCGCTCCGGGATACCGAGGCGCACCCGCCCGCCGAACCGGCCGTGCGGGCCGTGCAGCGCGATGAGGACGATGCTGTTCTCGGGCCTGAACCCGAGCAAGTACGGCAAGGCGTCCGCCAGTTCGGCGGGCATGCGCAGGGTGACCGGGGGCTCGTCGATCGGGTCCGCTGGTTCGCTGTGATTCGTCATGCGCCGACTCTGCACCGGAATCCCTCGCTCCGGTTGAGCCTGTGGATAACCATGATCAGGGGCACGCCAAGGGTTATCCACAGCCCCCGCCGGGTGTTCGGACTCATCGGGTTGCATGGAGCCATGAGCAACCACGACTCGCAGCACGCGGCGGCATCGCATGGACACACCCGAATTAGTAAGGTTAGCCTTACCTCACTTAGGCGGATGGTGATCCGAAGAGGCCGCCGTCCGGAAGGTTTTCCGCATTGTGGACGAAAGGCCGTCCACCACCCTGACCGCCCTGCGCCGGCGCCGGATGGAGGGTTACCGATTCAACCTCTACCGCATGGAGGCCCGTTGAGCACCGCAGCCGAGACATCACCCGCCGAGCCGAGCGAACCGACGGAGCCGACCGCGGCGGAGCGGGTCCGCTCCGTCATCGCCGGCGCGGAGTCCTTGTCGCTCACCACGGATGGTCAGGCGTACGACCTGATCGGCATGCACTCCGTGAGCCGGAGAGGGCGGATCACCCTCCACCCGCAGGCCGACAGCCCTCTCACCGCCCAAGTGGCGCGAGCCCCGCGCGGTGGTCTCGCCGCCCTCCTGGAGTTCACGGACATAGCGCCGACCGCCGTCCGCGCCCGCGTCAGGGCCTCTGTCACGGTCTCGGGATGGCTGTCGCCGGACCGGCTCGGGGACGCCACTGGCACTGCCGACACCGCTCCCACCGCCCTGGCCCTCGACACCGCACGCGTCACCCTTCGCACTCCGGCCGAGACGGTGGAGGTGGGGCTCGACGAGATGACTCTGGCGGCTCCCGATCCGCTCGCGGCCGAGGAGGCGGCGATGCTGACTCATCTCGCCGACGCGCACGAGGACATGGTGGCCGGGCTGGTGACCCTCTCCGCACCTCGAGTGCCGCACGGTTTCATACGAGCCGTGCCCCTGGCCCTGGATCGGCACGGCATAACGCTGCGCCACGAATACCCCAGCGGCCATTGCGACCTGCGCCTGCTGTTCCCGACACCGGCCGGGAACGCCGCGGAAGCCGGCGACCGGATCTGCCGCCTCCTCGTGGCGCCCGCCGCGACGGCTCACCTCCACCACCCGTCGCCGTCGCCGCGGTCGTGAGCCGTGACCGGTGGCGGGCGCGTCCACCCGGCCCGGTGACGGTTCGCCGGTGAGTAGCTGTGCTCAATCCCTGGACCTGTGACGTTCGGTGACGGTCGGCAGAGTCATTCGGGGGTGCCGGGATGGACGGGTGTTCGGATCACGGGATATGGCACAGCTACTGACGGACGACGCGGGCTGGCCCAGGCGCTGACGGGCCCCCTCGTAGCCGCAGTGGCGCGCCTGGCCGCCGGGTCAGGCCCGGGCAGCGGGCATGGACGGATGACGGGGAGGAGCGCACGACGACGACCGGGGCCGGGCTCGTGGTGAGGTCGCCGTCGGCACGCGACGTGGCGGTGACGCGAGTTCGCTGAAGAGCGGTTTTTGAACACTGTAATCGCAGGTCACGGAAACGACAGAAGCTTCACTTTGATGTCATTGTCATAGGAAGGAATGGGGAGGTCGGCGCCACCGCAGTGGTTCAAGGGGTCGGTGACTGGGACCTGTGCCAAGAGTCCTTGCGCAGGGCCACTTCCTTCTGAAGTGGTGCCGCGAGGTTGGGTGTGTGTCTGGTGGTTGGCGCAGCCGTTGTTGAACGACGGGCTTCCGATGACGATGATCCCGCCTGCTGCTGCCGGGGACGCGGCCATGAGACCGGTTCCGATGCCTGCTGCGGTGATCGCCAACGACATGGTTGTCCTACGAGCGGTCATAGCCGGAGAACGATGACCAACCTAGATGGTCACCGGCAACCGAACCATCCCGGTACCCCCGAACACGCACCCAATCCCGGCACATCTTTGAACGACTCTGCCAACGGTCACAGAACGTCACAGATCCGAGGATTGAGCACAGCTACTGACAAGTTGCCGGGGACGGCGGGTTGCCGGTGACGGTTGCCGGTCCCGTGCCTCGCCGTCGGTGATCCGGCGTCCCGGCCAGCCATCGATTCGCTGCTCGGCGCCATGCCGCTGACGCCTGCCGCGATCTGGTGCGAGACGTCTCACCCACGCGACGGTGACCGCACGCCAGGTGGCGGTGTCGCAAGCCGGGCGTGCGACACCGCAGCCACCCGCGCCCTCGCTGCCTTCGCACGTAAGCAACTCGGCGTGCGCGCCGCCACGGGCCCCACCGCCGATGTGTGTTCGGGCCGGATGCCGACCCGGGCGCCCTGACCGCCCGGGTCGGGGCTGGCTCATCCGCCGAGGCGGCTCCGGCGGCGGGAGGCCAGGGCGAGGGTGTCGAGCAGCGGGGCCGTGCGGGACCAGCTGAGGCAGGCGTCGGTGACGCTGAGGTCGGGGCGGGGATGCGCCGTTTCGGGGTCCTGTCTGCCGTCAGAGAGGTAGGACTCGATCATGACGCCGGCGAGGGAGGAGTCGCCCTGGGAGATCTGCTCGGCGAGGTCGGCGACTACGGTCGGCTGGCGGTTGTGGTCCTTGCCGCTGTTGCCGTGGGAGGCGTCGACGACGATGCGCTGGGGCAGGCCGGCCGCTGTGAGGGCCGAGCGGGCCTGCGCGACGCTCGCCTTGTCGTAGTTGGGGGTCGGGCCGCCCCGGAGGACCAGGTGGGCGTCGGGGTTTCCGGTGCTCTGGAGGGTGGTGAGGCGGCCGTCGGAGGAGACGGCGGGCAGGGTGTGCGCGTGGGCGGCGGCCTGGATGGCGGCGACCGCGGTGTCGAGACGGCCGGAGACGCAGTTCTTCATGCCGACCGGCATGGGGAGCCAGGAGGCCAGGTGGCGGTGGGGCTGGCTGGCGACGGTACGCGCGCCGATGGCTGCCCACGACACCGTGTCGGCCACGTACGGGGCGAGGGCGGGGTCCACGAACTCGTAGGCCAGGGGCAGGCCCGTGGCGGCCGCCTCGGTCAGGAAGGACCGGCCGAGTCTCAGGCCGGTGGCCAGGTCGCCCTTGCCGTCGAGGGTGGGGGCGGCGAGCAGGCCGGTCCAGCCGGTGATGGTGCGGGGCTTCTCCAGATAGGCACGCAGAACGATGACCAGGTCGTCGCCGAGGCGCCGGGCGGCGGTGGCGAGCAGGTCCGCGTACTCCAGGGCGGCGGAGGTGTCGTGGACCGAGCAGGGACCGACGACCACGAGCAGGCGGGGGTCCCGGCGGGCGAGGACGGCGGCGACGGTGTCGCGGTGCTGGGCGATGGCTTCGGCGGTCGCCCCGGACAGGGGGTGGGCCGCGGCGAGTTCGGCCGGGGAAGGGAGGGGGTGGGCTTCGGCGAGGGGCGCCGGGGAGGACAGAGGGCGAGCTGCGGCGAGGCGCCTCGGCACGACCAGGGGCTGAATCGTGGCGAGGTCGGCCGGTGTCGGCGTGGGCTTGGGGCGGGCACGGCCTGGGCCCCGGCGAAGTCGGCGGGTGCCGGCGCGGGCTTGGATGCGGCCAACCCGGGCGGGGTGGACACGGCCTGGGCCCCAGCGAGGTCGGCCGGTGCCGGCTCGGGCTTGGTTGCGGCCAACCCGGGCGGGGCGGGCACGCGGGGCGGGCACGGCCTGGGCCCCGGCGAAGTCGGCCGGTGCCGGCGCGGGCTCGGCCGTTGCCGACTGGGCCGTTGACGACTGGGCCGTTGCTGGTCGGCCCGTTGCGTGCGCGGGCTGGTCCGCGGCCAGGTCCGTCAGTTGGGTGGGGATGGGATCGGATGTGGTGGGGGTGGGCAGGGGGTGCATCATGGGTTCCTGACGTGAGTGCGGGGCAGCCTCGTGGCCCCGGCGGCGGCGAGCAGGCAGAGGCCGAGCACCCACCAGAAGGTGTCGGCGAACGCCCACGAGATGTCCGGGCCGCGGGCGGTCAGCCGGTCCTGCAGGACCACGGCGAGCGCCGCGGTGCCGACCGAGCCGCCGACGGTGTTGAGCAGGTTCAGCGCGCCCGAGGCGCGCGGGAGGTGTTCGGGCTCGATGCGGCTGTAGACGATGTTCATGACGGGCGCGCCGATCATGGCCATCCCGACGCCCCGGACGGCGAGCGCCGCGGCGATCACGGCGTCCGGGGGCTCGTGGCCGAGCTGGGTGAACGGGACCGTGCCCGCGACGATGAGCGCGATGCCGGTGACCACCAGGGTCCGGGGGGCGACCTTGTCGATGGTGCGGTTGACGAGGACCGACCCGGCCGCCGCGCCCAACCCCTGCGGGGCGAGCAGCAGTCCGGCCTCCCACGGCGAAAGGCCGCGGCCGGTCTGGAAGTACAGCGGCAGCAGGAACATCGTGCCGAACACCGACGCGCCCAGGACCAGCAGCGCGAGAGCGGCGGCGCCGAACGGCGGCCGGGCGAAGAGGCGGGGGTCGATCAGCGGTGCCCGGCTGGTCCGCAGCCCGTGCGCGGTGAAGGCGGCCAGCATCGCCAGGCCCGCCGAGACGCCGATCGCGGCCGGGAGGGTGCGGTGGTGCGAGACCTCGGTCAGGCCGAACACCAGCACGGCGAGGCCGGGCGAGAGCAGCGCGGCCCCCCGCAGGTCGAACGGCGTGCGCCGGGTCGACGGCGGTACGTCGGGCACGTACCGACGGGCCAGCAGCACCGCGACCACGCCGATCGGCAGGTTGACCAGGAACAGCCACGGCCACGACGCCACAGCGAGGAGGGAGCCGCCGACCAGCGGGCCGAGTACGGGAGACAGCAGCGGGACGACCGCCACGACGCTGATCACCCGCCCGGTGCGGCCCGGTCCCGCGACGCGGGCGAGGAGTGCCTGCCCGGTCGCGGGAAGGAGACCGCCGCCGAGGCCCTGGATCACCCGGAACACGATCAGGCTGGTCGCCGACCAGGCCAGCGCACACAGCAGCGAGCCGAGCAGGAACACCCCCACCGCGGCGAGCCAGGTCCGGCGGCCGCCGAACCGGTCGGCCAGCCAGCCGGACGCGGGTACGGCGGCGACGACAGCCAGCAGGTACGCCGTGGAGACCCACTGGATCTCGGTGACGGAGGCGCCGAAGTCGCCGGCCAGGGTGTCCATTGCGACGCTGACGATCGTCGCGTCCACGGTGGCCATGAAGGTGCCTAGGACCAGGATGAACGCGATGCGCAGGAGTTGTCCGTCGATCCGTTCGGCCGGCGGCGCGGCTGCCTTCTTCGCCGCCGGAGCGTCCGGGACTTTCTCGGTCATCGGTGCTCCACGAGATCGAGTACGTCCTTGTCGAGGTGGCCGCCCAAGTTGGTGAGCAGGTCCCGCAGTTCCTCGGCGAGACCGGCGACGTCCACCCCGGCGCGGTGGGCGAGCACGCCCGTCCAGCCGTCGCCGTCCGGCATGACCGTCAGGGTCACGGGGTGGTGCGTGGCCTCGCGGAAGCGAGTGCCGACGACCGTGAGGCCGGGGGCGGGTTCGCGGAGGCGGTCCGGGTCGACCGGGTAGTTCTCGAACACCACGAGGCTGTCGAACAGCCTCCGGCGTCCGGTGAGTTGTTCCAGGTCGGGCAGGGCGACGTGCTGGTGCTCGACCAGCGCCCGCTGGCGGGCCTGCAGGCCGGCGAGCGTCTCGGCGAGGGTGCCGCCGAGTCGTGCGCGTACGGGAACGGTGTTGGCCAGGAGCCCGATGATCTCCTCGACGCCCTCCAGTTCCGGAGGACGGCAGGCGACCATGGCGCCGAAGCAGACGTCCGCGCGGCCGGAGCGGCGTGCGAGCAGCACCGACCAGGCGCCCTGCACCAGCGTGTTGAGCGTCAGGCCGCGGCGCCGGGCGAGGTCGGTGAGGTCGGACACGAGGGCCGTGTCGAACTCGATGAGCTCGGGCTCCTGCCAGGCCGCGCCGGGCTCGGCGGCGCCGTCCACCAGGTGGTTGCCCTCGGGCAGGCCGTCCAACTCGGCGGCCCACACCCCGAGTTCGGGTTCGTGCTCGGCGCGCCAGTTCAGGTAGTCGGCGAACGGCACCGGTGCGGGCAGGTCCGGCTCCCGGCCCTGGACGCGTGCGGTGTAGAGGGCGAACAGTTCGGTGAGGATGCGCGGCGCCGACCAGCCGTCGGACAGCACGTGGTGCGTGGTCAGGACCAGGTCGGCGAGCTCGGGGCCGCGGCGGATCACGGTCAGGCGGACGAGCGGGCCCTCGGCGAGGTCGAACGGCTCGGCCAGGTCGGCCGCGAGGATCTCCTCGGCGGAGAGGACCTCCTCGGCGGGCCCGGGCCCATCGGACCCCGCCGCCCCGTCGACCACCCGGAACTCCGGCCGGGCCGACTCGGGGATCACCGCCAAGCCGGCCGCGGGGAACACCGCGCGCAGGTTCGGGTGCCGGGCCAGCAGGTCGGCGCCGGCCGCGCGCAGCGCGTCGACGTCGAGCGCGCCGGCGAGGGAGAACGCCGACTGCACGGTGTACGGGTCGGGGCGCTCGGCGCGCGAGTGCCGCAGCATCACCTCCTGCAGCGGAGTGAGCGGCTGCACCTCGGCGACCGCGCGGTCGCGGTCGAGGGCGTCGAGCGCCCGGATCTCCGGCGCGGCGGCGGTCCGCAGCAACGCGGCCCGCAGCCGCTCCCCCAGCTCCTCGATCTCGGCGGCGGTGAACAGCGCGGACGGCCAGGTGATCCGGACCCCGAGTGTGTCGTCGCGTACCAGCGCGTTGACCATCAGGCTGTGCGGCAGGGGCAGTTCGCCGGTGCCGCCGGAGCCGAGCGGGTCGGCGTCCGGGGGCGCCTGCCAGGGCGTCTCCTCGGCGGGGGCGCCGGGGAACTGTCCGAGGTAGTTCCAGGCGACCTCGGGCACCACGGGGTCCAGCAGCCCCGCCGCGGTGAGGATGCCGTGGCCGAGGCCGTCGCCCTGGGCGCGCAGCCGCTCCGCGACCGCCTTCACGTCGTCGTCGGCGTCGAGGCGTACGGGGTGCACGGCGGTGAACCAGCCGACGGTCTGGGACAGGTCGACCCGCGTCGGGCGGCCGTGGCTCTCCAGTGCCACCAACAGCTGCGATGTCCCGCGCCAGTCCCGTACCGCGCGGGCGAGCGCCGTGAGCAGCACGGCGTCCGGCGTGGTGCGGTGGGCGGCGGGCAGGGTCGCGATCAGGGCGCGGGTCGGGTCGGCGTCGAGCCGGATCTCGTGGTGTGCCGCGGTGGCCACGGTGTCCCGGGCGGGGTCGAGCGGCCGGGTGAGCGCCGGGGTGGCGGTCATCCGCTGCCAGTGCGGCAGTTCGGCCCGCCGGTCGGCGTCGCGCAGCGAGCGCGCCCAGCCGAGGAACGACTGGCCGTGCCGGGCCGGGGTCCCGCCGCCGTAGGCGTGCTCCACGTCGTCGAGCAGGACGCGCCAGGACACTCCGTCGACGACCAGGTGGTGGGCGATCAGGACGAGCCTGCCCGGCCGTTCGGGCCCGGCGTCCACCCACACCGCGCGCAGCAGCGGGCCGGTGCGGGGGTCCATCGACGCGCGGGCGGCGGCGATGTGGGAATCGACCTGGGTACGCGGATCTCCTTCCGTCCGTACGCAGGTCAGCACGTCGGCCCCGGTCACGGCGCCGACCGGCGGTACGCGCAGCACGCCGCCGGCAAGGCCGTCCCGCGGCAGACCACCGGCAAGGCCGTCCCGCGACACATCACCGGCAAGGCGGGCCCGCAGCACGTCGTGCCGCGCCAGCACCGCGTCCAGCACCCCCCGCCAGCGCGCCTCGTCCCCGCCCGCCGGCACGCAGATCTCCACCCACTGGCAGAAACCGTCCGCGGCGGTCCCCGCACGCCGCAGCAGATCCCGCATGATCGGTGTCAGCGGCGCGTCACCGACCGCCGGGGCGTCGCCGTCGCCGTCGCCGAGGGCGCGGGCGCGCGCCGCGATCCCGGCGACCGTCTCGCCCTCGAACACGTCGCGCGCGGTGAGACCGAGCCCCCGGCGCCGGGCCCGGGACACGACCTGCAGCGACACGATGCTGTCGCCGCCGATGGCGAAGAAGTCGTCGTCGGGGCCGATGTCGTCGCGGCCGAGGACGTCCTGGAACACGCCGAGCAGCACCGCTTCGGCCTCGGTGGCCGGCTCGCGCCGCGCGGCGGCGGCGGTCTCGGGGGCGGGCAGCGCGGCCGCGTCGAGTTTGCCGCTGGGGCTCAGCGGCAGCCGGTCGAGCGGTACGAGCGCCGTGGGCACCATGTGGTCGGGCAGTTCCCCGGCGACGTACGCGCGTACGCTCGCGGTGTCCAGGTCGGCGCCGTCGGTCGGGATGACGTAGCCGACGAGCCTGCCCTCGCGCACGATCACCGCGCAGGCGCGCACGTCGGGGTGGCGGGTGAGGGTGGACTCGATCTCGCCCAGCTCCACGCGGAAGCCGCGGACCTTGACCTGGTGGTCGACGCGGCCCAGGAACACCAGTTGCCCGTCCGCCCGCCATCGCACCAGGTCGCCCGTGCGGTACATCCGCGTTCCCGGCGCGCTGTACGGGTCGGCGACGAACGCCGACGCGGTCAGGGCGGGGCGGCCGAGGTAGCCGCGGGCCCGGGGCGGCCGAGGTAGCCGCGGGCCAGGCTGGGCCCGCCGAGGTACAGCTCGCCCGTCACGCCGACGCCGACGGGCTGGAGTCCGCCGTCGAGGACGTAGGCGCGGACGTTGGGGTCGGGGCGGCCGATCGGCAGCGGCCCGGGGTCGTCCGGGTCGTAGTGCCAGGTCACGGAGTTGATGGTGACCTCGGTGGGGCCGTAGGCGTTGAAGAGCGCCTTGCGGCCGGCGCCCCAGCGCCGCGCGAGGGCGGGGTCGAGTCGCTCCGCGCCGACGACGAAGAACACGTCGGGGTCGACGGTGCGGTCGTCGGGCATCGCGGCGAGGAACGACGGCAGCAGGTTCACCCCGGTCACCCGGTGCTCGACGATGTAGTCGAGGAGTTCGTCGCCGGGTACGCGCACCTCCTCGGGCGCGATGACGGACGTGCCGCCGGACAGCAGCGGCACCATGGTCTGCCAGAACGCGACGTCGAAGCTGGTCGAGGCGAAGTGCAGATACCGGTCGTGCTCGGTGATCCCGACGACCTCCTCCTGCAGCGCGATGAGGTCGGGCACGCCGCGGTGGGTGACGCCGACTCCCTTGGGGCGCCCGGTGGTTCCGGAGGTGTAGATGACGTACGCGAGGGCGTCGTCGGTGAGCTTGGCGCGCGCGTCGGCCGGGTCGGTGTCGGGGGCGGACGCGAGCGTCGCCGGGTCGTCGAGGCGCAGCACCGGGAGCTCGCGGTCGGCGAGCACTTCCGCGCCGGTCGTCACCCCAGCCCCCGCCACCGCGCCAGTCGTCACCGCGGCCGCCGGGGCGATGTCGTCGAGCATGTACGCGAGGCGCTCGCGCGGATAGCTCGGGTCCAACGGGACGTACACCGCACCCGCCTTGGCCACGCCGAACAGCGCCACTGTCATCTCGACGTCCCGTCCGAGCAGGACCGCGACCGGGTCCTGGGGCCGTACGCCGCGCGCGATCAGGGCGTGGGCGAGCCGGTTGGCCCGCCCGTCCAGCTCGGCGTAGGACAGGCTGCGGTCGCGGCAGACCAGGGCCTCGGCGTCCGGCTTGCGGCGCACCCAGGCGGCGAACTCCTCCAGCCAGTGGCCGCGTTCCTTGGCCGAGACGATCTCGGTGCCGGTGCGCAGCATCCGCTGCCGCTCGTCGGGGTCGAGGGCGGGCAGCCGGATCGCGGGGCGCGCCGGGTCGTCGACGATCTCCCGCAGCAGGTTGAGCAGCCAGCGGCCGTAGTCGCGCACGGTCGCCTCGGCGAAGGCGCCCGGCTGGTAGCCGAGGCCGATGGTGATCTCGTCGTCGGGGATGACGATGACGGTGAGCGCGTAGTGGGTGGCGTCGGTGATGTCCACGCCGGCCAGGTCGAGGCCGGGGGCGAGGGGAGTGCGCTTCCGGCTGGACAGCGGGAAGTTCTCCATCACCAGCATCGTGTCGAACAGTTCACCGATGCCCACGGCCCGCTGGATCTCGGGCAGGCCGACGTGGTGGTGCTCGGCGAGGGCCACGCTCTCGGCGTGTACGTCCGCCATCAGGTCCCGCGCGGTCCGGTCCTGGGTGTGCCGGACGCGTACGGGGATGGTGGTGCCGAGCTGGCCGATCATCGACTCGACGCCGTCGACCTCGGCGGGGCGCCCCGACACCGGGCAGCCGAACACGACGTCGCGGCGCCCGGTGAGCCTGCCGAGGAGCAGGCCCCAGGCCGTCTGGAGCACCGTGGTCAGGGTGACGCCCTGTTCGCGGGCGAACGCGCGCAGCCGGTCGCTGAACTCCTGGCCGAGTCCCACGCCGACGCGGCCGGGCCGCTCGACGCCGGTCCCGGTGGCCGCGGGTGCGAGGCGGGTCGCTTCGTCGACGCCGGCCAGGGCGTGCTGCCACGCGGCGAGGGACGCCTTGTGGTCCCGGCCCGCCAGCCAGCGGAAGTACTCCGGCAGGTGCGGGGCGACGGGCGCGGCCGGGCCGCCGCCCAGCTCGGCGTAGATCGCGAGCAGGGTGCGGCCGACCAGCGGCATGGACCAGCCGTCGAGCAGGGCGTGGTGATTGGTGATCACCAGCTTGTGCTCGGCCGGGCCGACGCGGGACAGCAGGAAGCGGATCAACGGCGGCCGCTCTGGATAGAACGCTCGTTCCAACTCGGTACGGACAGCCTCGTCGAACCGGTCGTCCTGCCGCCACTCCAGGGTCACGTCGGCGGGGATCACCTGCACCACGTCGTCCCCGGCCGTGCCCAGGTACACACGCAACGCCGGGTTGCGGCGCAGGAGTTCGTGGGCTGCCTCGGCCATCCGGTCCGGGTCGAGGTCGCCGACGAGGGTGGTCACGGCCTGGACGACGTAGACATCGGTGGCGTCCTCGTCGCGGACCAGGGTGTGGAAGGAGAGGCCGACCTGGAGGGGTGTGGCGGGCAGTACGTCGGCGATGCGGCCGGTGCGTTCGAGGGCGTCGATGGCGGCCTGGTCGAGGTCGACGAGCGGCAGGTCGGAGGGGGTGAGGCCGCCGGGGGTGTGGAGGGCGTGCGCGGCCAGCGCGTCCAGCGACGCGGCCCAGGCCGACTGGAGGGCCGCCACCGCGTCGGTGCCGAGCACCTCGGTCGCGGCCGTCCACTCGACGGCGAGGCGGGGCGCGCCCTCCTCGTGGACGAAGCAGTTGAGGGCGAGGACCTGTTCCAGGGCCTTGGCGTCGGGCTCGGTCACCGCGAAGGCGTCCCGCTCCGGCAGCCGCCATCCGGTTCCGGTCAGTGGGGCGAACCGGCCCAGGTAGTTGAGGAGCACGTCCGGCGGCGGGGTGGCCGACAGCTCGGCGCCTGCCACCGGGTCGAGGGAGCGCAGGACGCCGTAGCCGACGCCGCCGTCGGGGACGCCGCGCCTGGCCTCCTTGGCCGCGCGGAGGACCCGTCCCACGTCGCCGGGCGTCGGCACGCGCACCGGGTACTCGCTGGTGAACCAGCCGACCGTACGGGCCAGATCGAGGTGTTCGCGGCCGTGGCCCTCCATCGTGACGGTCACCGCGTCGCCGCTCACGCCCCACTCGCGCAGAGTGAGCACGAGCGCGGCGAGCAGCACCTCGTCGACACCGGCGCGGTAGGCGGCGGGCAGGGTGGTCAGGAGCGCCTCGGTGACCTCGGGCGAGGCGACGGTGACGGAGCGGTGGGCGGTGGACACCGTGTCCCGCGTCTGGTCCAGCGGACGGGCGCCCAGACGGGACGCGGAGCCCAACGCGGTGCGCCAGTGGTCGAGTTCGCCGCGTCGCGCGCCGGACGCGCCCTGCTCGGCGAGGAGCAGCGCGTGCCGCCGCCAGGACGCGCCGGCCGGGGCGAGCGAGCCGCCCGCGCAGGCCGTGTGCAGGTCGGGCAGCAGGACGCGCCAGGAGACTCCGTCCATGGCGAGGTGGTGTACGACGACGACAAGCCGGTCCGGCGTGCCGTCGCCGGTACGGAGCAGCGCGACGCGCACCAAGTCGCCCGAGCGCGGGTCGAGTTGCCCGGCGAGGCGCTGGGCGACGGCGGTCGCGTCCTCGCCGTGGAACTCGTTGACGACGGCCCGTACGTCCCCGGCCGGAAGGACCTCCAGCGCGCCGTCGTCCGCCCGCAACCGCAGCGCGTCATGGTGGTCGAGGACCGTCTGTACGCCCATGACCAGGTCGTCGTACGCGAGTTCGGCGACACGCAGGGCGGTCCACTGGGCGTAGCCGGCGACGGTGTCGACGTCCGGGTGCGGGTCGAGCAGTCCGCGCACGATCGGTGGCGCGGGCACCGGCCCGGTCGGGTCGTCCGACTCCTGCGGGGCGTCGGCCACCACGTCGGCGGAGGCGGCCAGAGCGGCGAAGCTGCGGCGGGCGAGGAGGTCCCGCGGCCGCAGTTCGACGCCCTGGGCGCGCAGTCTGCTGCTGACGGTGATCGCGGTGATGCTGTCTCCGCCGAGCGCGAAGAAGTCGTCGTCGACGCCGACCCGTTCGACCTCGAACACGTCGGCGAGGACGGCGCACAGCAGCCGTTCCCGCTCGGTGCGCGGCTCCCGGCCGTTGCCTCCGCCGGAGGACGCGGGCGCGGGCAGGGCGGCGCGGTCGAGCTTGCCGTTGGGTGTGACGGGCAGTGCGTCGAGGACCACCACGGCGGCGGGCACCATGTGCTCGGGCAGACGCTCGGCGAGGTGGGCGCGCACCGCGTCACCGGTGACGGGGGCGGAGGCAGAGGCGGGGGCGGAATCAGAAGCGGGTGCGGATGCGGATGCGGATGCGGCCACGACGTATCCGACCAAGCGGGACGAGCGCACCGCGGCGGCCGCCGCGGTCACGCCCGGCACCGCCCCGAGCGCGGCCTCGACCTCGCCCGTCTCCACCCGATGGCCACGGATCTTGACCTGTCCGTCGCCGCGGCCCAGGTACTCCAGGCCGCGTCCGGGCACCCATCGGGCGAGGTCGCCGGTGCGGTACATCCGCTCACCCGGCGCGCCGAACGGGTCGGCGACGAAGCGCTCGGCGCTCGCTCCGGGTCTGCCGAGGTAGCCGCGGGCCAGGTGCGGCCCGGCCAGGTACAGCTCGCCCGGCGTGCCGTGCGGTACGGGCTGGAGCGCGCTGTCCAGGAGGCGGACACGGGTCCCCGCGAGGGGGTGGCCGATCGTCGGCTCACCTGCGGCGATCCGCGCGGTGGTGCTGGTGACGGTCGCCTCGGTCGGCCCGTACATGTTGCGCGCGGCCACGCCCGACTCGACGACCCGTCGCCACAGCGCGGGCGGGGTGGCCTCGCCGCCGAGTACGAGGAGCGCGGGCGCGGGCCGCCGGAGGAGGCCGCCGTCGATCAGCGGCGCGGCCATCGACGGCGTGGTGTCGATGATGTCGATGCCGTCGCGGGCGTACGCGGCGAGCAGGGCGTCGGCGTCGCGGCTGGTCTCGGCGTCGTACACGTGGAGTTCGTGCCCGCACAGCAGCCACACCAGGTGCTCGAACGCGGAGTCGAAGGCGAACGAGTAGGTGTGGGCGGCGCGCAGCCGCCTGCCCGTGGCCCTCGTGGCCCCCTCGGTCTCCGCGACGACCGTGGAGCGCTGGTGGTGCAGGAGCGCGGCGAGACCGCCGACGCGGCCGAGCACGCCCTTGGGGCGGCCGGTCGAGCCGGAGGTGTGGATGACGTACGCGAGGTGCTCGGGGTGGCGGGGCGCGGCCAGTTCGTCGGCCCGAAGGGGGGCGTCGGAGAGGCCGGCGGCCTCGTCGACGAGGGTGGCCCAGGGCAGCGTGGTGATCGCACCGTCGGTCGGCACCAGCGCCGAAAGACCACCGTCGGCAAGGACCAGCGCCGGGCGGGTGTCGGCGATCAACTCGCGCAGCCGCTCCGCCGGGTGCGCCGCGTCCAGGGGCAGGAACGCGGCGCCCGCGTCCATGACCGCGAGGAGGGCGACGACCGAGTCCGCCGAGCGCGGCAGCGCGAGCGCCACGACGTCGTCGGGCCCGATCCCGCGGGCCCGCAGCGCACGGGCGAGTCGGTGCACCCGTCCCGCCAGCTCCGCGGCGGACAGCCGGTCGGGACCGCACACGAGGGCGGTGTGCCCGGGATCGGCGGCCGCCATCGCGTCGAGGGCGGTCGGTACGTCCACCGGCGTGCCGGGCACGGCCGGCGGCGACCACTCCGCGAGGAGCCGTTCCACGTCGTCGGCCAGGGCGACCCGTCCGACGGACAGGCCCTCGGTGAGCCCGGACAGCAGGGACCGCAGGCCGGACAACTTGGCGTCGACCATGGCCTGGTCGCTGGTGCGGGCGTCGACCTCGAAGCCGAGGAGGAGCCCGCCGTCACGGGTCGGCAGGACGCTCAGGCCCATGTCCTCCGGCGGGCCGCCCGCGACGTTGCGCATCACGCCGGTGGCCCCGGCGAAGTCGATCGCCAGGTCGAACGCCTTGAGGTTGATCCCGCGTCCGTGCAGCAGCGCGCCCGCGCCGGGCACGCCGAGGTCGCGCGGCAGATCCTCGCCACGGTAGCGCTGGTGGTCGCGCATCTCCTTCATGGCGGCGGCGACCCGTCGGCTCAGCTCCCCGAGTCCGTCGCCGCCGCGCACGGTCACCCGCATGGGCAGCACGTTGACGGCCATGGCGGGGGTGCGCAGTTCGGTCGAGCCCGTGCGGCACATCAGCGGCAGCGCGAACACCACGTCGGTGCGGCCGAGGACGCGGTGCAGGAACGCGGCGTACCCGGCGATGAGGGCCTCGCCCCAGGTGACGCCCTCCCGGTCGGCGAACTCGCGGAGCCGGGCCAGCTCTTCGGGCGGCAGAACGGTGCGGGCGGTGAGGGTGCGGTCGGGCGGCCCCGCGGCGGTGTCGGCGTCGCCCAGGTCGGGGAGCGGGGTGAACCGCTCGACCCAGTACGCGCGGTCCTCGGCGCACCGGTCGCTGTCCCGGTAGGCCCGGTCGGCGGCGACGAGGTCGGCGAAGGAGCCGAAGGCCGAGGGCCGCGGCTCGGTCCCGCGCACCAGGGCGGTGTAGCGGGCGGCGGTGCGGCGGGCGAGCATCGCCGCCGTGTAGCCGTCGAAGATCAGGTGGTGGCCGAGCTGCGTGTACCAGACCTCGTGCTCGGAGAGCCGGATGACGGTACGGGCGTACAACGGCCGGTCGACCATCCCCCGGCACGCCTCCCCCACCCGCGCCCGCTCGGCCTCGACGAGCGCGTTCGCCGCGGCCACGGGGTCGGCCTCGCCGCTGACGTCGACCACCCGGGGCGGCTCGACCGGTTCGTCGCTGACCGCCTGGCGCGGCCCGTCCGGGGTGTCGTACACCCGAAGCCGCAGCGTCTCGGCCTCCTCGGTGGTGGCCCGGACCGCCTCGACCAAGGCGTCGACGTCCACAGGCGCGGCACCGGATATCTCCACCACGTCGCCGACCACGTAGTACGGCGAGTCCGGTTCGAGGCGCTGCGCGTTCCAGATGCCCACCTGGGCGCCGGTCAGGGCGAGCGGTGCGGTGCTCAACTCATTCTCCTTGCAGGGTGGGGACGACCATCGGCGTGTCCGTCACCGGGTCGGGGACGATGACGCTCGGCAGGTCGAACACGTCCTTGATCAGCGCGGCGTCCACGATGTCCGTGGGGTCGCCCTCGGCGGCCACGCGGCCGTCCTTCATGGCGACCAGGTGGTCGGCGAACCGGCACGCCTGGTTGATGTCGTGCAGGACGGCGATGACCGTGCGGCCCTGGTCGCGCAACTTGGCGAGCAGGCCGAGCAGTTGGTACTGGTGGGTGATGTCCAGGAAGGACGTCGGTTCGTCGAGGAGCAGGTAGGGCGTCTCCTGGGCGAGCACCATGGCCATCCAGACCCGCTGCCGCTGTCCGCCGGACAGTTCCTGCACCGGCCGGTCGGCCAGGTCGGTGACACCGGCGGCGGCCATCGCCCCGGTCACGGCCTCCTCGTCCTGCTTCGACCACAGGGCGAGGAGCGACTGGTACGGGAACCGTCCCCGGCCGACCAGTTGGCGGACCTTGATGTCGTCGGGGGCCTGCGGGTCCTGCGGCAGGAAGCCGAGCTGCTTGGCCAGGGCCTTGGCGGGGTAGCCGCCGACCTCTCGGCCGTCGAGCTCCACCTGCCCGTCGGCGGGGCGCAGCAGCCGTACGAAAGCGCGCAACAGGGTCGACTTCCCACAGCCGTTGGGCCCCACGATGGCGGTGAACGCGCCGTCGGGGACGTCGAGGCTCAGCCGTGTGGACACCACCCGGTCTCCGTAGCGCAGGGTGATCTCCCGCGCGGTCAGGCGTGCGGTCACGCGCGCCCCACCTCCTTGGTCAACAGCCAGATCAGGTAGCAGCCGCCGATGGCGGTGCTCACGACGCCGACGGGCAGCGCGACGGGTGCGAGCAGCATCTGGGCGATGAGGTCGGCGCCCTGGAGCAGCACCGCCCCGGTCAGCGCGGCCGGGAGCAGCGGCACCCCGGCCGCGCCCGCGAGCCGGCGGCCGATCTGCGGTGCGGCGAGCGCGATGAACGCGATCGGCCCGGCCACCGCGGTCACCGTGGCCGTACAGCCCACGCCGACGAGGACCATGAGGAGCCGCAGCCGGTCGAGCCCGACGCCGGTGGTCACCGCGATCGCGTCGCCGAGGGACGCCTGGTGCATGGCGTGCGCCCGCGTCGCCATCAGGGCGAGCAGCACGCCGATCACCGTGAACGGGATCCCCAGGTCGTCCCAGCCGACGCCGTTGAGCGAGCCCGCGCTCCAGCCGACCGCGGCGATCGCCACCTCCAGGTCGGCGCGGAGCACGATCCACGAATTGAGCGCCGTCACCATCGCGTTGACCGCGATGCCGATCACCACGAGGCGCAGGCCGGAGAAGCCCCGGTCGTACGAGAGGACGTAGATCACGGCCGCGACGACCAGGCCGCCGAGCACCGAGCCGACGGCGAGCTGCGCGGACGCGCCCGAGAGCACGGTGATCGCGACCAGGGCGCCGGTGTACGCGCCCGCGTCGAGGCCGATGACGTCCGGGCTGCCCATCGGGTTGCGGGTGAGGTTCTGGAAGAGCGCCCCGGCCACGCCGAGCGCGGCGCCGAAGACGAGGGCGGCGAGCACCCGCGGCATCCGCCAGTCCCAGATCACCACGGAGGGCTCCGCCCCGCTGAGCACGGCGAACACCTCGCGGGGTGTGGACCAGGACGTGCCGTAGCAGAGGCCGGTCAGGCCCAGGGCGAGCATCAGGACGACGAGGACCGCCACGAGCGTCACCGTGCGGCGTTCGACCCGCCATCCGAGCGTGCCGGCCATTTTGAGTGTGCTCACAGCGACCCCGCCCCATAGCGGCGCACGGCCCAGATCAGCATGGGTCCACCGAGGAACGCGGTCACGACGGCCACCGGCACCTCACCGGTGGGCAGCAGCACCCGCGATCCCATGTCGGCGATCAGCAGCAGGATCGGGCCGAGCACCATCGCGTACAGAATCAGCCACGGCACCGAACCCGCCGCGGGCTTGCGGACCAGGTGCGGCACCATCAGACCGACGAACAGGATCGGCCCGGCCACCGCCGTCGCCGCCCCGCTGAGCACGGTGATCAGGACAAGGGCCATGGCCCGCACCCGGCCCACGCCCGCGCCCAGGGTGTGCGCCACGGTCTCGCCGAGGGCGAGGGCGTTGAGCGCGCGGCTCAGCAGCAGCGCGCCGAGCAGGCACACCCCGATCGCCGTCAACGGCCAGGCCAGCGGCGCCTGTTCGCGGGCCGCGAGGGACCCGACCGACCAGAAGCGGTACGCGTCGAACGTGTCCGGCAGCATCAGCCGCATGCCGAGGGCGACGCCGCTGAGCACCGCCGTCAGGGCCACGCCGGTGAGCACAAGGCGCAGCGGGGAGCGGCGCCCGACCGCGGTGACGAGGAGCGCCGCGAGCACCGAGCCGACGACCGCGGAGCCGAGCTGGCCCGCCTGCCCGGCGGCGAAGCCGAGCCCCGACCCGAGGGTGATGGCGAACCCGGCGCCCGCGGTGACCCCGAGGATGCCGGGCTCGGCCAGCGGGTTGCGGGCCAGCGTCTGGATCAGCGCGCCCGAGACCGCGAGGGCGGCGCCCACCGCGATGGCGAGCAGCGCGCGGGGCGCCCGGACGTCGCGCACGACCACGTGGTCGTCGGTGCCCCGGTAGTCGAGCAGGGCGCGCACGACCTCGGCCGGCGAGATCGAGCGCGCGCCGACGCCGATGCTGACCACGGCGACCGCCGCGAGCAGCACGAGCCCGCCGACGAGCAGGCCGATCTGTGGCGCGGCCCGCCTCTCTCCCGCCGCCTCGGACGTGCGGCCTGCGACGGTCACCGGTTCAGGAGCGGCGCGAACGACTTGTCGATCGCGTCCAGGGTCTGCGTGCCCTGCCCGTAGGTGGCGGCCTCGGTGTAGCGGATCGGGAAGGTCTTCTTCGCCTTGACGGCGGGCAGGTTCTTCCACAGCTTCGAGTCCATGACGTACTTCACCGGCTCGGGGACGCTGCCGTCGGGGTTGACCGAGTACGTGATGGCGTCGGCCTTGCCGAGCGACTCCGGGAGTTCCTCGAGCGAGGGGTACTCGCTGACCGCGCGCGAACCGGGGCCCTTCTTCTTGACCTTGCCGTAGTACTTCGCGCCCGCGTCCTCGGCGATGTTCGTGCCCCAGGACTTGCCGAACTCGCGCTGGAAGGTGCCCTTGGCGGTCTCGCCGTACGCGCCGACGTGGCCCATCTTGAGCTGGGGCAGCACGTCCTTGTACTTCTTGGCCAGCTTGGCGGCCTTGGCGTCGTACGTCGCCTTGACGGAGTCGAACTGCTCGAGCGCGCCCGCGGCGTCGGCCTGCCGGCGGGACTGATCGCGCCACATGGACGGCACGGTCGGGCCGATCGCGACGACCGGGGCGATGCCTTCCAGACGCTTGACGTCGATGTCGCCCAGCACCGGGGCGGGCACGCCGATGACGATCAGGTCGGGCTCGGCCTCGGCGATGGCCTCGTAGTTGGTCTCGGTCGCCAGCTCGCCCGCCACCTTGGGGGTCTTCTTGTAGGTGGCGAGGTCCTTCTTGTTCATCATCGGCTCGCCGCGCTTCCACGACGAGATCCCGACCAGCGGCGCCTTCGCCTCGATCATGACGGGCACGGCATAGCCGGTGGCCACCACGCGCTTCGGGTCGGCCGGGATCTTGATCTTGCCGTTGTCCGCGGCGAACACCCGGGTCTTGCCCTTCCCGGAGGAGTCCGACTTGCTGTCGGACGATCCGCATCCGGTCAGGGCGAGGGCCAGCGCCACGGCGCCGACCAGGCCCGAGGATCTGCGTAGGGACATGTGATGCTCCTTGTTTTTCAGGGGTGTTCGGGTACGACGCTGTTTGCGTACGGCGCCGTCAGGCAGGGCTCGCGCCGCTGCGCGGCCTTGTCGGCGGGAAATCCGGTCAGTGGTCGTCGTCGAAGTCGGCGACGCCGCGCTTCCAGTAGCCCGTGATGTCGTGGTCGGCCTTCTCCAGGCGCAGTTCGTCGCGGACCCAGCGGCGCAGCGGCTTGATCTGCCCGGCCTCGCCCGCGGCCCACACGTACGCCCGCTCGTTCTCGGGCACGGTCACCGCCATCACGGCGCGTGCCAGCACGTCGCCGGTGCCGGCCGGGCGGTCGCCGCGGTGCAGCCAGCGCACCTCGACGCCCTCGGGCGCGGACAGTTCGATCTCCTCCGCCGCGTCGGCGACCTCGACGAAGGCCCAGCCGCGCGCGCTCCGGGGAAGCTCCTCCAGCCACCGGGCGATCGCGGGCAGCGCCGTGATGTCGCCCGCGAGCACATAGCGGTCGTAGGCGTGCGGGACGATCAGCCCGCCGGGCGGCCCCGCGACGTGCACGACGGCGCCCGGCTCGACCGCGCGCGCCCAGTCGGAGGCGAGGCCGCCGTCGTGCAGGGCGAAGTCGATGTCGATCTCGGCGGCGACGGGGTCGTAGCGGCGCACGGTGTACTCCCGCGAGGTGCCCGCGGGGCGCGGCCAGCGCAGCATCGTCCCGTTCGGCTCGGGCAGCCGCAGCGATCCGTCCGGCTCGGGGAAGATCAGCTTCACGTGCTCGTCCGGCGCGTGCGCCTCGAAGCCCTCGGCACCGGGCCCGCCGAGGGTCACCCGCAGCAGTCCGGCCCCCACCATGGCGGTGCGTACGACCTCGGTCTGCCGGATGCGGATCGGGTAGCCCACCTTCTCTGGCTCGCGGCCCGCGCGGACCTCCGCGATCCGTTCCAGGTGCCGGTGCCGGTGGTCGACGAGACTCATGCGGTGCCCCCGGTCAACAACGCTGTCCAGTGCGCGAGTTCGGGCTGCTCGGCCAGGTCGGGGAACTCCAGCGCGGCCGCGCCCTCGGTACGCCAGCGCTCGACAAGGGTCATGATCCGTACGGAGTCCAGGCCGAGGTCGAAGAGGTTGTCATCGGGCCCGATGTCGGCGGGGTCGCAGCCGAGCAGCTCGGCGACGTCGGCGCGGACGCGCTCGGGCGACAGGGTCTGGTTCATCGGGCGGCTCCTGCGGGGGTGGGGGCTTTCGCGGCGGGGCGGGCCTTCTCGGAAGTGAGGGCTTCCGCGGAGGTGAGCGCGGTGAGCGCCTCGGCGGTGGTGGTCACGACGCCGCAGCGCTCGGCGACGTACGCGCACGCCTGGTCGTGGCGTTCGCGGGAGAAGTCGGCGGCCGCGTCGGCCACCAGGAACGGCTGGACGTCGCGCATGAACGCCTCGACGGCCGTGGCCTGCAGGCCGATGTGCGCGTACACACCGGTGATCAGGAGCTGGTCGCGGCCGAGCGCGGCCAACTGCTCGGCGAACGTGCTGCGTTGGAACGCGCTGTAGCGCCATTTGACGAGCACGGTGTCGGCCTCGGCCGGGGCGAGCGCGTCCACGATGTCCGCGGCCCGCGGGTCGGCGTCGATCACCGCGCCGATGCCGTCGCCCCAGAACTCGGTGAGGAGTCCGCGGTCCGCGGGGTCCTGCCTGCCGGGCTGCGCGGTGTAGAACACGGGGACACCCCGCTCGCGGGCGGTCGCGACGAGGCGCGCGATGTTCGCGGTCGCCTCGGGCACCGGCGCCCCGGCGTACGGGGCCAGGAAGTACCGCTGCATGTCGTGGACGAGGAGGGCCGCGCGGGCCGGATCGGGCCGCCAGTCCACCCGCCCCGCGGGCAGCTCGGCGGCCGCGGGCAGCGGATAGGGCCGGATCTCGGGCAGGGACACGCTCATCACTCCTTCATCACTGCTTCATCACTGCTTCATCACTGCTTCCGAGCGAGCGCAGCCAGGGCCGCCCTCAGCTCGCGCTTGCTGGTCTTGCCGACGCCGGTCACCGGGAACTCCTCGACGACCTCGACGAGGTCCGGCACCTTGAACGCGGCGACCCCGCGCTCGCGCACGAACTTGCGCAGTTCGGGGCCGGTGGGCGACGCGCCCGCGGCGGGCACGACGTACGCGCAGGTCCGCTCCCCCAAGTAGGGGTCCGGGACCGCGACGACGGCGGCGTCGAGCACGCCTTGATGGGCCATCAGGTGGTTCTCGACCTCCTCGGCCGCGACCTTCTCGCCGCCCCGGTTGATCTGTTCCTTGGCCCGGCCGACGACTTCGAGCTGTCCGCCGGGCGCCCGGCGCACCAGGTCGCCGGTGCGGTAGAAGCCGTCCGGGGTGAACGCGGTGGCGTTGTGCTCGTCGGCCCGGTAGTAGCCGCGGATCGTGTAGGGGCCGCGGGTCAGCAGGGCGCCCGTCTCCCCCGGCGCCACGTCGGCTCCGGTCTCGGGGTCGACGACGCGGATCTCGTCGTCGGGCGAGATGGGGCGGCCCTGCGTACCGAGCACGATCTCCTCGGGATCGTCCAGGCGGGTGTAGCAGACCAGGCCCTCGGCCATCCCGAACACCTGCTGGAGCTTGCAGCCGAGGGCGGGGCCGATGCGTTCGGCCAGCTCGCGCCCGCATTTGGCCCCGCCGACCAGCAGGACCTCAAGGGAGGAGAGATCACGGTCGGTACGGGCCGCGGCCTGCGTCCACGCGGCGGCCAGCGGCGGCACCACCCCGGTGATCGTGACGCGTTCGGCCTCGATCAGCCGGAACGCGGTGTCGGCGTCCGGCCGCGGCGCCATGACGGTGGCCGCGCCCGCGTGCAGCGCGCCGAGGACGCCCGGCGAGCTGAGCGGGTAGTTGTGCGACACGGGCAGCGTGGCCAGGTAGACGCTGTCCGGGCGGAGGCCGCAGATCCGGGCGCTCTCCCGGACGCTGTAGAGGTAGTCGTCGTGGGTGCGCGGGATCAGCTTGGGCAACCCGGTGCTGCCGCCGGAGAGTTGCAGGAACGCCACGCCCTCCGGGTCGGGGTCTGCCAGCTCGCGCGGCGCCGTCGCGGCCAGGGCGTCGAACTCGTCCGACCCGACCACGAGCACCTGCCGTACGGAGTCCACCTCGGCCGCGACGGCGCGGGCGGTCGCGGCGTGGTCGTGCCGCTCGTGCTCGCCGACGGTGATGATGGCGGCGGCCTCGCTGTGCGCGGCGAAGTGCCGCAGCTCGCTGTGCCGGTGCGCGGGCAGCGCGAACACCGGCAGCACGCCCGCGCGCCACATCCCGAACACCACCGGCAGGAACTCCGGGATGTTGGGCAGTTGCAGCACGACGCGGTCGCCGGGCGCGAGCCCGGAATCGACCAGGCCCGCCGCGATCCGGTGGGCGCGCTCGTCGAGTTCGGCGAAGGTCCAGCGGGTGTCGGTGGTCCGGGTGTCGGTGGTCCGGGTGTCGGCGTAGCCCGGGTGTCCGTGGCCCGGGTGTCCGTGGCCCGGATGCCCCTGCCGACGACCGCGGTCCGCTCGGCGTACGCGGCGGCCAGCGAGGTGAGCAGCGCCCCGAAGGTCTGCCCGCGCCAGTGGCCGGCGGCGCGGTAGCGCGCGGCGACCTCCGGCGGCCAGGGCGTGTGGACGCCGTGGTTCGCGCTCACGCCACGTCCTCCGCGCCGAGCGCACGCAGCAGCGTGCGGAACTTCGCGCCGGTCTCGGCCACTTCGGCGTCGGGCTCCGAGCCCTCGACGATCCCGGCCCCGGCGAACAGCCGCACCGTCCGGTCGCACACCTCGGCGCTGCGGATCGTCACCGCCCACTCGCCGTCGCCGTCGAGACCGGTCCAGCCGACCATGCCCGCGAAGTAGCCGCGGTCCTCCGGTTCCAGCTCCGCGATGGCCTCGCGCGCGCCGGTGCCGGGCACGCCGCAGACCGCGGGGGTCGGGTGCAGCGCCTCGGCGAGTCCGAGGGCCGAGCAGGCGGGGTCGGCCGGGTCCGCGAGGCGTCCGGTGATCCGCGTGGACAGGTGCCACATCGTCGGCGTGCCGATCACCTCGGGCCGCGCGGGCACCTCCAGGTCGACGCAGAACTTCCCGAGCACCTCGGCCACTTGGGCGGCGGTGTGGGCGTGTTCGCCGAGGTCCTTGGCCGAGTCGCGCAGCCGCGCGATCCGCTCGCGGTCGACGGCCTCGTCGCCCGACCGGGGCGTCGAGCCCGCCAGCGGGTTGGCTACGACGGTCGTGCCGCGCCGGGACACGAGGAGCTCGGGGCTGGCTCCGACCAGGGTGCGCGGGGCGGGGTCGCCCGGCGCCGTGACGTCGACGGCGAAGGCGTACGCCGCCGGGTCCGCCCGCACGAGACGCGCGAGCAGCGCGGGCACCCACACCGGGGTGTCGGCGGTCAGTTCCAGGGAGCGGGCCAGCACGACCTTGCTCAGGTCGCCGCGGCCGATCAACTCCAGTGCGCGGCGGACGCTTTCGGCGTAGTGCGCGGGCTCGGGGCGCGGGGTGACCGTCCATGCCGTCCCGGACTCCGCGTCGGGGGCCCGCACGCCCGCGGGGGCGGCGGCGCGCCGCACCACGGAGGGCACGACCAGGCCGCTCTCCGCCTCCGGACGGAACCCGACGGCCCCGGCGACGACGGGCTCGGGCATCCCCGCCGCGGCGGCCGCGTCGAGGACGCCC
>NZ_AOPZ01000177.1 GCF_000414115.1 Streptomyces aurantiacus JA 4570
CCCCGCCCCGGCCGCCGCGCACTGCCTGCCCCACGGGGTCCACTAGCCCCACGGACCCCACGGGACCCCCGGGCCCCGCGGACCCCTGGGCGCCGACCGCGACCGCCCGCCCCGCCCCCGACGACCCGCACCTGCCGTACGTGGGCAACGGCTACCTCGGCGCCCGCGTCGCCCCCGCGGGCACCGGCTACGCCGCGCACGGCGGCAAGACCGGCTGGCCCCTGTACACCCCGGCCTACGCCGGAACCTTCGTCTCCGGCCTGTACGCGCGCGGCCCGCGGCACACCGCGGGCCGCGAGGCCGTCGCCGCGCTGCCCGCCTGGACACCGCTCGACCTCACCGTCGGCGGCGAGACGTACGGCCCGCGCAGCCGCGTCTCGCACTACCGCCAGACTCTCCACCTGCGCTGCGGCTTCGTCCGCACGGCCCTCACCTGGACCACCGCCGACGGCCGCCGCACCGACCTCACGTACGACGTGCTCGCCGATCGCGTCCACGCCCACACCGCAGCCGTACGCCTCAGCCTCACCCCGCACTGGTCGGGCGGGGCGACGGTCACGGACCGCGTCGACGGGCGCGGCGCCCGGCGGGTGGCCCCCACCGGCGGCGGCTCCCGCGACACCGGCACCGGCTTCGGCACCAGCACCGGCTCCCCTGGCAAGAAGACGATGGACGTCACCTTCCGCACCCACGGCACCCGCACGGACGGCGCCGTCGCCTCCACTCTCCAGGCCCCCGGCCGCACCCACGAGGCGCGCCCCGCACGGGACTTGAGCGTCCGCCAGTCCGCCGACTTCGGCGTGCGCGCGGGCGGGACGTACCACGTCACCAAGTACGTGGGCGTCGACACGGCGCTCACCTCGCGCGCGCCGCGCGAGGCCGCCCGGCACGCGTCGGTCACGGCCGCGGCGCGCGGCTGGGGCGCGCTGTTCGCCGCGCACACGGCGGCCTGGCGGTCGGAGTGGGACAGGTCGTCGATCGAGCTCCCGTCCCGCCCCGACCTCCAGCTCTGGGTGCGCTCCGCGCAGTACGGGCTGCTTTCCTCGCTGCGCCGGGGCGCCCGCGACAGCATCGCGCCGACCGGCCTCACCAGCGACAACTACGCGGGCATGGTGTTCTGGGACGCGGAGACCTGGATGTTCCCGGCCTTGCTCGCCTCCCGGCCCGAACTCGCCCGCGCCGTCCTGGACTACCGCGGCCGCACCGCGAACGCGGCCCGCGACAACGCCCGCAGGACGGCGGTCAAGGGGCTCTTCTACCCCTGGACCAGCGCGAGCCGCGGCCGCCTGTGGACCGAGTGCCAGAGCTGGTACCCGCCGCACTGCGTGCAGCAGAACCACCTCCAGGGCGACATCGCCCTCGCCGCCTGGCAGTACTACCTGGCCACCGGCGACCGCGCCTGGCTGCGCGAGCACGGCTGGCCGCTGCTTCGCGGCATCGCCGAGTACTGGGCGGGCCGCACCACCCGCAATCCGGACGGCAGTTACTCGATCCAGAACGTGGCAGGACCCGACGAGTACAGCAACGGCGTGACCGACGGCGTCTACACCAACGCCGTCGCCGCGACCGCCCTGCGCGCCGCCGCGTCCGCCGCCCGCACCCTCGGGCGGCCCGCCCCGGCCGACTGGGCCCGGCAGGCCGAGCGGCTGCGCATCCCGTACGACCCGGAGCGCAAGATCTTCCTCCAGTACGACGGCTACCAGGGCTCGACCATCAAGCAGGCCGACACCGTCCTGCTCATCTACCCCCTGGACTGGCCGATGCCCGAGGGCGCCGCGGCGGCGACCCTCGACCACTACGCCGAGCGCAGCGACCCGGACGGACCGGCGATGACCGACGCCGTGCACGCCATCGACGCCGCCGCCATCGGCGAGCCGGGCTGCTCCACGTACACGTATCTGGAACGTTCCGTCCGGCCGTTCGTACGCGGCCCGTTCGCGCTGTTCTCGGAGGCGCGCGGCGAGAAGGCGGACGCCGGCGACGCGCTCGCGGGCGCGCCCGCGCAGGACTTCCTCACCGGCAAGGGCGGCTTCCTCCAGGTCTTCACGCACGGCCTGACGGGCCTGCGGCTGCGCGACTCCGACGCGCTGCGGCTCGACCCGACGCTGCCGCCGCAGCTCGGGGCCGGGGTCACGCTGCGCGGGCAGCGCTGGCGCGGCAGTACGTACGACATCGCCGTCGGCCCCGAGGAGACGACGGTGACGCTGACGGCGGGGCACGCCTTCACGGTGGAGTCCCCGCAGGGGCGCGTTCGCGTCGAAAGGGGCGCGCCGGGGGTGCTCAAGACGCGTCGGCCCGACCGCGAGCCGACGGCGGACGCCGCGCGCTGCCGGCCGGCGACGGCCACGTCCGAGGACTCCGGTCGGTACGCGGCGGCCGCGGTGGACGGCAGCGAGGTCACGGCCTGGTCGCCCGCCCCGAAGACGCGGCAGGCCACGCTCACCGTCGACCTGGGCCGCGAGGTCCACGTCCGGGACGTGACCCCGGTGTGGGGCGTGCGGCCCGCCGACTTCGCCGTCGAGACGTCGGCGGACGGGCACGCGTGGGGTGCGCCGGGCGGCGGGCTCGCGCGGTTCGCGCGGGTGACCGTGCGGGCGGGGGAACGGGCGCCTGGGCTGCGGGAGTTGAGAGTGAGCGAGTAGCCCCGGGCGCCCCTTCCCCGGCGGGGTCAGGTGATCGACGTGTCGCCGTGCAGCTCCAGGAGCTTGCGGAGCAGCTCGGCGGCGCGCTCGACCTCCGCACGGTCGAGGCCGTCGAGGAGGCGCCTGAGGTTGCTCAGGTGGTTCACCATGAGCATGTCCGTGAGCTGCTTGCCGTGCTCGGTGAGCCTGATCTTCACGGTCCGCCGGTCGGCGCCGTCCCTGACCCGCTCGACCAGGCCCTTGGCCTCCATGCGGTCGATCCGGTTGGTGATGGCGCCGGAGGTGACCATGGCCGCCTTGAGGAAGGCGCCGGCGGTCAGGGCGTACGGCGGGCCCGAGCGGCGCAGGGTCGTCAGGACGTCGAACTCGCCCGACTCCACGCCGTGTTCGGCGCCGAAAGCCTTCAGCTCCCGGTCCACGAGCCGGTGCGCGCGCTGCACCCGGGCGATGAGCTGGACCGGCCAGAGGTCGTCCGTCAGCTCGGGCCGCTCCTTCTCCCACTGCCCGATGATCGCGTCCACGGCGTCGCTCATGACGGTCACTCTCCCTCTGCCTCGGCTCATCCTCAGCGCCTGCGCCCATCTTCTCTCAACGAGCATCTTCTCAATGTTAAGACACTTGACGCTGAAAGGAACCACGTGCTTTTATCTCAACGTTGAGACGTTCAGCCTTGAGAAAACGAAGGCTGAGGCGAAACCCGAGATCACGAAGGAGCCCGTCATGTCCCCGCTCGCCCTCGCCCCTGCCGCCCAGGACCTTCTCTTCCGCGAGGCCCGCACCGCGAACACCTTCACCGACGAGCCCGTCACCGACGAGCAGATCCAGGCGATCTACGACCTGGTCAAATACGGCCCCACCGCCTTCAACCAGTCGCCCCTGCGCGTGATACTCGTCCGCTCCCCCGAGGCCCGCGAGCGCCTCGTGCGGCACATGGCCGAGGGCAACCGCCCCAAGACCGCCACCGCGCCCCTCGTCGCGATCCTCGCCACGGACCACGAGTTCCACGAGGAGCTGCCGCGCCTCGTACCGCACGCTCC
Organism: Streptomyces aurantiacus JA 4570; assembly: GCF_000414115.1. Lineage (GTDB taxonomy): Bacteria > Actinomycetota > Actinomycetes > Streptomycetales > Streptomycetaceae > Streptomyces > Streptomyces aurantiacus_A. The sequence continues at coordinate 3,680 of NZ_AOPZ01000177.1, forward strand.
CGGCATCGGCGACACGTTCTTCTCCGAGCGCGCGGTCCGCGAGGAGTCCGCCCTGCTCAACGGCGCCCTCCAGGCCGCGTACTTCGTCGTCGGCGTGCGCGCCGCGGGGCTGGCCGCCGGGCCGATGACCGGCTACGACGCCGAGGGCCTGCGCAAGGAGTTCCTGGACGACGACCACGAGCCGCTGATGGTCGTGAACATCGGCAGGCCGGGCGAGGACGCGTGGTTCCCGCGGTCGCCGCGGCTGCCGTACGAGGATGTCGTGACGTCGGTCTGAGCACAGGCCGCCGCCCGCCTGAACGGGCCCGCTCGCGCCGCTCATCCCACTCTTGACCCGCAGGCCCCTTGGCCCCGCGGGTTCCGCTTCAGGGGGTTTCCATGTCCAGCACCACCGCGCCCGCCGCGCCCGCCGCGCCCGCGCCCGCCCGCCGCGCCGAGCCGGCCTCCGGCTCCCTCAACCGCGACCGCACCGGAACCGAAGCGGGATCCCGGCCCGCCCAAGTCCCCATCCTCTGGCTGGCGTTGCTCGCCGCGCCGGTGGCCGCCGGGGCCAACGCGCCCGTGCTGATCCTGCCCGACATGGCGCGCTCGTTCGGGGTGGGGACCGCGACGGCGACCTGGATGGTGACCGCCTTCGCGTGGGCCATGGCGGCGGGCACCCCGCTGCTCGCGGCCCTGCTGCGGCGCCGCGGGCTGAAGCCGCTGCTGCGCCTGAGCACGGCCCTCGTGCTCGGCGGCACCGCGCTGGTCGCGGTCGCGCCCTGGCTGCCGGTCGCCCTCGCGGGCCGCGTGGCGCAGTCGCTCGGCGGGGCGGGGCTGGTCGCGGCGGCGATGAACCTGGCGGGCAGCGCGCGCCGGATGGGCGTGATCAGCTCCGGCTTCGGGGTGCTCGGCGCGGCGGGCCCGCTGCTCGGGTCGACGCTCACGGACGCGGTGTCGTGGCGGCTTGCGTTCGCGGTGTCGGCGGTGGCGGTGCTCGCCGTGCCGGCGGTGGCGCGGTACGCGCGGCAGACGCCGCCCGGCGAGGGCCGCTTCGACGCCCGGGGCGCGGCCCTGCTCATAGCCCTGGCAACATCCCTGATCCTGCTGCCGAGCACCCCGCTCCCGGCACTGGCGGCAGCCCTGCTCACGGGCCTGCTCCTGACCCTGCACATCCGCCGCCGCCCGGAAGGCTTCGTACCGGTACGCCTGCTCCGCTCCCCCCTCTTCCTCACCTCCGCGGCGCTGGGCGTCACCCTCTCCACGACATACTTCACCCTCCTCTTCACGGTCCCGAGCCTGTTGCAGGACCGGGCGGGCTGGTCGAAGGGCGCGATCGGCACGGGCCAGCTCCTGACCCTGCTCACTGCGTCGGCGCTGTCGTGGCTGCTTGCGGCGGGTTCGGCGCGGTTCGGCCGGACGGCGGTCCGCGCGACGCTGGTCACGGTGGGCACGGCGGCGGTGGCGACGGCGGCCTTCGCGGACTCCGGCCCCCTGCTCCTCCTCGCGGCGGGCGCGGCGGCCTTCACGGCGACGGGCGCCAACGCCACCCTCTCGGTCCACGCGGCCTCGGCGGGCCCCGACACCCACCGCCCCACCGCCATCGGCCTCTTCGCCCTCAGCTACCAACTGGGCGGCGCCTTCGGCCCGGGCATCGCAACGGTGCTGGTCCTGGGCTAGCCCGGCCGACAAGCAAACGGAAGAGGGCGGGCCCACCGGGCCCGCCCTCTTCCGCTGCGCCGTCGTCCGTACCGCCGGACGTCACGCACCCATGCCGCCGAACATCAGACGTTGAAGCGGAACTCCACCACGTCCCCGTCCTGCATCACATAGTCCTTGCCCTCCATGCGGGCCTTGCCGGCCGCGCGGGCGTCGGCTACCGAGCCCGTTTCGACCAGGTCGTCGAAGGAGATGACCTCGGCCTTGATGAAGCCCTTCTGGAAGTCGGTGTGGATGACACCGGCCGCCTCGGGGGCCGTCGCGCCCTTCTTGATCGTCCAGGCGCGGGACTCCTTGGGGCCTGCCGTCAGGTAGGTCTGGAGGCCGAGGGTGCGGAAGCCGACGTGGGCGAGGGTGGCGAGGCCGGGCTCCTCCTGGCCGACGGACTGGAGGAGTTCGAGGGCCTCCTCGTCGTCGAGCTCGGCGAGGTCCGACTCCAGCTTGGCGTTGAGGAAGATCGCCTCGGCCGGGGCGACCAGGGCGCGCTGCTCGGCCTTGAAGTCGTCGTCGGTCAGCTCGTCCTCGTCCACGTTGAAGACGTAGAGGAACGGCTTGGTGGTGAGCAGGTGCAGGTCGTGGAGGAGTTCCTCGTTGCCCGAGCCCTGGACGATGCCCGCGGAGAAGAGCGTGTCGCCCTTCTCCAGGATCTCCTTGGCCGCCTCGACCGCCGCCACCTTCGGGGCGATGTCCTTCTTGATGCGCGACTCCTTCTGGAGGCGCGGCAGGACCTTCTCGATCGTCTGGAGGTCGGCGAGGATCAGCTCGGTGTTGATCGTCTCGATGTCGTCCTTGGGCGAGACCTTGCCGTCGACGTGCACGACGTTCTCGTCCTTGAAGGCCCGGATGACCTGGCAGATCGCGTCGGACTCACGGATGTTCGCGAGGAACTTGTTGCCCAGGCCCTCGCCCTCGCTGGCGCCGCGCACGATGCCCGCGATGTCCACGAAGTCGACGGTGGCGGGGAGGATCTTCTGGGAGGAGAAGATCTCCGCCAGTTTGGTGAGGCGGGGGTCCGGGACGCCGACCACGCCGACGTTCGGCTCGATCGTCGCGAACGGGTAGTTGGCCGCAAGGACGTCGTTCTTGGTCAGGGCGTTGAACAGGGTCGACTTGCCGACGTTGGGCAGACCGACGATTCCGATCGTGAGCGACACGTTGCGACTTCCCGTACGTGAGGACTGGCGTGAGGGCTGGCTGGGCGCGGCCCGGGGAGGTCGGCGGCGCTGCGCGCCGCCCTCGTCGTCCGGGGCGATCCACCAGTCTACGGCGTGCCGCGCACCCCGGTCGGCCCCGCCCCGTACCGCCGCCCTGTCGAACACGCCACCAAGCTCGGCCAAAACGCGTGTCCCAAACCGGATTAACCGCTCGGTCGGACCTAGGTTGGTCCGGTGGAGCAACACAGGACTCGTCCGCCGGGCGCCAGGCCGCGCCGCACCGCGCCGCTGCCCGAACAAGGCAGCCCCGCGGAGCCCTCCGTCCCCCGTACCCCGCCGCGTCCCCGCAGGCCCGCGTCGCCGCTCGCGCGCGCCCTGCGCAGAACCCCGCTGTACCGCAGGGTCAGCCGGATGCCCCTGTACCGCGCGCTGCGCCGGATGCCGAATCCGCGCCTGACCGGGCTCGGCAGCGGCCTCTTCGCCGTGGCCGTAATGTTCCTGTTCGCGTGCCTGCTGCGGCTGCTGTTCGGCGGCTCGATCGTCGCGTACGGCGTGCTGTTCCTGCCGGTGAGCGCGCTCACGGCGCTGTGGGTGCGGCCCGCCGACCTGGTGAGCGCGCCCGTCGCCGTGCCGATCGCGTTCGCGGCCGGGGTGCTGCCGATCTCCGAGGGCACCGGCGGCTTCGGCGGGCAGTTCATGGGGCTGCTCACCGCGCTGGCGCTGCACGCGGGCTGGCTGTACGGCGGGACGCTGGTCGCCGGGGTCATCGTGACCGTACGCAAGGTCAAGCTCATGGCCCGCCGCCGGCAGCAGCGGCAGTGGCAGCAACAGCAGCGGCGCGGGCAGGTGCGGCCGCCGGGGCATCCGCCGCAGCGGCGCGTGCCCGCCTCCTAGCGCGGGCCCGTCTCCGGTAGCGCCGCCCCGCCTTCTGGCGCCGCCCCGGCCCTTCTAGCCCCTCGCCTCCTGGCGCCTTCCAGGGCCTTCAGCGCCTCCTGGCACCTCCTTGCGCCTCTTGGCTCCGGCCGGGTCCTCCCCCGTCCCGGACCCGGCCGGTCCCCCGGCTCCTTCGGCTCCTTCGGCCTACAGGCCGGTCCCCCGGCCCTCGGCCTACACCCCTCGCTCCGCCGCCCGCGCGGCCATCGCCGCGCCCACGATGCCCGCGTTGTTCTGCAGCTCCGCCGGGACGATCTCGGCCTCGACGCCCTTGATCAGGGGCAGGAACTTGTGGGCCTTGCGGCTCACGCCGCCGCCGATGATGAACAGCTCGGGCGAGAACAGCATCTCCACGTGCGCCAGATACTTCTGGACGCGATGCGCCCAGTGCTCCCAGGTCAGGTCCTCGTCCTCGCGGGCCTTGGAGGAGGCGCGCTTCTCCGCGTCGTGGCCGTGCAGCTCCAGGTGGCCCAGCTCGGAGTTCGGCACGAGGTGGCCGCCGGTGAAGAGCGCGCTGCCGATGCCCGTGCCGAGGGTCAGCATGATGACCGTGCCCGTGCGGCCGCGGCCCGCGCCGAAGTGCATCTCGGCCACGCCCGCCGCGTCCGCGTCGTTCAGGACGGTCACCGGCGCGCCCCCGATGCGCTCGGAGACCAGCAGCCGGATGTCCGTGCCGATCCAGCTCTTGTCGACGTTCGCCGCGGTGCGCGCGACGCCGTCCGTGATCACGCCCGGGAACGTCGCGCCGACCGGGCCCGTCCAGCCGAAGTGCTCGACGACCTCCCGCACGCCCTCGACCACGCCCTCGGGCGTGGCCGGGTGCGGCGTGAGCACCTTGTGCCGCTCCTGCGCCAGGTCTCCGCGCTCCAGGTCAACGGGTGCCCCCTTGATCCCGGATCCGCCGATGTCCACACCGAAGATCTGCATGGACTCAACGTTACGACGTCGGACTGACAGTCACTCCCCGGCCCCGCTACTTCTTCGCGGACAGCTCCGCCGCCTCCGCGCGCAAATCGCGGCGCAGCTCCTTCGGCAGCGAGAACGTGATCGACTCGTCGGCCGTCTTCACCGTCTCCACGTCCGCGTACCCGCGCTCGGCCAGCCACTCGATGACGCCGTCCACCAGGACGTCCGGGACGGACGCGCCCGAGGTCAGGCCGACGGTGGTGACGCCGTCCAGCCATGCCTCGTCGATCTCGTCGGCGTTGTCCACCAGGTGCGAGGCGGGGACGCCCGCCTCCAGGGCGACCTCGACCATACGGATCGAGTTCGAGGAGTTCTTGGAGCCGACGACGATGACCAGCTCGGCGTCCTCCGCGAGCTTCTTCACCGCGGTCTGGCGGTTCTGCGTGGCGTAGCAGATGTCGTCGCTCGGCGGCGAGATCAGGCCCGGGAACTTCGTCTTCAGGGCGTCGACGGTCTCCATGGTCTCGTCCACGGAGAGGGTGGTCTGGGACAGCCAGACGACCCGGTCCGGGTCGCGCACCTCGACGTTGGCGACGTCCTCGGGGCCGTCGACGAGCGTGATGTGGTCGGGGGCCTCACCGGACGTGCCGATGACCTCCTCGTGCCCCTCGTGCCCGATCAGGAGGATGTCGAAGTCCTCCTTGGCGAACCGCACCGCTTCCTTGTGGACCTTGGTGACCAGCGGGCACGTCGCGTCGATCGTCGCGAGCTTGCGCTCGGCGGCCTCCGCGTGGACGGTCGGCGCCACGCCGTGCGCGGAGAACATCACGATGGAGCCCTCCGGCACCTCCTCCACCTGGTCGACGAAGATGGCGCCCTTCTTCTCCAGGGTCTGCACGACGTACTTGTTGTGGACGATCTCGTGGCGGACATAGATCGGGGCCCCGTACTGCTCCAGGGCCTTCTCGACGGCGATCACAGCACGGTCCACGCCCGCGCAGTAGCCACGGGGAGCGGCGAGCAGGACACGGCGGGAGCCAGGCGTTGCAGTCATAAGGACCATCGTAAGGCCGCGTACGACAGGTCAAAGATCGCCTCAGTGGGGAGACTGGGAGCCAGTCCGTGACCAGCGGAGGCACCCGGAGGCCCGATGTCCGCCCACCCGACGAACGCGCCCCTGCCGCCCGACGGCGAGGGTCCCCCCGCTCCGGCCGAGGGTGAGGGGCTGCGACGGAGTCTCGGATTCCGGGACCTCGTCGTCTACGGACTGCTGTTCATCGCCCCGATGGCCCCGGTCGGCGTCTTCGGGACGCTCGACGCGAAGTCGCACGGCGCGGTGGCGCTGGTGTACATCATCGCGACGATCGCCATGGCGTTCACCGCTTTCAGCTACGCCCAGATGGTGAAGGTGGTCCCCCAGGCGGGCTCGGTGTTCGCCTACGCGCGCGTGGGGCTCGGAAACGGGCCGGGTTTCATCGCGGGCTGGATGGCGATGCTGGACTACCTGCTCATCCCGGCCGTCGCGTATCTCTTCTCCGGCATCGCCATGCACGAGCTGGTGCCGTCGGTGTCCCGGTGGGTGTGGACGGCGATCGCGGTGGTCCTGACGACGGCGCTGAACCTGTGGGGGGTGCGGCCCGCGGCGCGGGTCGGCTTCGCGGTCCTCGCGCTGGAGATCGTGGTCCTTCTGGTGTTCGTGGTGGCGGCCGTGGTGGTGCTCGCGCGGGACGGCGCCGAGCGGGGGTGGCTGTCGCCGCTGACGGGGGACGGCACGCAGGGCGCGTTCGCGCTGTCGGCGGTGGTCGGCGCGGTGTCGGTGGCGGTCCTTTCGTACCTCGGCTTCGACGCGATCGCGTCGTTCGCGGAGGAGGTGACGGGGGGCTCCGCGAAGGTGGCGCGGGCGGTGCTGTTCTGTCTGGTCCTCACCGGTGTGCTGTTCGTGGCGCAGACGTATCTGGTGGCGCTCATGACCCCGACGTCGTCCTCCGAGCTCGCCGCCAACCCGGGCGATCAGGGGTCGGCGTTCTACACGGCCGTGGACTGGGCGGTCGGGGACTGGCTGCACGACCTGGTGGCGGTCAGCAAGGCGATCGGGGCGGCGTTCGCGGCGCTCGCGGGGCAGGCGGCGGCGGGGCGGCTGCTCTTCGCCATGGGGCGTGACCGGCGGTTGCCGCGCGCGTTGTCGAAGACCGAGTCGGGCACGCCCCGGATCGCCCTGCTGTGCGCGGCCGTCGTCACGCTGGTCGCCGCCGTGTGGGCGGCCCGCCGGGACGACGGCATGGACCACCTGGTGTCGGTGGTCGACATCGGCGCGCTGACGGCCTTCTTCCTGCTGCACGCGAGTGTGGTGGGCTGGTTCGCGGTACGTCGCCGGGGTGGCGAAGTGAGCTGGTGGCGGCACATTCTCGTGCCCGTGCTCGGTGCCGCGATCGTGGTCGCCGTCATCGTGGAGGCGTCGGGCTCCGCGCAGGTGGTGGGGGCGATCTGGCTGGGCGTGGGGTTGGTGGTGCTGGTTGCGCAGGGGGTGCGGCGGGGGGCGGCGTAGGCGGGCCCCGCCGCCCACGGCCGGGGCGACAGGGGCCCGGCATTGTCAGCGCCGGGGGCTAGTCTCGCCGCATGGGTCTCAATACGTCCGCGGACGCCCCGCTGCCCGTCGGGGAGGTGTCCCGTCTCATCGGGGGCTGGATCGACCGGCTCGGCGCGGTCTGGGTCGAGGGGCAGATCACGCAGCTCTCCCGTCGTCCGGGCGCGGGCGTGGTGTTCATGACGCTGCGCGACCCGTCGCACGACATCTCCGTGAGCGTCACCTGCTACCGCCAGGTGTTCGACGCCGTCGCGGACGTCGTCTCGGAAGGCGCCCGCGTGGTCGTGCACGCGAAGCCGGAGTGGTACGCCCCGCGGGGCCAGCTCTCCCTGCGCGCCGCGCAGATAAAGCCCGTCGGCGTCGGCGAACTGCTCGCCCGCCTGGAGCAGTTGAAGAAGTCCCTCGCCGCCGAGGGCCTGTTCGCGCCGGAGCGCAAGAAGCCGCTGCCGTTCCTGCCGCAGCTCATCGGCCTGGTCTGCGGCCGCGCCTCGGCCGCCGAGCGGGACGTCCTGGAGAACGCCCGGCACCGCTGGCCGGCCGTCCGCTTCGAGGTGCGCAACGTCGCCGTGCAGGGCGTGCACGCCGTCCCCCAGGTGGTGCAGGCGGTGAAGGAGCTCGACACCCGCGCCGACGTCGACGTGATCATCGTGGCGCGCGGCGGCGGCAGCGTGGAGGATCTGCTGCCGTTCTCCGACGAGCAGTTGGTGCGGGCCGTCGCCTCCTGCCGTACGCCCGTGGTGTCCGCGATCGGCCACGAACCGGACAACCCCCTGCTCGACCACGTCGCCGACCTGCGCGCCTCGACGCCCACGGACGCCGCGAAGAAGGTCGTGCCGGACGTCGGCGAGGAGTACGAACGCGTGGCGTTCCTGCGCGACCGCGCGCGCCGCAGCGTCGAGGCGTTCCTGGACCGCGAGGAGCGCGGCCTCGCGCACGCCCTGGCCCGCCCCTGCATGGAGCGCCCGCACCGCATGATCGAGGAGCGCGAGGAGCACATCACGGCGTATGTGGACCGCGCCCGCCGCACTCTCGGCCACCTCCTGGACCGCGCCCAGTCGGAGCTGACCCACACGCACGCGCGCGTGGTGGCCCTCTCCCCCGCCGCCACGCTCCAGCGGGGGTACGCGGTGCTGCAGAAGAAGCAGGACGGCGGCGCGGTGGTCCGCGCGGCGGACGAGGTGGCGCCCGGCGAGGAGCTGCGGGCACGGGTCGCCGAGGGCGAGTTCACGGTACGAGTCGACATCTAGGGTGGGCGCATGACCAGCACGACGGACACGGAAACGGAAGCGACGGCGCTCGGCTACGAGCAGGCCCGGGACGAGCTCATCGAGGTCGTCCGCCGCCTGGAGGCCGGGGGGACGACCCTGGAGGAGTCCCTGGCCCTCTGGGAGCGCGGGGAGGAGCTCGCCGCCACCTGCCGCCGCTGGCTGGACGGGGCCCGCGCCCGGCTCGACGCGGCACTCGCGGAGCCGGACGCCGAGGACCCCGAGAACCCCGAGAACACCGAGAACGCCGAGGTCTAGGCCGCCCAGCCCTGTGAAGTGGACCACCGCACTCCCACTTTAGTTGAAAGTTGAACCTCGCTGTCGTAGTGTCGATCTCACCGGCCGACGCCGGGACGCCCCGCCCCCGGGCCCCCGAAGCGCCACCCGCCGGAGCCCTCAGCTACGTATCGAGAAGGTTGAAAGAGATGTCCCTCGTTCTTGACCCCGCCGCCCAGGACCTCCTCTTCCGCGAGGCCCGCACCGCGAACACCTTCACCGACGAGCCCGTCACCGACGAGCAGGTGCAGGCCATCTACGACCTGGTCAAGTACGGCCCCACCGCCTTCAACCAGTCGCCCCTGCGCGTGACGCTGGTCCGCTCCCCCGAGGCCCGCGAGCGCCTCGTGCAGCACATGGCCGAGGGCAACCGCCCCAAGACGGCGACGGCCCCGCTGGTCGCGATCCTGTCGGCGGACAACGAGTTCCACGAGGAGCTGCCGGCGCTCTTCCCGCACTTCCCGCAGGCCAAGGACGCGTTCTTCTCCGAGCGCCCGGTCCGTGAGCAGGCCGCGAGCCTGAACGCCGCGCTGCAGGCCGCCTACTTCATCGTCGGCGTCCGCGCCGCGGGCCTGGCCGCGGGCCCGATGACCGGGTTCGACCCCGCGGGCGTGCAGAAGGAGTTCCTGGACGACGACCACACCCCGCTGATGGTCGTCAACATCGGCAAGCCGGGCGAGGACGCCTGGTTCCCGCGCTCCCCGCGCCTGGCGTACGACGACGTCATCACGACCGTCTGAATCGGCGCGTCCCAGCGGCGCACCACCATGTGAGAGGCCCCCGG
>NZ_AOPZ01000178.1 GCF_000414115.1 Streptomyces aurantiacus JA 4570
GGCGCCCGCATCCAGGAAGGCGTCTCGGCGCTTGCGGGCTACGGCGGCATCTTCCAGCGCAACACCAAGGCGTCGGGCGTCATCCCGCAGATCTCGGTGATGCTCGGCCCGTGCGCGGGCGGCGCGGCCTACAGCCCCGCGCTCACCGACTTCGTGTTCATGGTCCGCGACACCTCGCAGATGTTCATCACCGGACCCGACGTGGTCCGCGCCGTGACCGGCGAGGAGATCTCGCAGAACGGCCTGGGCGGCGCGGACGTGCACGCCGAGACGTCGGGCGTCTGCCACTTCGCGTACGACGACGAGGAGACCTGCCTCGCCGAGGTCCGCTACCTCCTCGCGATGCTCCCGCAGAACAACCGCGAGAACCCGCCGGTGGCCGCCTCCGACGACCCCGTCGAGCGCCGCGGCGAGGTCCTCCTCGACCTGGTCCCGGCGGACGGCAACCGTCCGTACGACATGGCGAAGGTCATCGAGGAACTCGTCGACGACGGCGACTACTTGGAGGTCCACGAGCGCTGGGCGCGCAACATCATCTGCGCCCTGGCCCGCCTGGACGGCCAGGTCGTCGGCATCGTCGCCAACCAGCCGCAGTCCCTCGCGGGCGTCCTGGACATCGAGGCGTCCGAGAAGGCGGCCCGCTTCGTCCAGATGTGCGACGCCTTCAACATCCCGATCGTGACGCTCCTCGACGTCCCGGGCTTCCTGCCCGGCGTCGACCAGGAGCACGGCGGCATCATCCGCCACGGCGCGAAACTGCTGTACGCCTACTGCAACGCGACCGTGCCCCGGATCTCGCTGATCCTGCGCAAGGCCTACGGCGGCGCCTACATCGTCATGGACTCCCAGTCCATCGGCGCCGACCTGACGTACGCCTGGCCGACCAACGAGATCGCCGTCATGGGCGCCGAGGGCGCCGCCAACGTCATCTTCCGCCGCCAGATCGCCTCCGCCGAGGACCCCGAGGCCATGCGGGCCCGCATGGTCAAGGAGTACAAGGCCGAGCTGATGCACCCCTACTACGCCGCCGAACGCGGCCTCGTGGACGACGTGATCGACCCGGCCGAGACCCGCGCCGTGCTGATCAACTCCCTGGCCATGCTGCGCAACAAGCACGCCGACCTGCCCTCGCGCAAGCACGGCAACCCGCCGCAGTAGCGGCGCCCCCCGAACTTCCCTGTCCCGCCTGCAGTACCCACAAGGAGAACGCTGCACATGACTACTCCCGACATCCGCGTCGAGAAGGGCCACGCCGAGCCCGAGGAGGTCGCGGCCATCACCGCCATCCTCCTCGCCCGCGCCGCGGCCCAGCCCGCCGCTCCCACCCACCGGGGCCGCGACAAGGCCGGCTGGCGCCGCCTGGAGCGCACCCCGGGCTTCCGCGCCCCGCACAGCTGGCAGGGCTGAGCAACACCGACGTGCGGCGGGCCCCGTTCCTCCTTCCCGGAGGGCGGGGCTCAGCCGTTTCCGGGGGCGGGCGGCAGCGGGTCGAGACCGCATGGCCGCCCGCTGCCGGACAAGGTGAGCCGCAACAGGCGGAAGCCGAGCCACTGGAGCAGCGTGGTCTTGCCGGAGCCCGCCTCGCCGCGCAGCAGCACGCGCGGGGAACCCTTGAGCGCCGCCTCCACCCGCATCCCGGACGTCCGATCGGCCTCGGCCTGCTCCCACTCCGGGGCGCCGGTCCGCAGGATCGGGCGGGCGGGCCGGACGCGGCGGCGGGTTCCGTCGTCCTCGGAGGCGCGCAGGCTCACATACGCCACGGACAGCTTCGTGCGCGGCGCCTGACCGCGGCAAGCACCGCCTCCCGGCCGTTCTCCGTCAGCCCCCGGAACTCGTGCTCCAGGAGCGGCTGTACGCGCCCGGCGACCGCGTCCGCGATCTGCTTCCGCACTCATGCAGGCATTGTGGGTGAACACACAGACGGGCGGGGCCCGTTCCGGCGAGATCCGGAAAGCGGGCGCCGCCCGTCGAAGGGTGCCTCGGACGGCTAACGCAGGCGCGCCATCAGCGCGTGCTCGACCAGGGTGATCAGCGCGCTCTTGGCGTCGGCCCGGTGGCGGGCGTCCGTGGTGATGATGGGGGTGTCCGGGCCGATCTGCAGCGCCTCGCGCACCTCGTCCGGCGTGTACGGCTGGTGGCCGTCGAAGCCGTTGAGGGCGATGACGAAGGGCAGGCCCGAGTTCTCGAAGTAGTCGACGGCGGGGAAGCAGTCGGCGAGCCGCCTCGTGTCGACCAGGACGACCGCGCCGATGGCGCCACGGACCAGGTCGTCCCACATGAACCAGAACCGGTCCTGGCCGGGCGTGCCGAACAGGTACAGGATCAGGTCCTGGTCCAGGGTGATGCGGCCGAAGTCCATGGCGACGGTGGTCGTCGTCTTGTCTCCGGTGTGGGTGAGGTCGTCGATGCCCGCGGACGCGGACGTCATCACGGCCTCGGTGCGCAGCGGGTTGATCTCAGAGACCGCCCCGACGAACGTGGTCTTGCCCACGCCGAAGCCGCCCGCCACCACGATTTTCGCGCTGGTGGTGGAGCGGGCTGTTGCTCCGCCGCTAGAGCTTGCGAAGTCCACTGAGCACCCTTTCGAGCAGTGTCACGTCTGGCTGACCGCCGGCGGACTCGTCGCCGCCGGGCTGATGGATGGCGACAAGACCGGCCTCCGCCAGGTCGGCGACGAGGATTCGGGCAACGCCGAGGGGGATGGAGAGCAGGGCCGAGATCTCGGCCACCGATTTGATCTCGCGGCACAGGTTGCAGATGCGCTGGTGTTCCGGCAGCTGCCCCTGCAGTTGATGCGGTTGTGCGGTGGTGTGCACCAGCGCCTCGATGGCGAGCTGGTAGCGGGGCCTGGTGCGGCCGCCCGTCATCGCGTACGGACGCACCAGCGGGTTGGACGCCACCGGTGCGGACGCCGGCTCCGGGGAGCGGCGCTGCGGCTGCACGGGCTGGATCCGGGGTGCGTACGGCTGCTGGCCGTACGGGCTCGGGCCGGGCGCCTGGGGGCCCGGCTGCCGGTACGGCGGCTGGCGGCGATGGCTGGGCGCGGAGGGGAAGTTGTACCGGTTCTGCGAACCGTCACCCTGGCCCTGGCCGTGGCCGGAAGGCCAGTTGGCCGAAGACGAACCGTCTGGGGGTGTTGCAGCCACGTACTCCTCCTCCGAAACTGTGCTCGGCGCCATCACTGTGGAGCCGCGTCCCGAAACCTTACGGTGCCGGGACGCGAATACGCACCGTCTGTCTGTCAGTTGAGCAGGCTCCCCTGAAGCTCCGCGCGCAGGTCCGGAGTGAGGACGGTGCCCGCACGGTCGACGAGAAGTGCCATCTCGTACCCAATGAGACCGATGTCCGCCTCTGGGTGGGCGAGTACGGCGAGGGACGAACCGTCGGAGATGGACATGATGAAGAGAAATCCTCGCTCCATCTCCACAACGGTCTGGGTCACCGATCCGCCCTCGAAGATCCGGGAGGCCCCGGCCGTGAGGGAGGTCAGACCCGACGCGACGGCCGCGAGCTGATCGGCTCGGTCACGCGGGAAACCTTCGGACATCGCCAGAAGGAGTCCGTCGGCGGAGACCACCACCGTGTGGGACACCCCGGGGGTGTTGTCCACGAAGTTGGTGATCAACCAGTTCAGGTTCTGCGCCGCCTGGCTCATCGGGCTCACACTAACGCTCCTGGTTGTAGGTGCTATCAGGGCTGAAGCCCTGGCCATTCGTGTCACTGCCCGCGCTGCGGCCCCGCTGGACGCCGCGGCGCAGGTTGCTCAGCCTGCCCCGTACTTCCTCGGGGTCGCGGGAGACCTGGGGGCCGCCCTGCGGGGTCTGTTCCGCGGTGCCCTCGACCAGGTTGGCCTTGGGCACCCGACGCGGCAGCCCGGACGAGGTGATCCCGCCCGCCTTCGGCTCCCGCAACTGCTCGGCGCGCTGCCAGCGGTCGTCGTTGGACGAACGCCAGCCGGGGCCCTGCCGCTCGCCCTGCTGAGCGTCGCCCTGCGCGCCGTCGTGGCTCTCGCCGTTCGGGCTCTCCTGGCGCGGCGCGGCGGGGGCGCTCCCGTTGCCGTTCGCGGCGGCGCTGCCACGGCGCGGGAGACCCGCGTCGGTCAGCTCGTGAGCGGCGGGGGACGGGGCCGGTGAGACGGGTCCCGGACGGTCGAAGCCTACGCGTTCGGCGTCGCCCGCGTCAGTCGCCGGAGCGGATTCCGCTTCGGGAGCGTACTCGCCCTGGTAGTCGTCCTGGTAACTGTCCCGCAAGGGCCAGTCGTCCTGGTGGGAACGCTCCGGATAGGTCGCGAAGGGCTCCTGGACACCGCCCGTACGAGCGTCGTGGCCGTCGTGGCCACCCTCCGAATGGGCAGCGTAGCCACCGTCCTGATAGCCGTCCTGCGTCGGGTAGTACGGATCGTCGTACGCCTGCCCGCCCTGGTCGTAGGTCGGCTGCTGGTCGTAGCCGCCCTGGCCCTGGCCGTAACCGGGCGCCTGCTGCCCGTCGTACGCGGCCTGCGCCGGGTCGTACGCCGCGTGCTGGTCGTCGTAGCCGGCCTGCTCGTCGTAGGGGGCGTGCTGGTTCTCGTATTCGCCCTGCTGGTCCTGGTATCCGCCCTGGGTGCCGTCGAAGGCGCCCTGCGGGTCCGCGTAGCCGGACGGCTGCTCGTACGCCTCCTGGGCTCCGCCCTGGACCTCGTCGCGGAACAGCGGACGCCCCGCCCCGGCCGGCTGGCCGGTCTGGGCCTGCGCCTCAAGGGCGGCCCGGCGCTCCTCGCGCATCAACGAGCGGCCCACCGGGTCCAGTTGGTCGCCGGCGTCCTGGCCGTCGCCCTGGTAGCGGCTGTCGTCGAAGCCCAGCTCGGCGGCCGTGCGCAGCGGCTCGGCCTCGCGGACCTGCTGCTCCGGGATGATCGAGGAGACCGTGAACTCGGAGTCGTGCGGCGCCTGTTCGCCACCGCCACCATGCGTGATGTTGTCCGGCAGCATCACCAGCGAGGTGGTGCCCGCCTGCTCGCCCGAGGGGCGGAGCTGGACGCGGATGCCGTGCCGGTCGGACAGCCGGCCGACCACGAACAGGCCCATGCGCTGGGAGATCGCGGCGTCCACGGTCGGCGGGTTGGCGAGGCGGTGGTTGATGTCCGCGAAGTCCTCGGCGGTCAGGCCGATGCCCTTGTCGTGGATCTCGACCATCACACGGCCGTCCGGGAGCCGGGTGGCGGTGACCTTGACCTTGGTCTGCGGCGAGGAGAACGTCGTGGCGTTCTCCAGGAGCTCGGCGAGCAGGTGCACGAGGTCGGTCACGGCCAGGCCGTGGATCTCGGCCTCGGGGACGCCCGACAGCTCGATGCGCTCGTACTGCTCCACCTCGGAGGAGGCGGCGCGCAGCACGTCGACGAGCGGCACCGGCTGGTCCCAGCGGCGGCCCGGCTCCTCGCCGGACAGCACCAGGAGGTTCTCGCCGTTGCGGCGCATACGGGTCGCGAGGTGGTCCAGGCGGAAGAGCGACTCCAGCTGGTCCGGGTCGGCCTCGTTGTTCTCCAGGTCGGTGATGAGGGTCAGCTGGCCCTCGATCAGCGACTGGTTGCGGCGCGAGAGGTTGGTGAAGATCGCGTTGATGTTGCCGCGGAGCAGGGCCTGCTCGGCGGCGAGCCGGACCGCCTCGCGGTGCACCTGGTCGAAGGCGCGGGCGACCTCGCCGATCTCGTCCGTGGACGTGATCGGGATGGGCTGCACCCGGGTGTCGACGCGGCCCGGGTCGGTGCGCGAGAGCTGGTCGACGAGCATCGGCAGGCGCTGCTCGGCGATGCCGAAGGCGGCGGTGCGCAGGCTGCGCATCGCGCGGCTCATCTGGCGGGCCATGAGGCCGGCCAGGATGAAGGCGGCGAGCAGGGCGACCACGACGATCGCGCCGGTGATGAACGCGTCGGTCTTGGCGTCGTCGGCGATGCCGGACGCCTCGCTCACGGCCTTGTCCGCGAGGTCCGCCTCGATGTTGCGGTACCCGTCGAACCTGAGGGTGGTGGCGGCCCACAGGGCGGGGGCGGTGATGCCCTTGCCCGCGAGCTCGACCCGCGCGCTCGGCTGGGTGGAGGACAGGCTCGCGATGAGGCCCGTCGCCTTGTCGGCGCGCGGCATCGGGACGTACTTCTCGCCCTTGGCGCGGGCCGCGGCCGCGGCGTCCTCCGACTGCTTCTCGGCGGCGGCCGTGATCCGCTTCTTCTCGTCCTCGAGCTTCTTGACGTCCGCGGGGGTGCCGCCGCCGGTGTACTCCTGGATGGCGATGTTCTCCAGGTACGCGTACGAGGAGTAGGCGACGCGCTGCCTGGACAGGTCGGTCTGGGTCGGACCCGGCTCCACCAGGATGTGGGTGCCGATGGAGCGCTGCAGGGAGAGCGCGGCCTTGGCCAGCGAGACGGCGTAGACCGTGCGTCCGTAGGACGTGATGTTTCCGGTGCCGAGGCCGAGCTCGTTGGCGAACTCCATCAGCGGGTGCTGGATGCCGACGTAGCCCTCTTCGGTCTCGACGCCGGGAAGCTTGTCGGTGTACGCGGCCTCGCGCAGGCCCTCCAGCTTCGGCTCGACCTTGCGGAAGCCGTCCAGACGGCGCTTGAGGCCCTCCTTCTGCGGCATGTCCTCGGCGGCGTCGTCGAACGCGGCGGCGGCCGCGTCCGTGGCCTTGCGGGCCTTGACGACGGCGGGGTCGTTCTTCTTGCCCTTGAGCAGCGGCGCGGCGGAGATGTCGCGCTCCTCGATCAGGCGGTTGCCGTAGTCGAGGGAGGCGCGCACCAGGCGCGCGGTGGCCTCGGCGTCGCGGGCCTGGTCCCAGGTGTCGATGGCGCCCTTGACCTGGAAGCCGCCCATCACCAGGCCGACGAGCACGGGTATGAGGAGGATCGCGTTCAGCCGGGTCGGCACACGCCAGTTTCTGGGCGACATCCGACCGCCGGAGGCGGCCTGCTGCGGCTCGCTGCCCGGTACGTCCGCGGACGGCGCTGCAGCGCGCGGCGGCGGGGTGAAGTTGCCCCGCGTGTCCCGGTCCGGGGATGCGGGGCTCGTCTTGCTTCGCCTCACTCGACCAACAACCTCTCGGCGGCGGCCCCTGCGCTGGTGCCGCTGTCGTCTCCAAAGGCCCGTGCTACTGGGCAGTTCAGCGCATTCCAGCACGTCAGGCAGTGCTCTTCCAAACAGTAGGAAAGAAGAGTTCCGAGTGGTGTAAGCCTCAGATAAATCGGTCATAAAGAGCGAGCCCCGCCAAAAGGCGGGGCTCTTGTGAGCACAGCGAGACCGGCCGACCGCGATGTGTCGCGGGGCCGGTGCAATTCTCTGTCGAAACGTTATGAACACGGCAGCCGTCCGTGTCAAAGGACACAGATCGTTCCGTGCGCTCTACGACAACTTCCGTATGGTCCCGCCTACTTGAGTCGTGCCATAAGTGCGTGCTCGACCAGCGTGATCAGGCCACTCTTTGCGTCCGCACGGTGCCGGGCATCGGTGGTGATGATGGGCGTGCCGGGGCCGATCTGCAGTGCCTCGCGCACCTCTTCGGGCGTGTACGGCTGGTGGCCGTCGAAGCCGTTGAGGGCGATGACGAAGGGCAGGCCCGAGTTCTCGAAGTAGTCGACCGCGGGGAAGCAGTCGGCCAGGCGCCGGGTGTCGACGAGCACGACCGCGCCGATGGCGCCGCGCACCAGGTCGTCCCACATGAACCAGAACCGGTCCTGTCCCGGCGTACCGAACAGATAGAGGATCAGGTCCTGGTCGAGCGTGATGCGGCCGAAATCCATCGCCACCGTCGTGGTGGTCTTGTCACCGGTGTGCGTGAGGTCGTCGATGCCCGCGGACGCGGACGTCATCACGGCCTCGGTGCGCAGCGGGTTGATCTCGGAGACCGCGCCGACGAACGTGGTCTTGCCGACGCCGAAGCCGCCCGCCACCACGATCTTGGCGGACGTGGTGGACCGGCCGGCGGAGCCGGAGTCCGTGAAGGCGCCTCCGTCAGAGCTTGCGAAGTCCACTGAGCACCCTTTCGAGCAGTGTCACGTCGGGCTGGCCGCCGGCGTTCTCGTCGCCGCCGGGCTGGTGAATGGCGACGAGCCCGGCCTCGGCCAGGTCGGCGACGAGGATGCGGGCCACACCGAGCGGCATGGAGAGCAGCGCCGAGACCTCGGCCACCGACTTGACCTCACGGCACAGGTGGCAGATCCGCTGGTGCTCCGGGAGCAGCCCCATGAGCTGTGCCGGGTCGGCCGTCGTGCTGACCAGCGCCTCTATCGCGAGCTGGTAGCGGGGCCGGGTCCGGCCGCCGGTCATCGCGTACGGACGCACCAGCGGCTGGTCGCCCTCACCTCCGTACCCGGCATGGGACGCACCGTACGGGTCGTGAGAGGCGGTGGGCGGGTTCATGGATCCTCCGGGCGGGACAGCAGTTGTCTGCGTTCCGTCTGACAGAGCCGGGTGGGGGCATGACTGGCGGCCGGACGGTGGTCGGGACGTTCGGTCGGTTCGCTCGGACGGTGGGGCGGCCGAGAGGGGCGGGGCGGCCCGGGGGCCGCGCTAGTGGAGCAGGCTGCCCTGCAGTTCGGCGCGCAGGTCCGGGGTGAGGACGGTGCCCGCGCGGTCGACGAGAAGGGCCATCTCGTAGCCGACGAGGCCGATGTCGCACTCCGGGTGCGCGAGCACCGCGAGCGACGAGCCGTCCGAGATGGACATGAGGAACAGAAAGCCGCGCTCCATCTCCACCACGGTCTGGGTGACCGCGCCGCCCTCGAAGATCCGGGAGGCCCCGGCCGTGAGGGAGGTCAGGCCGGAGGCGACGGCCGCGAGCTGGTCGGCGCGGTCGCGCGGGAAGCCCTCGGACATCGCGAGAAGCAGGCCGTCGGCGGAGACCACGACCGTGTGGGACACCCCGGGGGTGTTGTCCACGAAGTTGGTGATCAACCAGTTCAGGTTCTGTGCCGCCTGGCTCATCGGACTCAACTAACGCTCCTGCTGGTGAGTGGGGAAACTGCCGGTCTGGCCGGTACCGGCCTGGCGACCCTGCTGGATGCCCCGACGGAGATTGGTCAGCCGACCGCGCACTTCTTCGGGCGCGCGAGAGACCTGCGGACCCGTGCTGTCCTGTGCCTGCTGTGCGGTGCCCGCCACGAGGTTCGCCCGTGGGACGCGGCGCGGCAGCCCGGACGTGGTGACGCCGCCCGCGGAGGGCTGCCGGACGCGCTCGGCCTGGCGGCCCAGTTCGTCGTTCGGCGTCGTGCGCCACGCGGTGTTGCCGGTGTTGTTGCTGTTCGCGTTCGGGCCGCCCGCGGTCGGCGCACCGCCCGTACGCTGCGGCAGCGGCGGGGTGGCGGGGCCGCCGGGGCGACCCTGCGTGGACCCGGGGCGCTGCGGGAGCTGCTGGTCGCGCTGCGGGAGCGGCTGCTGGGGAGCGTCGGGCCGGGGGGCCTGCTCCGGACGGCGGCCGGGCTCGGCGCCATTGTCGCGCTGCGGGGCCTGGGGCTGCTTGGACCGGCGGGGCTGCGGGCGCGGGGGCAGCCCCGGGTGCCGCTGCTCGGTCTGCCGGTTCCGCTCGGCCTGCTGCTGCGCCTCGTTGGCCTGGGCCTGGCGCTCCTCCTGGGCCTGCCGCTCCTGCTCGGCCTGCTGCTGCGCCTGCTGGGAGAACCAGTTGGTCTCCAGCGTGTCGTACAGCGGCGTACGGCCGTCCAGCGGGCCGGACGCGGGCGGGAGGGCCTCGGGCTCGCCCTGCTGCGGGTTCTGCTGCTGCGACTGCGGCTGCTGCGGCGCCTGCGGGAGCTGGGCCCCCGGGCGCTGCGGGGCGGACGGCTGCCGGCCCTGGGGGCCGGGCGTCTGCGGCTGCTGCGGGGCGCCCTGGTTGCGGTCGCCGCGCTGGCCCTGACCCTGGCCGCGGCGCGGCGCGGGCGGACGCGGCACGTTGAACTCGCCGGTGCCGTGAGGGGGCCGGCCGCCCTGCGGGGTGCCAGGCGTGCCCTGGGCGGGGCCGCCGAAGACGTCGGAGCGGACGAACTCGCCGGTGTTCTGCCCGCCCGGGGCCTGCGACGCGCCGCTCCGGTCGGCGTCCTGGCCGGACGTGCCCGGGGGCGGGCCGTCGAAGTCGGGACGGTCGAACTGCGCGGTGGAGCCGGGGCCCTGCCGGTCGTCGGCGAGGCCCGCGGGGGCCGCGAACTGGCCGGTGGACTCGGGCTCCTCGTGGCCGCGGGGCGCGTCGAACGGCTCGCGGGAGACCTGCGGCTGCGCGTTCTCGTCGCTCCAACTGGGCGTACGGGGCTGCTGGTTGCCGCCGCCCGGCAGCTCGGCGCGCGGCCCGCCGCGAGGCGGGAGCTGGGGCCTGCGGCCCTGGTCGGAGCCGGAGCCCGCGCCGGGACCCGCGTCATTCGTACGCTGCTGGGGCACCGGCGGCTGCGGCATGTTCGCGCCGGGGCGGCTGCCCTGCGAGAAGCCGGGGCGCGGGGTCTGCGGGTTCTGGGGGAGCTGCGGCGCCTGCGGGCGCTGCTCGCCGGAGCCTCCGGCGAGCCCTTCGGGACCACGGGCACCGGCGCCACCGCCGGGCCCGGACGCACCGGCCCCCGCGAGACCACCCGGCGCCACCGGCGACCCGGCCGACGGCGACCCCGCCGACGGCCCCTGGGCCCCGCCGCGCGCGGGCAGCGC
>NZ_AOPZ01000179.1 GCF_000414115.1 Streptomyces aurantiacus JA 4570
TGGAGCGGACGGTCGCCGCGGGCGCGCCCGGCGCGTTCGCGGTCGTGCGGGACCACGGGCGGAGCGGCGCCGCGGGCGACGAGAGCGTCGCCGTCGGCAAGTCCTCCCTGGACGGCACGCCGATGAACGCCGACTGGCGCTTCCGGGTCGGCAGCAACACCAAGATGTTCACGTCCGTCCTGACGCTCCGCCTAGCGGAACAGGGCCGCATCGACCTCGACAAGCCCCTGCGCGCGTACCTCCCCTCCGGCACCCTGCCGGAGGGCTGGGACATGACGGGCCGTCAGGTGCTCCAGCACCGCTCCGGTGTCCACGACCACACCAACGACCTCCTCGAGCAGCCCGGTGAGGAGACCACCAGCGCCTTCGAGAAGCGCATCCGCGACACCGTCTACACGCCCTCCGAGCTCGTGGCGCTGTCCGTGAAGCACGGCCCCCAGTTCACGCCCGGGTCCCGGTACGCGTACTCGAACACGAACTACGTGCTGCTGGGCATGGCCATCGAGAAGATCACCGGCAGCTCGTACGCCCGGGCGCTGCGCGATCAGATCATCGAGCCGCTCGGGCTGAGGGAGACCTCCTACGTGGTCCCCGACAAGACGATCGCCGGAGCGCACATCACCGGCTACCTCACGAACGACGACCGCGCCAAGCCGCTCCTGGACTCCACCGAGCAGAACGGCTCCTGGGTGGGCAGCGCGGGCGCGGTCATCTCCTCCGCCGCCGACCTCGACCGCTTCCTCGCGGCACTGCTGTCCGGCAGCTCCGGCGGGCTGGTGTCCGACGAGTCGCTGCGGCAGATGACGAGCGCGCTGCCCACGCCGACGGCGAAGGTCGCCTACGGGCTCGGGCTCCGCGAGATCACGCTGTCCTGCGGCAAGGTCTACGGCCACGGCGGCATCGTGCAGGGCTTCCAGACCCAGTCCTTCGCGACCCGCGACGGCAAGCGGACCGCCGTCGTCTTCGCCAACGCCTCCAACAACAGCGCGGTGACGCAGGGGCTCACCAACACCCTGGAACCCGCCTTCTGCGGCACCAAGCCCCCGGCCGCCCCGAAGTCCCGGCGATCGGCCGACGCGGGCCGCGCCGGTGACGACACCCGGACCGGGTCGGCCGTGCCGTCGGTCCCCGTGGTCGACGACACCCGTATCTAGGACGTCTCTCGTGAGACGTACGGGCTGGAGGGGCACCGCCGCCCCTACAGCCCGTACGTCTTGCCGATGATCTCGCGCTGGATCTCGCTCGTGCCGCCGTACACCGTGGACACGACGGTCGAGCGCAGCAGGGCCTCCATGCCGTACTCGGTGGCGTAGCCGTAGCCGCCCATCATCTGCATGCCTTCCAGGGCCACGTGCTTGGCGAGTTCGGTGCACTTGAGTTTGGCCATGGAAGCCTCGCGGGCGAAGACGCGGCCGGGCTCGGCGTCGATCGCGGCCGCGACGTCGTCCACCAGGAGCCGGGCGCATTCGAGTTCGGTGGCCATGTCGGCGATGCGGTGCTTGAGCGCCTGGAACGAGCCGATCGGCCGTCCGAACTGCTCCCGCTGCCGCACGTAGGCGAGGGTGTCGTCGAAGGCGCGCCGGGCGGTGCCGAGCATCAGCGCGGCGAGGATCATCCGCTCCAGGTTCAGTCCGGTCATCAGCTGCGACCATGCCTGGCCGGGCGTGCCGACGACCGCCGAGTCCGGCACGAAGCAGTCGGTGAAGTACAGGTCGTTGACCTCGCGGCCGCCCATCGTGTCGATGCCCCGGATCTCCAGGCCCTCGGCGTCGGCGGGCACCAGGAACTGGGTCAGTCCCTCGTGCTTGGAGCCCTCGTGCGAGGTGCGGGCGATCAGCAGGATGTGATCGGCGATGTGCGCGTTGGAGCACCAGGTCTTCTGCCCGTTGATCACGTAGCCGCCGTCGGCGCCGTCCGCGCGGCAGGTCAGCGCGCCCACGTCGGATCCCGCGCCCGGCTCGGACATGGAGACGGCCTCGACGCGGCCCTTGGCCATGCCTTCGAGTACGACACGCTTCTGCTCCTCGGTGCCGAACTTGTCGTACGCCGCCGCGGCGATGACCGTGGTGCCGAAGCCGCTGATCGGGGCGAGGCCGTAGGCGGTCTCCTCCAGGAACAGGCACAGGTCCGCCATGCCCCGGCCCGCGCCGCCGTACTCCTCCGGGACGACGATGCCCAGCCAGCCCAGCTCCGCCATCTTCTCGTAGAGCTTCTGGTTGTGCGGCTCCCGGCCGCCCGCGGTCAGCTCGTCCCGCTGTTCCTTGGTGCCGCACTCGCGGCGGCAGAAGTCGGCTATGGCCTTGACCAGGTCGCGTCGCTCATCCGTCAGGACTCGGGGCATGGTGCGCGTTCCTCCTTGAACAGCGTCAGACTTGAACGGCGTACATCGACTCGATCGTGGCGGCGTGCAGACGGCCTATGGCCTCGCGCCGCAGGCTCAGCTTCGGTGTGAGCTCGCCGGACTCCGGGGTCCAGGGCCCGGCGAGGAGCCGGTACCGCTTCACCTGTTCCGCGCGGGACAGCGCGGAGTTGGCCTCGGCGACGGCCTGGTCGAGGGATGCCAGCACCTCGGGGTGGCGGGACAGCTCGCCCAGGTCGGTGGTGGCGATCCCGTTCGTCCGCGCCCAGAGCGGCGCGGTCTCCTCGTCGAGTACGAGGAGCGCGGTGATGTACCGGCGCCGGTCGCCGATCGCGACGGCCTGGCCGACGAGGGGGTGCGCCCGCAGCAGGGACTCGATCTTCGTCGGGGCGATGTTCTTGCCCCCGCTGGTGATGATGAGCTCCTTCTTGCGGTCCGTGATCCGGACCAGGCCCCGCTCGTCGATCGTGCCCACGTCGCCGGTGGGCAGCCAGTCGCCGTGGGTCGCGGGCGCGATGGTGCCGTCGGCGGTGAGGTAGCCGGGGAAGACCACGGGGCCGCGCACGAGCAGCTCTCCGTCGTCGGCGGTCCTTGCCTCGACGCCCGGCGCGGGACGTCCGACCGCGCCCAGGGCGAACGCCTCGGGCGTACTGACCGTCGCCGCCCCGGTGGTCTCGCTCAGTCCCCACACCTCGTACACGTCGAGTCCCACACCGGCCAGGAACTCTAGGACCGCGGTGGGGATCGGCGCCGCTCCGCTGAAGCCGCGCCGGCAGTCGTCCAGCCCGATGGCGGCCTGGATCGGCCGCAGCACCCGCTCATCGAGCTGTGCCCGGCGTTCCGCGAGCTCTGCCGGGACGTGGCCTCCGGCGGACCGCAGGCGGAACACCTCGAGTGCGGCCTCCTGTGCCCGCGCCACCGCCGCGGCCTGCGCGGCGGGCAGCGCGCCGAGCCTCGCCCGCACTCCGGCGGCGAGCTTCTCCCACACCCGGGGGACACCGAAGAAGCCGTGCGGACGCACCGCGAGCAACGTCGGCAGCAGCTGTGCCGGGTCGGCGCAGACGGTGACGTGGCCGGCGTTGCAGATCGGCATGTAGATCCCGAGCACCCGCTCGGCGATGTGTGCCATCGGCAGATACGCCACCGTGCGCGGATGCTCCGGGACGGTGACGAGGTGGTCCTGCATCAGGGACTCGTAGATCACGTTGCGGTGGGAGAGGACCACGCCCTTGGGCTCGCCGGTGGTGCCCGAGGTGTAGACGACGGTCAGCGGCTGGTCCTCGGTGACCGCGTCCGTGAGGGCCTCGAACTCCGCGCTCCGGGGCGGCACTTCGCCGAGCAGGTCGTGGTAGGCGACGAATCGCCGGTCCCCTTCCGGGAGTACGTCGCGATCGAGGACGACGACAGTACGCAGCCGGGGCAGCTCGTCGAGCAGGGGCCCCCAGCGGCGCAGTTGTTCCTCGCCCTCCAGGACGAGGACGGCGGCCGCGCTGTGCCGGGCCACATAGCGGAGCTGCTCGGTGCTCGACGTGTCGTACAGGCTGCAGGCCAGGGCGCCGAGGTGGACGGCGGCCAGATCGGCGACCCAGTGCTCCGGCCGCTTGGACATCGCGATGAGCATCCGGTCGCCCCGGCTCAGGCCCAGCGTGGACAGGCCGTGGGTGAACGCGGCCACTTCGGTGCGCAGTCGGGACCAGGACAGCGTGCTCGCGTCCGGTCCGATCCCGCTGGTGAGCGCGGGACGGTCGGCGAACTCCCTGGCGTTGCGGCGCAGCAGACGCGGGATGGTCAACCCCTCGACGGAGCGGTGCAGTTGCTCTGCGGTGACCACGGCGGACTCCCTTCATCGCGCGCCGATGCCCGGCGCCGCGAGGACGAACGCTACGAGTGGGCGGCGGGCGGCGGGCCGAGCATCGGCACGAGGAACCGCCGGGCCACCGCCCGCACTTGGTCCTCGTCGTCGAGGTCGATGACGTGGCTGGGGATGACCAGGAAGGATGCCGAGACCCGCACCATCATCTCGGCCACGACGTCCACGTCCACGTCGCGGGCGACGTTGCCCGCCTGCTGCTCCCGGCGCAGCCTGCCCGCGACGAACTGCCGCACGACGGCCAGGGTTCGGCCGCCGTCGCTGGTCATGGACGGCACGACGACATCGGGCTCGGCCTCCATCAGACCGCCGATGAGGGGGTTGCCGCGGATGGCCCGCAGTGAGCTCACGAAGCCGAGAACCACTCGGTCGGCGACGGACTCGGCGCCCTGGACGTCGACGATGAACTGGTCGAAGTAGCGCCGGAACTCGCGTTGCACGACCTGCTCGACCAGTGCGTCCTTGGAGGCGAAGCGGCGGTAGACCGTGATCCGGGAGACCCCCGCGCGCCGGGCCACGTCCTCCATGGTGGACCGCCGGATGCCCAGGCGGCAGAACTGCTCGAAGGCGGCGTCGAGCACACGGGTGGTCGTCGCGTCGTTGTCGTCGACCCGCTCGGCGGCCTCGGTGAACGCGCGCTCCAGCACCGAGCCCGAATCCTCCGGTGTGACGAGGAAGGGAAATGCAGGTTCCACAGTCGCCTTTCTTGGGGCGCAGAAGTCGCCGTTCCACGCCGACCCATCGGACACGCCCTAAGGGCGCGGGCCGGGCAACGGAAGAAGTTGGCCCCGGAGTCTGGTGCTCCGTTCCGGGTTGTGCTTCTCTCGGTGATACGCAGATACAGAATATGTATCAGAGTATCAGCCAAGGTTGAGGCGACTCAAGGAGGAGTCCCGGGCATGGACGAACTCAGCAGGCGCAAGATGCTGCTCACGGGCGGAGCGCTGGGAGCGCTCGGCGTGCTCGGCGCGGCCTCGCCGGCGGGCGCGCGGTCCGCCTGGAACTGGGCGGCGAGCGGCTCGGTGGCAGGATCCGGCGCGGGCACCGACCCCCAGTGGGTGTGGGACGACGAGGCCGACCAGCTCCTCGGCGCGATCCTCCGCCGAGGCGACGTACCCAAGGTCAACAAGCTGCTGCGCACCTGGACCCGCAACGACCAGCCGCTCCCGGACGGACTGCCCGAGGACTTGCGGCAGTTCATGGACAAGGCGCGCCGGCTCCCCTCCTGGGCCGACCGGAACAAGCTCGAAACGGCCGCCCGGTTCAACGAGACCAGGGGTTTCTACCTCAACGTGCTCAACGGCATCGGTGGCGGCATGCTGAGCACCGCCATCCCCCGCGAGGCGCGCGCCGTCTACTACTCCAAGGGCGGCGCCGACATGGAGGACCGGGTCGCCAAGACCAGCAAGCTGGGCTTCGCCGTCGGGGCCCTCGACGCGTACCGGCCCGACGGCACCTGCGTCGTGGAGGCGGTGAAGACCCGGATGGTGCACGCGGCGGTACGCAACCTGCTGCCGAAGTCGCCGGGCTGGACCGACACCGGCGACGGCCAGAAGATCCCCATCAGCCTGGCCGACATGCTGGTCACCTGGCACACACTGCCCACCTACGCGATGCGCAAGATGCGGGAATGGAAGGTCCCGATCACCTCGGCGGAGTCCGCGGCATATCTGCACGTGTGGCAGGTGACGGCACACATGCTCGGCATCCGTGACGAATACATCCCCGCGAACTGGGAAGCGGCCGAGGCGCAGTCCAAGCAGCTCCTCGACCCGGTCCTCGGCCCCACCCGTGAAGGCGTGGAGCTGACCGACATCCTGCTGGGCCAGCTGGCCGAGCAGACCAGCCCCGGCAGCGTCGACCGCCCCCTCGTCAACGCCTTCGCCCGGTATCTCGTGGGCGACCGGATCGCCGACTGGGACGGGATCCCCCGCGAGCCGTTCTGGGAAGCGGCGATCAAGACCGCCTGGCCCCCGCTGGTGGCCTTCCGCGAGGGACTGATCAAGCTGCCCCTGGTGCCGAGGATCGCCTGGACGATCGACGAAGCGGCCCGCCAGTACATCCTGTTCTACCTCTCCAAGGGCCGCGAGGTGCACATCGAGATCCCCGACACCAACCGGCCCGCCTGACCGGCCGTCAGCCACCTGGACTCAAGGAGGAGTTCCGAGCATGGACGAACTCAGCAGGCGCAAGATGCTGCTCACGGGCGGGGCCCTGGGAGCACTCGGTGCGCTCGGCCTGGCGTCGCCGGCGGGCGCGCGGTCCGCCTGGAACTGGGCGGCGAGCGGCTCGGTGGCCGGATCCGGCGCGGGCACCGACCCCCAGTGGGTGTGGGACGACGAGGCCGACCAGCTCCTCGGCGCGATCCTCCGCCGAGGCGACGTACCCAAGGTCAACGAACTCCTGCGCACCTGGACCCGCAACGACCAGCCACTGCCCGCCGGACTCCCCCAGGATCTGCGGCAGTTCATGGACAAGGCGCGCCGGCTTCCCCCTTGGGCCGACCAGAAGAAGCTCGACACCGCCGCCCTGTTCAACAAGACCAAGGGAATCTACGTCGGTGCCCTCTACGGACTCGGCAGCGGCCTGATGAGCACCGCCATCCCCCGCGAGGCGCGCGCCGTCTACTACTCCAAGGGCGGCGCGGACATGAAGGACCGCATCGCCAAGACCGCGAAACTCGGGTACGACGTCGGGGACCTGGACGCCTTCCAGCCCCAGGGTTCCATGATCGTGACCGCGGTGCGGACGCGGCTCGTGCACGCCGCCGTACGCAACCTGCTGCCGAAGTCGCCGGGCTGGACCGACACCAGCGGCGGCCAGAAGATCCCCATCAGCCAGGCGGACGTGATGGTCACCTGGCACAGCCTGGCCACGTTCGTCATGCGCAAGCTGAACGACTGGAAGGTCCCGGTCTCCCGCGCCGAGTCCGATGCCTACCTGCACGTGTGGCAGGTGACCGCGCACATGCTCGGCGTCCGCGACGAATACATCCCCGCCACGTGGGAGGCGGCCGACGCCCAGTCCAGGCAGCTCCTCGACCCCGTCCTCGGCCGCACGGACGAGGGCGTCAAGCTCACCGAGGTGCTCCTCGACATCGTCGCCGAGCTCGACGCCGGTGTGACACGGCCCCTGGTCAGCGCCTTCTCCCGGTACACGCTCGGCGACCGGATCGGCGACATGATCGGCCTTTCCAGGGAACCGTTCTGGCAGCCGCTGATCTCGACGGCCTGGCCGCTTCTGGTGGCCTTCCGGGAGAAGCTGATCCCACTGCCCCTGGTCCCGGAGGCCGCCTGGGCGATGGAGGAAGCCATCCGCAAGTTCGTCCTGCTCTTCCTGTCCGAGGGCCGGCCCATCCATCTTGAGATCCCCGACACGAACCGACCACACTGAACCGGGCGAACCGCAGGCACCCTACGCACTCCGTGATCCACACGTGTCGCACGCACCGTCGAGATGGGACGAAGATGAACTACGCGGTATGGGGCAGGCGATGACCAGAGCTGATCGTCCGGTTGCGTCCGAGCCGGGTGTGCCAGGGCTCGGGAGGCGTCGGTTTCTCGGTTATGTGCTGGCCGCCCCGACCCTGGTGACCGCCGCCGAACTCGCCCCGGCGGCGACGGCGTCGGCCGCGGCGGAGACCCCGGCGGGGATGCCGTCGGGGGAGCTTCCGTCGCCGGAGATCACCGAACTGGTCGACCTCAACGACGTGATGACCCTGGCGGCACTGCCGACCTCGAACCTGATCACCGTCGAGGTCCACCAGGACGGCACCGTGTCCTTCGCCCTGCCCCGCGCCGAGGTCGGCCAGGGCATCACCACCTCGACGGCCATGCTGATCGCCGAGGAACTGGACCTCCCCCTCGACCGGGTGCGCGTCACCCTGGCCGACGCTCGCCCCGAGCTGCTGTTCAACCAGCTCACCGGCGCCTCCAACACCACCATCTCCACCTACACCCCCGTCCGCGTCGCCGCCGCTGTCGCCCGGCGACGACTCCTTGAGGCCGCGGCACGCGAACTCGGCGCGCCGGTCGGTGACTTGAAGCTCAGGGCCGGTGTCATCACCGCCCCCGGGGGCGGCAGTGTCAGCATCGGCGCTCTCGCCGGGAAGGCCGCCGGGGACCAGGCACGGCGGGTGTCGGTGGAACTCAAGGAGCGCGAGCAGTTCAAGGTCGTCGGCCGGCCGCACAACCGTATCGACGCGCTCGCCGCCGTCACCGGCCGCAAGAAGTTCGCCCTGGACCTCGACATACCCGACGCCAGACCCACCATGGTCTGCCGACCGCCGACCATCAACGGCACCGTCGCCTCCGTGGCCAACCTCGACGAAGTCCGCGCCATGACCGGTGTCACCGATGTCGCGGTCGTCTCCACCGGCGTCGCGGTGCGCGCGCGGACCTTCGGCCAGTGCGTCAAGGCCGTCCGCGCCCTGCGCGTGTCGTGGAAACCCGGCACCGCGGAGGGCAAGTCCGACGAGACGGTCCTCAAGACGCTGCGGGCCGCCGAGCAGCCGCTCGGGCTGCTGCCGCCGCTCACGCCGTCGGTGGAGGCCAGGTTCACCTTCCGCTTCCGCAGCAACAGCGCGCTGGAGCCCAACTGCGCCATCGCCGACGTCCGGCCGGACCGGGCGGAGATATGGTCGGGCCTGAAAGCGCCGATCGTCGCCAAGCAGGCCATCGCCGCCCGCCTCAAGCTCCCGCCCCACGCGGTGACCGTGCACGTCACGGAGGGCGGCGGCTCCTTCGGCCGCAAGCTGTTCTTCGACGCCGCGCTGGAAGCGGCCGAGATATCCCAGAAGATCGGCAAACCCGTCAAGCTCATGTGGCACCGGGCCGACGATGCCCGCCAGGGACGCACCCACCCCATGGCCACCTCACGCGTCCGCGCCGCCTACCTCGGCAACACCGTCCTCAGCTACAAACAGCGCCACACCAGCGTGTCCACCGACCTCGGCCACGGGCTCGGCGAGGTCTTCACCGCCCTGGCCGCGAAGCTGCCCGTCGGCGACATCGGCTTCTCGCAGACCTTCTTCCACCTCTCGCAGTCCATGCCGTACAACTTCGGCCACCACAGCCGCCTGCTCAGCGAGACGGACAAGAGCTTCAACACCGGCAGCATGCGCGGCGTCTACTCCCCCGACGTCGTATGTGCCCGTGAACTCATCGTCGACCGGCTCGCCTCGGAAATGGGCAAGGATCCTTTCCGGTTCCGTCGCGACTTCCTGCGCGACGACCGTGCCCGGGCGGTGCTGGAGAAGGTGGCCGAGGCCGGGGACTGGGGCCGCACCATGCCGGCCCGCACCGCGCAGGGCATCGCCTTCCACTCCGAATACCACTCCGCCAGCGCGGTGCTGGTCGAGATCGACTGCCGTCCCGAAACCGTCGACCGCCCCATCCGCGACGGCGTGACCGGCCCCCGCGTCACCAAAGCCGTCCTCGCCGTGGACGTCGGCCTCACCGTCAACCCCCGGGGCCTGGAGGCCCAGATGATGGGCTGCCTCATGGACGGGATCGCCCAGACCCTCACCTCGAGCCTGCATCTGCGCGACGGCTACTTCCTCGAAGCCAGCTGGGACAACTACTTCTACACCCGGCAGTGGAACACCCCGCCGGAACTGAAGATCATCATCATGCCCTCCGCCTCCGACAGACCCGGCGGCGCCGGCGAACTCGGCGTCGCCACCTCCATGGCCGCCGTGGCCTGCGCCTACGGCCGCGCCACCGGCACCATGCCGACCAGCTTCCCGATCAACCACGGCACCCTCTCCTTCGTACCGAAGCCGACCGTCCCGCCCATCCCCGCCTCCCCCACCGACGGCCTGGACCACACCCGCTGAACCGGACCAGACCCGTTGTACCGGCCGAAACGTCCACCGTCCCCTCCCCTGACAGCTTGGAGATTCCGTGCCCGAGCACACCTTCCGCCTCAACGGCGAGCAGATCACCGTCGAAGCCGACGACGACGAGCGTCTGCTGTGGGTGCTGCGCGACATCCTCGGCATCACCGGACCCAAGTACGGCTGCGGCATCAACGTCTGCAAAGCCTGCACCAGCCACCTCAACGGCAAGGCCGCCAACCCCTGCGCCATCCCCGTCAAAGAGCTGCGCCCGACCGACGAGGTCACCACCATCGAAGGGCTCCCCGCCACCGTCGGCAAAGACCTGCACCCCATGCAACAAGCCTGGCTCGACCAGGACGTCGCCCAATGCGGCTACTGCCAGCCCGGCCAGATCATGACCGCCGTCGCCCTCGTCCGCCGCGTCGCCCAGGAAGGCCGCCGGATCACCGACGCCGACCTCGACAACATCCGCAACATCTGCCGCTGCGGGACGTACTTCCGCATCCGCGAAGCGATCAGAGCGGGCGCCGAGAACATGTGAGGATGCCCCGCCGTTCGACGCGGAGCTCGCGGACCGCGTGGCGGTGAGGGCACGCCGTGGGGGATGTTCCGTGGGGGATATTCAGTGGATGACCCGTCGTCTGGTTGGCAAGGTTTCGGCATGAACTTCCAGCTGACTGGCGCGCCGGACCATGCCTGGCTCGGTGCGCCGATCGACGCCCGCTCGCTCTTCGCTCCCGAGCAGGCCGCCCTGATGGCCACGCTGCGGGGACTGGCGCCCGCCGACTGGAGCGAGGAGGCAGTGCCGGGCTGGACCGTGCGTGATCTCGCCGCGCATCTCCTGGGCGACTTCTACGGGCGCCTCGCCCGCGACCGCGACGGACACCAGGAAGGCCCCGCCTTCGCGCCCGCGGAGACGCTGGAGGCGTTCATCCACCGCATCAACCAGGAGTGGGTCGACGCCTGCCGCCGGGTGAGTCCGGCCGCGCTCACCGACACCCTGGACCTGGTCGGCGGGCAGGTCGCCCGATTCTTCGAGAGGACCACGCCCGACGCCCCGTCGCTGGGGGTGTCCTGGGCCGGGGCCGACCCGGCGCCGATGTGGCTGGACAGTGCCCGCGACTTCACCGAGTTCTGGACCCACCGTCAGCAGATCCGCCACGCCGTCGGCCTGCACACCGACCCCGACCCGCGGTTCCTGACCGTGGTCCTGGACACCTTCATGCGGGCGCTGCCCCACACCATGCGCACCACCGACGCGCCGGTCGGCACACAGGTCCAGGTACGGATCGACGGCCCGTCCGGCGGCACCTGGGCCGCCACAGCCACCCCGGCCCCGGCCACCGCCACCGCCACCGCCACCGAAGTCCGCTGGTCCCTGGCCGAGGTCGCAACCGAGGACCCCACCGCGATCGTCCACCTGGACGCGGAGACCGCTTGGCAGCTGTGCACCCGCCGCGTCCAGCCGGGCACCGCCCTCGCTCGCGCCCGCGTCCACGGCGACCTTCAACTGGCCGAAGCCGCCTGTCAGATCGTGTCCATCGTCTACTGACGGAACGCCCCAGCTCGGGGCTCGGCCAGGGCCTTTCTCACAGTCCGGCTCATTCGAACGTGTGGCAAGATCGCGGAATGCTACGACTCACCGATTTCATCATCGACTGCCCGGACACGATGAAGCTGGCAGCCTTCTACTCCGAGGTGACGGGGCTCCCGGTCAAGGACAGCAGCGACGAGCACTGGGCCGGTATCCAGCTCGGCGAGCTCGAACTGGCCTTCATCCAGGTAGAGGACTACCGCGCCCCGCAGTGGCCCGACAGCGAGCACCCCAAGCAGTTCCACCTCGACTTCGAAGTGGACGACATCGAGGCCGAACAGCGCCGCGTCCTGGCCCTCGGCGCGACCCTGCAGCGGGACTGCGTCGGCCCCAACGGCTACGGCTTCCGCGTCTACACCGACCCCATCGGCCACCCCTTCTGCCTCTGCCGCAACAAGGGTGTCGTCTGGACCGACCAGGGCCCCGTCTGGCCCAAGCGCGACCAGTAGGCCGCCTACTTAGAAACACGGCCTAGCCCAGAGTGCGGGCCCGTTCGAGCACCTCGGCCGGGGCCTTGGCCACCGAGCCGGTGTCGAAGGGGGGTTGCGGGTCGTACTCGGTGTAGAGCTGGATCGCCTGGGCGGTCACGTCGTCGGTGAGCAGCGCGGCCAGCTGGACGGCCATGTCGATGCCGGAGGAGACACCGGCGGATGTGATCACCCGGTCGTGCCGGACCACCCGCTCGGGGGTGTAGACAGCGCCGTACGACTCCAGGTCGGCGGCCGCGTTCCAGTGGGTGGTCGCGGTCAGGCCGTCCAGCAGGCCGGCCGCGCCGAGCACCAGGGAACCGGTGCACACCGAGGTGGTGAAGCGGGTGCCGGCGTGGATCCGGCGCACCCAGCCGAGGAATTCGGCGTCGTCCACCATGGTCTTGAAGCTGCCTCCGCCCGGGATCAGCAGGACGTCGCAGCGCTCCACCTCGGAGTACCTGGTCGGGACGTGCACCGGCAGGGACCCCAACACGTCCTGTACCAGGCCCGGTTCGGCGGTGACGAACCGCACCGTGGCGCCGGGCACGTACGCGAGGATCTCGTACGGCCCGATCGCGTCGAGCGGTTCGAAGTGG
The DNA here is from genome assembly GCF_000414115.1 of Streptomyces aurantiacus JA 4570. Lineage (GTDB taxonomy): Bacteria > Actinomycetota > Actinomycetes > Streptomycetales > Streptomycetaceae > Streptomyces > Streptomyces aurantiacus_A. The sequence goes on from NZ_AOPZ01000179.1 coordinate 12,729, forward strand.
TCGAAGAGCGGGATCACGATGTCCATGCGCCGCAGCCTAGCCTCCGCCCGTCAGGCCCCACCGGGGCAGGTGGTGGAGTCGGCTCGTCAGCGGTGCGACGCACGCACGCTCTAGGGCGCCCCGGCTCCGAACCACACGCTGTTGGGGCGGTAAGTTCCCCAGGTCACGCCCGTTCCCGCCGGTACGACTTCCTTGGTGCCCTGGCAGCGGAAGACGCCGGAGCCGGTGTACAGCGTGGCCTTGCTGTCCGTCTGGTTGTCGACGCCGAGCGAGATCCTGGTGAGGTCGAGGCAGATGCCGTCCGGAGGGTTGACGAGTAAGTTGTTCGATCCGTCCGTGCCTGTGTAGTAGAACTTGCCGGTGGCGGCCTGGCTACTTGCGGGCAGGGCGGTCGCCAGCGCCAGCGCGGCGCACGCGGCGAGCAGGCTCCGGACCGTCCTCTTCTGTACTGCCATGGCGTCGCTCCTCGACGGTTGGGCCTCAGTGGTGCTGGTGAGGCGTCCGTGCTACCGCTCCGCGTACGAAGAGGCAGCCTTCACCTGAGGATCCGCCGTCTGCGGCGGGCCGCTGAAGGGCCCGTTCCGTAAACCCCTCCTTCGGTGCATGCCGAGGTACGGGGGCAAGCTCCTGGCGCCTCCTGGGCCGTTGAGTCCGCCGCCGCGTACGCTCCGGCGCCGCCGAAGGCAAGCAGCGCAGCGGACCGCTCCGGGAGGGTCCTTACGCGCACCGAGGAGGGAGGGCGACCTCCCAGGCCGCCTCGATCATCCGGAAGATCTCGTCCACCGCGGGCTCCGGATCGGCCGCCTCACGGGCCAGGGAATAGGCGTCGATCACGAACCTCGCGATCGTCCGGCAGGCCGTCGTGGTCGCTGATAGGCCGGGGTCGGCGGCGATGGACGCTGCCAGCGACTCCGCGTGGCGCAGCCTCATCGACTCCTCGTACTCCCGCAGGGCGGGAGACGCGTCGATCATGCGCCAGATGGGGGCGGCGCCCTCCGCCGTGCAGTGACGCACCAGGGCGAGGACCTCGTGGCGCAGGGCGGGGATGAGCGGCTCGTGCGGCTCCCGGCCGGTGACCGCCTGCGTGAGGCGTCGCTCGAAGTCCTGGTCCTGCTCGAACACCAATGCCTCTTTCGAGGCGAAGTGGGAGAAGACCGTGGTGACGGCCACGTCGGCCTCGGCGGCCACGTCTCGGATGCCCACCGCGTCGTACCCGCGTTCCAGGAAGAGCCGCAGGGCGGTGTCAGCGATCTTCTGGCGGGTCGCGGCCTTCTTGCGCTCGCGGCGTCCGGACGTCACGGTCATGCCCCGACGCTATCAGATACAAAGCCGTAACGGTTTCTAAACCCTAACCGTTAGTGTTACGGTCGGCGGCATGAAGAAAGTGAGCTTCGCCGAGTTCGGCGGTCCGGACGTCCTGCAACTCATAGACGCCGAGGAGCCCCACGCGGGCCCCGGCCAGATACGTATCGCCGTGCGGGCGGCGGGCGTGAACCCCGTCGACTGGCGGGTCCGCGAAGGCCAGATCCTGAGTGCCCATCCGATCGAGTTGCCCGCCGGAGTCGGGCTGGACGCCTCCGGGGTGGTGGACGAGGTCGGCGAGGGCGTCGAAGGGGTCGAGGTCGGCGACCGCGTGTTCGGCGAAGGCTCCAGCACCTACGCCGAGTTCGCCGTCCTGTCGGCCTGGGCCCGCATGCCCGAGGGGCTGTCGTTCGAAGAGGCGGCCGGGTACCCCTCCGTGGTGGAGACCGCGCTGCGCCTCATCCGCGAGGTCGGGGTACAGGCCGGACAGACGCTGCTGGTCAGCGGCGCGTCCGGCGGAGTCGGATCGGCGGTGCTGCAGATCGCCCGCGACCGCGGCATCACGGTGATCGGCACGGCCGGGGCCGCGAACCAGGACTATCTGCGCGGCCTGGGTGCCCTCGCCACGACATACGGCGAGGGCTGGGTCGAGCGGGTGCGGCAGCTCGGCCGGGTCGACGCGGCTCTCGATCTGGCCGGCTCGGGCGTGATCCGCGAGCTCGTGGAGCTGACCGGGGACCCGCAGAAGGTGATCTCCATCGCCGATCTCGGCGCCCCCGACCTCGGGGTCCGATTCTCCGGCGTGGCCGGGAGCGTGCCGGACGCGCTCGCCGAGGCCGTCGGCCTCATCTCGCGGGGAAGGCTCCACATCCCGGTCGAGAAGGCGTACGCGCTCGCCGACGCCGCGGCGGCGCACATCGACAGCCGGGCCGGTCACACGCGCGGGCGCCGGGTCATGGTCGTCTGAGCCGCTTCCGGCGCGACCGCACGGCCCGGCAGGCCGCACTCCTCGGCGGCGGCGAACGCGTTTCCCGCCGCCGAGTCCGCCCTACGCGGGGGCGGCAGCGTTCAACGCCTCGCGCGGCGGACCTTCAGCCGGCCCATCCCCATGGTCCCGGAGATCCTGATCTTCGGGCCGCCGGGGCGAGGGGGCTGCCCGGTCTTGTCGTGCGGGTCCTTCCACATGGCACGCACACCATTGAGGTCGACGTCCGCGTCATGAGGCACCGTGATCTTGGCCCTGCCGGTGCCGAGTTGGAGCTCGATGTCGACCACCGGATGCTCGATGACCGCACGGGACAGGTCCAGGTGCACCCGCCCCATCGAGGACTCGACCTTGAGGGTGCGCGGGACCCGCCAGGCGCCGCCCCGTTTGATCCGTCCGCTCATGGCGCCGATCGTGACGGTGGCGTCGGCCTCCTGCTCCGCCGGGAGCGGGAGCGAGGCCAGGGCCGGCGCGAGTTCGCCGTGCGTCTTGGCGGTGAGCACCCGGTCCAGGCGTTCGTCCATCTCCTCGTGCGAGATGTGCCCTTCCGCGTACGCCTCCCGCAGACGCTGCACGGCCGCTTCGCGGTCGTCTTCGCTGAGCACGGGCGGCGGGTTCTCAGGCAGGGCGGTCACCGTTTCACTTTAGTGCCCGGCGCCGCGTCACCGAAGGCCCCTGATCCCGTTAACAGGGCGCATCCGTACGCCTACGCTCTGACTCGACGGCGACGCGTGGCGCGAGCGGCGGTCGAGACGGTGGACGAGGGGCACGGGGGCGGCGGCATGGGATTCGGGTTCGGGCAGCGGCGCGGCGGGCAATTGCCCGTCGAGCGGACCAGCTTCGTCGGGCGGGCCGAGGAAATCGCCCTGGTCCAGGAGGCGTTCACCCAGGCGCCGCTCGTCACCCTGGTGGGGCCGGGCGGGGTCGGCAAGAGCCGTACGGCGCTGCGGGCGGCCGACGGGCTCGGGGAACGGTTCCCGGACGGGGTGTGGCTCGCGGAGCTGTCGGGGCTGCGGGATCCGGAGCTCGTGCCGGCGACACTCGCCGCCGTCCTCGAACTGCCCGAGCAGCCGGGCATGGAACCGCTCGACGCGGTCGTCGCCCACCTGCGGGGACGGCGGCTGCTGATCGTCCTGGACACCTGCGAACACCTCGTGGACGCGTGCGCGATGCTGTGCGACGTCCTCCTGCGGGAGGCGGCCGACGCGTGCGTGCTCGCCACCAGCCGGCAGCCGCTGGACGTCCCCGGCGAGCAGTGCCTGACCATCGCGCCGCTCGCCGCCGAGGACGCGGTCGAGCTGTTCGTGCAGCGCGCGATCGCCGTGGCACCGGGCTTCGCGGCCGACGAGGACAACCGGGCCCAACTGAGCGCCCTCGTCGGCCGTCTCGACGGCATCCCGCTGGCCCTGGAACTGGCGGCGGTGCGGCTGCGGGCGGTGCCGCTGGCCCATCTCGTGGCCCGGCTCGACCAGCGCTTCGGCGTGCTGACCGGGGGCCGGCGCACGGCGCTCGCCCGGCATCAGACGCTGCGTACGGCCATCGACTGGTCGTACGAACTGTGCGTACCCCAGGAGCGCGAACTGTGGGTGCGGCTCTCGGTGTTCGCCGGGTCCTTCGAGCTGGCGACGGCGGAGGAGGTGTGCGCGGGCGGGGCGCTGCCGCGCGAGGAGGTGCTGGAGACACTGGTCGGTCTCGTCGACAAGTCGGTGGTGCAGCACCTCAGCGGGGAGGCGGGGCGCTACCGGCTCCTCGACACTCTCCGTGCCTACGGCGCCGAGCAGTTGGCCGGGACGGAGAGCGCGGCGTCGGTGCGGGAGGCGCACTTCGCGTACTACCGGCGCCTTGGCCAACGGCTGTGGGACGAGCTGCTGACCGACGCGCAGGCCGGGCTGTACCGGACGGTGCGCGCCGAGGTCGCGGACGTCCGCGCCGCGCTGGGGTACGCGTACGCCACAGCGGGCCTGGCGCGCCAAGGGCTGTGGCTGGCCGCCCAGTTGGTGACGTTCTGGCGGGCGGCGGGGACGCTGTCGGAGGGGCGCTACTGGATCGACAAGGGGCTCGCCCAGGTGCCCGAGGACTGCGGGGAGCGGGCCTGGGGCCTGCTGCTCGGCGGGGTCCTAGCCGTTTGGGGCGGTGATCTGGCGGTGGCGCCGGGCCGTTTCGAGGAGGCGCGGGCGGTGGCGGAGCGGTGCGGCGAGGAGCGCGTGGTGCTGTTCGCCGATCCGTATCTCGGTGCGATGCGGGCGTTCGGCGGCGAGGTCGAGGAGGGCCTGGCCGACCTGGAGCGGGGGCGGCAGCGGATCATGGCGGCCGGCGACCCGCTGGGCATCAGCGTGATGCACAGCGAAGGCGCCCTGGTGCGGGCCGTGTTCGGCGACACCGAGGGGGCCCTGGACCTCTGCGGGACCGGCCTCGCCCACCTCAAGGACAGCGGGGACCGTCAGCTCTACGCCACCACGCTGATGGTGCAGGGCATCATCCTGTGGCTCGCCGGGCGATACGAGGACGGCGCACCGTCGCTGCGCCGCGCCCTGGACGCGGCGAGCGAGGTCGGGGACGTGCTGGTGGCGGCGCTGTCCTGTCTGGGGCTCGCCTGGTACGCGGCCCGGCAGCAGCGGTATCCGCGGGCGGCCTGGCTCCTGGGCTACGCGGAGAGCGCGCGCCGTCTGGCGGGGGATCCGGTGGCGATGCTGCCCTCGCTCCTGGAGCAGCAGGAGTCGGCGCAGCGGACCGTGCGGGAGGCCCTGGGCGGCACGGCGTTCGCGCGCTGGCACGGGGTGGGGGCGCGGATGACGGGGACGGAGATCCTGGCGGCGGTGCGCGCGGACGCGGACCTGCCGCCCTCGGCGCGGTGCGTACCCGGGTCCCGTCAGGGGCGTGCGGCCGACCCCCTCACGCCGCGCGAGCGCGAAGTCGCCGAGCTGGTGGCGCGCGGGCTCTCCAACCGCGAGGTCGCCGAGCGCCTCGTGATCTCCAAGCGGACCGCGGACACGCACGTCGAGCGCATCCTCACCAAGCTGGGCCTCCGGTCGCGCGCGGAGATCCCCGGCACGCTCGACGGCTGACACTCCCCCGGCAGGGACGGCGTACGTACGTAACCCCCTCGCCGCCCGCCGCGCCCGGCGCCGGCGCTACGTATACGGATCCCGGCGGGTTACGGATGCCGGGACCCGCGGTCGCTCGCGACGATGTGGCAGCCGCCCGAGGGCCGGGAGCGTTGGTGGGCGCCGGCAGCGAGGAATGGAGTCCCCCGCTGCCAGGCACGGGCGTCCGCGCCGCCTCCCCCCTCAGGCGGTGCGGTGGGCGGGCGGCTGCTCTCGTCGGCGGGGCAGCCGCGCCCTTCCACGTCGCGGGCGCCCACCGCGCCGGTGCCACGCCCACCCGCGTGCCTACGATCACCCCATGGCCTTCTTCCGCGTCGAACGCGCCACCCCGCTCGCTCCGGACGAGGCGTGGCGGCGCCTGACGGACTGGGAGCGGCACGGCCGGGCGGTGCCCCTGACGCGGGTCACCGTCTCCGGCACCCCGCTGTACGGGGAGGGCACTGTGTTCACCGCACGCTCCGGGGTCGGGCCGCTGGCCTTCGACGACCCGATGGAGGTGACCGTCTGGCAGCCTCCGGATGCGGACGGGCGGCGCGGGCTGTGCCGTCTGGTCAAGCGGGGCTCGGCGGTGACGGGGTGGGCGGAGATAGAGGTGCACGCGCGGGGCCGGGGCTCGCGGGTGATCTGGCGCGAGGAGCTGCGGGTCCGTGGGCTGCCCCGGTTCGTGGACCCGGTGCTCGCGCGGGCGGCCTCCTGGCTCTTCGGGCGGGAGGCGGACGCGCTGTTGGCCTCGCGCTGAGCACCGGGTGCCCGGCACCCGGGCGGTAGCGGTGGTCGTGCGGCTGGTGCGCGTGAGTTTCCGTCGGCGGGCGGTACGGCGAGCGGCGGTCCCCGCCTCCGCCCCGAGAGACGCAAGGGTCACCCCACCAGACAAACCCGGCCCAAAAGCCTGTTGACTCCCCACCGGGCACGGCGGAAAGTACCGCTGACCGGCTTGTCATGTTCTTGTCCACACCCTTCAGGCAAGAGGTGAGCCTTGTTCCTCCGCCGTACACCCATACGCCGCGCCAGAACGCCTCACACCCAAGCCCGCCCGGCCCCAGCCCAAGCCCAAGCCCGCCGAGTCGACCGAACCCGACGCGTGCGACGCGCCCGCCGCGCAGGGCTCCTCGCCGCGCTGCTGGGACTCCTCGTCTCCCCGCTGGCCGTCGGCCCCGTACAGGCAGCCCCCGAGCCCGCGGACCGGCCGCCCCTCGTGCGGCCCATCGACCCGCAGCGCTGGCAGAACCCCGACGACATGACGTGGGCCGACTACCGGTCCGTGCCCGGCACCGACTGGGCCGATCCGGAACTGGAGCCGACGCAGCGCACGTTCAAGGGCGCCCTGGTCCTTCTCGACTACCCCGACGAGGAGTTCACGGTCAGCAAGCCCGCCGGGTCGACCCTGTTCGGCAATCCGCAGGTCGGCGCGTCGGACATACCGCGCAGTCAACTGCCCGCGTTCTACCGGGACTTCCTCAACAAGCCCGGCGCGCTCAACCGCGGACACACCATCAACGAGTACTGGATGGAGGACTCCGGCGGCCGCATCGGCGTCGACCTCACCTCCTTCGGCGTCTACCGCATGCCGCACAAGTCGTTCCAGTACGGCATCGAGCCCCAGATGAACCCGGGCGCGTGCCCGAGCGGCAGCTCCTGCGGCAAGAACATCCGCACCGACGGCAAGGCGGCCTGGGTCGCGGACGTCGGCGCGGGCGAGGCCGCGAAGTACGACTTCATCTTCTACCTCACCGCCGGGCAGGACGAGTCGTCCGTGTGGCAGGAGTTCGGGCAGATGAAGTTCTCATCGCCGCAGGACGTACCGGCGAAGTGGGGCCCGCCCGCCCCCATCGCCACCGGCGGCAACTCCGCGAACACCCGCTATGTGCCGTGGACTTCATGGGCCGCCGCGGCCCGTATCTGGCCCAACGCCTCGAACGGCTCCTCCACCCAGGCCGAGAGCTCCGGCATGGGCGTGTACGCCCATGAGCTCAGCCACATCCTGGGGATCGCCGACAACTACAACAACCCCTATGGCAAACCGCTGCGCCGCGCCTACACCGGGATCTGGAGCATGCTGTCGCGCGGTTCGTTCAACGGCCCGGGCGGCCCGCACACCCGCTGGCAGATCCCGGCCGCCAACGGCGCTTCCATGGGCGCCCAGCACGTCCTGCGCGACAAGCTGAAGCTCGGCATCGTCGACGAGAAGAACGTGCTCCGGCTCGACCGCGACGCGCTCAAGGACTCCGGCACGGTCGTCGCCCGCGTCACCGCGCGCTCGGCGCCGCCCGGCGACAAGGGCCTCAGCGGCGTCAACATCGCCATGGGCCGGGACCTGTCCCCCGCCTGCGATCCGGCCAAGGACCCCTTGTGCGACGGCGGCGGCTACGACAACTACACCGTCGAGGTCGTCGACCGCATGGGCATGGACTCCTTCACCCCCGACAACGGCGTGCTGCTCAGCAAGACCAAGAACGAGGACCGGGCCCCGTTCGCCTGGGTCGTCGACTCGCACCCCGAAGACATCGACATGGTCGACTTCAAGCGCCCCGACGGCACCCCGCAGAAGATCACCATGGGCGACTACCGGCAGCTCAGTGACGCGCTGTTGCACGCCGGGGCGGACTCCGGCAGCGAGTACGAGTACGTCGACCGTGCCAACCGGCTGCACTTCTACGTACTCGACCTGCGGCGCACGCGCTCCGGCGTGCTCTCGTACACCGTGGCCGTGAAGTCACTCGACGGCGCGGGCCCGCAGCGCCGGGGAGCACACCTGGGCCGCGGCCACGCCAAGGGCGACCCGGAGCGCCGGGCGCTGTGCACCTTCGATCTGGACAACACCGGCCGCACCGTGCCGCAGAAGCCCGGCCATCCGGAGAACGTGGACCGGTACCTGGCCTCCGACGTCTACCGTCTGTCGGCGAAGACCTCCGGGCGCGGCTGGTCCGCGTGGCTGCCCAACCGTCTCGCCACCGCCCGGGCCGGCGACTCCGTCGAGGTCGATGTCGCGGTGACCGCGCGGCCGGGCGCCGAGCGGCACAACCGGGTCACGCTCACCGCCCGGTCGGAGAGCGACCCGGGCAAGACCGCGAAGGCCGTCTGCAGGCTCAGGAAGTGACGGACCGATGAGAAGAGGGGCGGCCGGCGAGCCGACGCCGCCGACCGCCCCTCCCCCTCCAGCCGCTCCGCCGCGGCGGACACGTGGGCGCCGTCAGCAGCGGCGTGGTCGTCATCACCCCCCGGAACCGGCTCCCGTGCTCCCCGTTCCTCCTAGGCTTACGCCTGGAAAGGTGGGAATGATGGACATACCAAACGTCGTAGGGGACTGGCAGGAGTACCAATCCAAGGAATGGGCCGGGCTGCGCGTCCGCCTGCACCACCTCCGCAGGGCCACGCCGCAGCGCGGGCGCGACGAGGACGCCAAGGGACTGACGTATGTCGCGTTCGACGTCACCTTCGAGAACCGCGGCTCCACCTACTTCAACATCGATCTGTACGACCACCCACGTCACTACGACGTCCGCGTGGGCCGGGACGGGCACGGCGCCTTCGTCGACGAGTTCGGCGGCGCCGTGATCCGCGATTTCAACCTGTACCCGCAGCGCCGCGTGACGGCGACGCTCTACGCGGCCGCGCCCGCCGCCAAGCTCAAACAGCTCGACATCCAGATGAGCCCGGGGATCGACGACGAGCCGGCGTTCGGCTATGTCTGGACCGGCGGCCTCGGCGTCCACGAGGGCTCCACCCGCACCGGCGGCCGGGCGTCGTCGGCCAGGACCGGGGTCGCCAGCGAAGTCGAGCGGTTCCTCCAGGACAGCGCGGGCGACTGAGCCCGGCCGAGGCGTCGGCCGGGCTCAGTCGGAGGGCGTGCTCAGTTGGTCGGGTCGGCGTGCCCAGTTGGTCAGGTCGGCGTGCTCAGTTGGTGAGGGTCACGCAGGGCAGGCCCACGCTCGCGCCGCCGCGGAAGCCCTCCGCGCAGAGCCGGGTGCCCGCCGGGAAGTGCCGCTGCGGGTATGCCTGGTCCCGGTACGTCCTGAACTTGGCGACGTCCTCGGTCTTCGTGTGGGCGCTCCAGCCGTTGGTGGTCCACACGCGGGCCGAAATGCGGTGGGGCTGGTTGGTGTTGGTGACCGACACCTCCACCCGGCCGAGGTACGTGCCGTTGTCGTACGTCTCGATGCACACGGAGTGGTTGCACCACTTGCCGGCGGCCGCGGCCGGAGGCCCCGCGGTGACGACGCAGCCGAGGGCCGCGGCCACGGCTCCGACTCCGGCGGCGATCTTCTTGGTGATGGTGTACATGGTGAGCACTCCTTCGAGCGTTCTCCACGGCCCCGCGTCGAGGCACTGGAGGATGACGGTTCGGATCCCTGCGGATCGGCCGGCTCCCTGGGGTCCGGCCGATCCGAGCGGACCAACGCGGGGCAAGATCATGAGTTACGCCGTGTACGTCTCCGATACGTTCGCCGCCGCAACGCCCGTGGTCAGCAGTGCTCCACCAGCCACTCCAGGGCGGCCGCGCCGGAGTTGAGGACGGAGATGTGTCCGTCGGCCGGTTCGAGCCACAGTTCCCCCGCCGGGCAGCGGTCGGCGAGCCACTGGGCGTGGCTGCTGGGCACGGAGCGGTCCGCACCGCCGTGCAGGACGAGGACGGGGGCGGCGACCTGGCCGGGGTCGAATCCCCAGGGGGCGACGTACGCCAGGCCGTCGTCGACCAGTCCCGCCGGGCCGGAGGCCACCGCGGGGCCGACGACCTCGTCGAACCACGACCATCCGGTGGCGAGCGCCTCGTGGTCGGCGGGCGCGAACATCTCAGGGTCGTACTCGTCGGCCGCCGCGTGCGCCTCCGCCGCCGCGCGTCCCGCCGCGGCCGCACGCAGCGACGCGATGCCCGACTCCGACATGCCGGCGAACCAGTCCAGACCGGCGGCGCCGTACGGAGCGAGTCCCGACGCGCTCACCACACACCGGACCCGGTCCGGCAGCAGCGCACCGCACGCCAGGGCGTGCGGGCCGCCCCCGGAATGCCCCATGACGGCGAAATCGCCGATGCCGAGCGCGTCGGCGACGGCCAGGGTGTCGGCGGCCGCCGACGCCACGTCCCGGTCCGGCGCCGGGGTCGACCCGCCGTAGCCGGGACGGTCGTACGACACCCAGCGGATGCCGAGCCGGGACGCGGCCGGAAACAGCGGCACGGGCGGGGCGCCGATGTTCGGGGTGCCGTGGTGCCAGAAGACGGTCCGGCGGGGGTCGGCGCCCTCGGCCCCGGTGTCGTAGAGGTGCAACTGACGGCCGTCGCTCAGCCGCAGGTCTGTCTCCGTCACGTCCACGCTGTCGCTCCTGCCCCCGTCGACCACCAGTACCCGAGCATTGTCGCCCGGCGACAAAATAGCCGGAGCCCGGCCGACCGAGGTCGACCGGGCTCCGCAAGCACCTCGTCAGGCCGGGGTCGCGCCCCGGGCCTCACACGGCGCGCGTGGTTACGCGCCCCACGTGCCCTGGTTCACGGCGCAGTTCCAGCCGGAGCCGCGCACGCTGAACTTGACCTTGTAGGACCGCTTGTTCAGCAGCTTCGAGCGCACCTGAATGCCGAGGCCGGCCTTCGCCTTGAGCGTCTTCTTGTAGACGGTGACGGTCTTCGAGGTCTTGTGGGTGATCTTGCCGCCACCCTTCGCCTTGGCGGTGCCGAAGCGAACGTTCTTGACGTTGGTGACCGTGAACTTGACGTTCTTGAAGCTCTTGTTGCTCTTGTTCTTCAGGCCGAAGTACAGGCCGTTGCCCGTCACCCAGCCGCCCGAGCCGATGTAGAACCTCGACGTGTAGACGATGTCGATCGGGCAGCCGGCGCTGCGCGGGGCGACCTTCGACGCGGTCGACGCGGACGGAGCGTCGGACGACGCGGACGCGGAACCAGCCAGTCCGAGCTGAGCGGCGGTGATCGCCCCGGCCGTGGCCAGGACTGCGGCAGACGTGCGCATGCGGTTCACTACGGTTTTACCTCTTCCCCCTGTGGCCCCTTGTGGGCCCGACTGACAGCACAGTGCGACGCGTTCAACACGAGACGGTTCACGTCTCGGCGGCGCCCCGTATTCCTAGCACGAGGACGCCACGAGAGAACAAATGAGCCATCAAGTGCTGCGGCACCGTGACAGAAGCCGGACAATCGTAAGGCATCCCGCAGTGCCTGCGAGCACCCTTTCCGAGGGCCTTTCGCAGGGAGTTCCCGTTCCCGTAAATGCTTGCAGTGGCTAATCCGGCTCATCCAGAATGCCGGCTTCCGATTGTCGGTCGTTTCCTCCGGCACTCATGGCTTGACTCCGTCGTCACGGGAGCGGCTGTGGCAGGTGCAATGGATGGTTGAAGCTGTCGAGACTGTCGAACCTGTGGAGACGGTCGAGACTGCCGAATCAACCGGACCTGTCGGGAGGAGACGCACCTTGGCCGCGAACGAGCACCCCGGGAACGGAACTTCGACCCCCACCCCCGAGGAAGTCGGGGCGATGTACGACCAGTTCGGCGACCTGCTCGCCATGACGCTCGGGTCGGCCGCCGTGCACATCGGCATGCTGGTCCCGCACGACGCGCGGACGCCCGTCACCTCGCTCGTCGGTCTCGCCGACCTCGCGCAGGACCGGCAGACCGACTTCCTCGTCGACACGCTCCGCCCCGAACCGGGCTCCCACGTCCTGGACATCGGCTGCGGCACCGGCGGCCCCGCGCTGCGCCTCGCGGAGCGCACCGGCAGCCGGGTCACCGGCATCACGGTCAGCAAGACACAGCTGGCCCGGTGCGAGGAACGGCGCGACGGCCACGCGGCCGGCGAGCGCGTGGACTTCGCGTACGGCAACGCCATGGAACTCGGCCATCCCGACGCGACGTTCGACGCCGCCTGGTCGATCGACTGCCTCCCCCATCTGTCCGACCGGCCGCGGGCGCTGCGCGAGGCGCTGCGGGTGCTCAAGCCGGGCGGGCATCTGCTGTTCACCGAGTTCACGCTGCGGGGCACACCCTCCGAGGAGGAGTCGGCGGCGTACACGAAGCTGTGGACCTGCCCGCCGCTGCGGCCCTTCAGCACCCTCGTCGCCGAGGTCGAGGAGGCCGGCTTCCGGGCGGTGCGGACGCAGGACATGAGCGCCAACGCGGTGCTGTGCTCGGAGCTGATGGCTGTGCTGTACGCCGACCGGCGGACGGAGATGGCGGAGCGGTTCGGCAAGGAGGCCCTGGCCGCCACCGACCCGCTGATGGCGCCGTACCGCACCTTCTGCCGCGACCACTTGAACTACTACCTGGTGCTGGTACGCAAGCCGGACGCGGCGTAACCCCCTCGATCGCAGGCGTCGGCCACCTCGTCGAACGTCTCCAGCAGGCCGAGGAACGGGCCCCTGCCCCACGCCCGCACCGCGAGCGCGGCGGCCAGCACCGCGGCACCGTGCGCGGCCGCCGCGCCGTCCGGCCACCACGCCCGCAGGTCCGCGCCGCCCCC
>NZ_AOPZ01000180.1 GCF_000414115.1 Streptomyces aurantiacus JA 4570
GGCGGGTGGGTGGGGAATGCCCCCGCCGCGGAGCGGTGGGGGCCCCTCACGGTCAGGTCAGGAAGTCGCGGGCCACGGACGCGGCCAGGCGTTCCAGGAGGGGGCCCGCCTCGGCCACGCAGCGGGCCACGTCGGGCTCGATGTCGGTGAGGGCGTACGCCCGCCGGATCCCGGCGGCACCGAGCGCTGCGGGCGGCAGTACGAGCCGCCCGCACACGGCGACGACGTCGACCCCGGCGGCCCGGGCCGCCGCCGCCACCCCGGCGGGAGCCTTCCCGTGCAGGGTCTGCTCGTCGAGCGACCCCTCCCCGGTGATGACGAGCGACGCCCCGGCCAGCGCGGGCGCGAAGCCGAGCACGTCCAGCATGACGTCGATGCCGGGCCGGAACGACGCCCCGAGCCCGACGAGGGCCCCGTACCCGATCCCGCCGGCCGCGCCCGCGCCCGGCGCCTGCGCGTACTCCAGGGCCTGCGGCCCGACGTCCCGCGCGAGCACCCGCGCGAAGTGCGCGAGCGCGGCGTCGAGGGCCTCGACGTCCTCCGGCGAGGCGCCCTTCTGCGGCCCGTACACCGCGGGCGCCCCCTTGGGCCCGGTCAGCGGGTTGTCGACGTCGCTGGCCAGGACGATCTGTACGTCCCCGAGCCGCGGGTCGAGCCCGGACAGGTCGGCGGACGCCAGCTCCCGCAGCGGCCCGCCGCCGGGCGCGACGGGCTCCCCGCCGGCGTCCAGGAACCGCGCGCCGAGCGCGACCAGCATGCCCGCCCCGCCGTCGGTCGTCGCGCTGCCGCCCACGCCGAAGACGATGGTGCGCGCGCCCGCGTCGAGCGCGGCGCGGAGCAGCTCCCCGCTGCCGTACGTCGTCGCCGTGAGCGGCGCGAAGGTGCCCTCGGGCAGCAGTTGCAGCCCTGATGCCTCGGCCATCTCCACGACGGCGGTGCCGTCCAGCAGCGCGTACGCCGCCACGACCTCGGCGCCGAGCGGCCCGGTGACCCGCACCTCCCGGCGTTCGAAACCGGCCGCCACGGCCGCGTCGACCGTGCCGTCACCGCCGTCCGCCACGGGCAGTGCCCGCACCGGCAGGTCCGGCGCCACGCTGTGCAGGCCCGCCGTCACGCGCTCGGCCACCTGCACGGCCGTGAGGGACCCCTTGAACTTGTCCGCGGCGATGAGCACATGGCCGCGGCCCGTGCCCCCGGCGCCGTGTCCCGCGCCGTCTCCCGCCGTCACTGCAGCGTCCGCCACCTTGCATTCCCCTTGCTTTCCGGGCCTTGCTCGCGTCAAGGCAGTCGCGCCGCTGCGACCATAACCGCAGGAGGGGGCCGCTGCCCATGGCCGTCCGCCCTCCAGACTGATCACCTGCACCGACATGTGCCGCCATATCGTGCCAAAACGGCACGGCACGCGGCCAGAGATGATCGATCACCCGGAGCCCGGAGCCCCGGCGACCCGCGCCGCGCGGCGTCGCTCGCCGGGACGCGCTGGAGGCCGGGCTCGGGGTGATCCCGGCGCAGCGGCGCGAACCGCTCCGGGACCGGGTCCGCAGCGCGGTGTTCGGCTCCGACGGGGCCGGGATCAGCGAACTGGCGGCGCGGTCGGCGCGGTTGGCGGCCGGGTGAGCCCGCGCCGGATCCGGTTGGCGGCCGTTCACGGGGCCCCGGCAGGTGATCCGCGAAGCGCCCCGGCGGTGATCCACCGGGCGTTACGCTGCCTGTCGTGACCACTCTCGACTACGCCACCTACATCGCGGGCCTCCCCCGCGTCCTCGCCGGAGCCGCCGGCGTCATCCGTGACCGCGCCGGGCGCGTCCTGCTCGTACAGCCCAACTACCGTGAGGGCTGGGCCCTTCCGGGTGGCACCGTCGAGTCGGACGACGGCGAGAGCCCCCGGCAGGGCGCGCGCCGCGAGACCGTCGAGGAGATCGGCCTGGACATCGAGCCGGGCAGGCTGCTCGCGGTGGACTGGGTGCCGGGCACCGCGGCGCGGCCTCCGCTGGTGGCGTTCCTGTACGACGGCGGGGTGCTCGCCGACGACCGGTTCGAGGACATCCGGCTCCAGGAGGAGGAGTTGCTCGCCTGGCGCCTCGCCACCCGCGAGGAACTGCCCGCGTATCTCTCGGCGCCGCTCGCGCGCCGGGTCCTCGCCGCGCTCGACGCGCTGGACGCGGGTGTGGGCGCGGTGGAGCTGGAGAACGGGCGCCGGGTCGGCTGACCGGACGGCGCCCGCCCCGCGGCTGAGCCGCGTCAGAACAGGGTGGCCCCGCTCCCCGGGGCGGCCCCGCTCCCGCCGTCGATCCCGCTCTCGAAGGCGAGGAGCCGCTGCTTGCGGTCGAGGCCGCCGCCGTACCCCGTCAGGCTGCCGCTCGCACCGATGACGCGATGGCAGGGGACGATGACGCCGATGGGGTTCTTGCCGTTGGCGAGGCCGACGGCGCGGGACGCGGCGGGGTTGCCGAGGGCCTCGGCCAGCTCGCCGTACGTACGGGTCTCCCCGTACGGGATGTCCAGGAGCTGCTGCCACACCGAGCGCTGGAACGGGGTGCCGTCCAGGCGCAGCGGCAGGTCGAACTCCTTGAGCGCGCCCGCGAAGTAGGACTCCAACTGGTCGATCACCGGGCCGAAGGGGGCCGGGTCGCGGTCGCCGAAGGTCTCCTCGGCGGGGCGGTGGCGCTGCTCGGTCATGTAGAGGCCGCTGAGGGTGCCGTCGGTGGCGACGAGGGTGAGCGGCCCGTAGGGGCTGTCGATGACGGTGTGCTGACGATGCATGATGGACGCCTTCATACGGTGAATGCCCTGACGGTGAATGCCCTGATGGTGAATTCCCCTATGCGGGGAGGTGGTTGATGGCGTGGTCGTCGGTGGCCCACAGGTACTGGACGGCGTACGCGCGCCAGGGGCGCCAGGCCGCGGCGCGCGCGGTGAGCGCGGCCGGGGTGTGCGGCAGGCCGAGCGCCTGGGCGGCGCGCCGGATGCCGAGGTCGGACGGCAGGAACGCGTCCGGGTCGCCGAGCGCCCGCATCGCGATGACCTCCGTCGTCCACGGGCCGAAGCCCGGCAGGGCGGTGAGCTGGGCGCGGGCCCGCTCCCAGTCGTTCTCGACGCCCAGTTGGAGGGTGCCGTCGGCGAGGTGGCGCACCAGCGTCGTGAGGGTCGTGCGGCGGCTGCGGGGCAGCGCGAGGGACTCGGGGTCGAGGGCGGCGAGGGCCTCCGGTGCGGGGAAGAGGTGGGTGAGGCCGCCCTCCGGGTCGTCGACGGGTTCGCCGTGCGCGGTGACCAGGCGCGCGGCGTGGGTGCGGGCGGCGGCCGTCGAGACCTGCTGGCCGAGGACGGCGCGCACGGCGAACTCGGCCTCGTCCACAGTGCGCGGCACCCGCCGCCCCGGCGCCTTCGCGACCAGCGGGGCGAGCAGCGGGTCGTCGGCGAGCAGGCCGTCCACGGCGACCGGGTCGGCGTCCAGGTCGAGCAGCCGGCGGCACCGGCTGATGGCGATGGTGAGGTCGCGCGGGTCGGTGAGGGTGAGACGGCAGCCGATGTGGTCGGGCTGCGGGGTCAGCGCCACGATGCCGTGCCCGTACGGGAGCCGCAGCGTCCGGCGGTAGGCCCCGTCGCGCCACTCCTCCACGCCGGGCACGGCGGTGGCGACGAGGTGCCCGAAGAGGTTGTCGGGGTTGAGGGGGGCACGGAAGGGCAGCCGGAGCGAGAGGGTGCCGAGGGCGCTGCCGGGGGTGCTGTGGGGGCCGGGGGCGCCGCTGTCGGGGGCGGGGGCCGCGCCGGTCCCTGATGCCTCGCCTGGCGCGGGGGCGCCGCCGGGCACAGGGGCCACGCCGGGCCCCGCCGCCCCGCGGGGCGTGGATGCTCCGCCGGGCTTGGACGCCCCGCCCGACGCAAGAGCACCACCAGGCACAGAAACCACACCGGACGCCAGTGTCCCGCCGGACGCGAGGCCCCCGCCCGACACGAGGGCGCCGCCGGGCGCAGCCGACTCGCCCGCCCCGGCTGCCCCAGCCGTCGCCCCCCTGCCGCTCCCCTTCCTGCCCCCGCCCCGCTTGGCCGCCCGCGTGCGGAGTTCGCCGGGGGCGAGGGCGAAGACCTCGCGGACGGTGTCGTTGAACGTACGGATCGAGGAGAAGCCCGCGCCGAAGGCGATCTGGGCCATCGGCAGCGCGGTGGTCTCGATGAGCAGCCGCGCGGTCTGCGCGCGCTGGGCGCGGGCGAGGGCGAGCGGGCCCGCGCCGAGTTCGGCGAGCAGCTGCCGCTCGACCTGGCGGGTGCTGTAGCCGAGGCGGGTGGCGAGGCCCGGGACACCCTCGCGGTCCACGACGCCGTCGCCGATGAGCCGCATGGCGCGGGCGACGAGGTCGGCGCGCTGGTTCCACTCGGGCGAGCCGGGGCTGCTGTCGGGGCGGCAGCGCTTGCAGGCACGGAAGCCGGCCTGCTGGCAGGCGGCCGCGCTCGGGTAGAAGGTCATGTTCTCGGGCTTGGGCGGCACGACCGGGCAACTGGGGCGGCAGTAGATGCGGGTCGTCAGGACGGCGGTGAAGAACCATCCGTCGAAACGCGCGTCCTTCGACTGCACGGCACGCACACAGCGGTCGAAGTCCCCATGCATCCCTGCGGGCGCGGCTGCCCGACCGGAACTGTGGGCCGCCCCCACCCGACCGGCACCGCCGGGCTCCGCCCGGTCGGCACCATCCGAGCGTGCCTGGTCAGTGCCGCGCAGGGCGGCACGGCCGGTGCCAGTGCTCCCCCGCTCCGCCGGGCCGACGCTCTCCGGGCCCATCGGCCCCACGCCCTGCGGCTCCGCCGACCCGATGTCCTGCGGGCCCCTTCGCCCGGCACCGCGCGGGACCGCACCCAGGCCGACGCCGACACCGCCCTGCTCCACCGGGACGGTGCTCATCGGCCCCGCCGGACCCGCACCCTGCGGCTCCGCCCGACCCGCGCCACGCGGCCCCGCGCCCGGCGGCACGCGGGGCGCGGTCGTGGTCTCAGGGGTGCGCGACGTGGCGTGCGGCTCGGTAGGCATGGGTCAAGGATCGGGGATGGCGGCGGGCGGGGCTGGCGAGAATGCGACATCAACCTTCCGCGGCCAGGGCCTGCTCGAACGCCTCGTACGCCGCCTCGTCGAACAGGACGAAGCGCACCTCCGCCAGCAGCTCCGGGGCCGTGGCCAAGGCGTCCCGGACCGCGCGCACGGCGATGTGCGCGGCGTCGTCGAGGGGCCATCGGTACACCCCGGTGGAGATCGCCGGGAAGGCGACCGTACGGGCGCCGAGGCCGGCCGCGACCCGCAGCGACTCCCGGTAGCAGGAGGCGAGCAGCGCCGAGCGGTCCTCCGTCGCCGACCACACGGGCCCGACCGTGTGGATGACGTGGTCCGCGTCCAGGCGCCCGGCCGTCGTCGCCACGGCCTGGCCCGTGGGCAGCCCCTTGCCGTACCGCGAGGCCCGCAGGACGCGGCACTCGGCGAGGATGTCGGGGCCGCCACGGCGGTGGATGGCGCCGTCCACGCCGCCCCCGCCGAGCAGCGAGGAGTTCGCCGCGTTCACGAGGACGTCGGCGCGCTGCCGCGTGATGTCGCCCTGGACGAGGGTGATGCGGGCAGTCATCCGATCGCCTCCGAAGCGCCTGCCGCACGGCGCGCACAGCCTGCCTCCCAAGGACGCGCGGCACGGCGGACACCGGTCGTCTCCCCACCGCGTGCGGCACCGCGCACACAGCTCGCCTCCCCACCGCGTGCGACGCCGCGGACACAGCCCGCCTCCCAAGCGCCTGCGGCACCCGGGACACACATGCTCACGACACCTCCCGCAGTCGCTTCCAGACCGCCTTCGCCGCGTTGTGACCGGACATGCCGTGCACGCCGGGGCCCGGCGGGGTCGCGGAGGAGCACAGGAAGACGGCCGGGTGCCGGGTGCGGTACGGGAACGCGGTGAGCCGGGGCCGGAGCAGGAGCTGGAGCCCGCTGGCCGCGCCGCAGGCGATGTCGCCGCCGACATAGTTGGCGTTGCGGACGGCGAGCTGCGGCGGCCCCGCGGTGGCGCGGGCGAGGACGCGGTCGCGGAAGCCGGGCGCGAAGCGTTCGAGCTGCCGCTCGACGGCGTCGGTGAGGTCGCCCTCCCAGCCGTTCGGCACGTGCCCGTACGTCCAGAAGACCTGCTTGCCCTCGGGCGCACGGGTCGGGTCGACGACGCCGGGCTGCACCGAGATCAGGAACGGCTCGTCGGGCGCCCGGCCCTCACGGGACGCGGCCCGCAGCGCCGCGCCGATCTCGCGGCTGCCCGCGCCGACCTGGACCGTCCCGGCGACGCGGGCCTGCGGCGCCGTCCACGGCACCGGGCCGTCGAGCGCGTAGTCGATCTTGAAGACGCTGGCGCCGTACCGATACCCGTCGTAGTAGCGCCCGAGGCCCGCGATGCGGGCCAGCGCGGTGGGCGAGGTGTCGAAGACGTACGCGCGCGCGGGCGGCAGGTCGTCGAGCCGCTTGACCGTGTAGTCGGTGTGGATGATGCCGCCGAGGTCCGTGAGGTACGCGGCGAGCGCGTCGGAGATCGACTGCGAGCCGCCGCGCGCCACCGGCCAGCCGCGGGCGTGCGCGGCGAGCGCGAAGACCATGCCGACGGCGCCCGTCGCGAGGCCGTTCAGCGGGGCGATGACGTGGGCGACGAGCCCGGCGAACAGCGCCCGCGCGGGCTCGTCGCGGAAGCGCCGCATGAGCCATGTCGACGGCGGCAGACCGGCGAGCCCGAACCGGGCGAGCAGCACCGGGTCGCGCGGCAGCGCGGTCAGCGGCAGCGACATGAAGTCCCGCACCAGGGTGTCCCAGTGGGGCAGGAAGGGCTCGATCAGCCGGCGGTACGCCCCGGCGTCGCGCGGCCCGAAGGAGGCGGCCGTCTCGGCGACGGAGCGGGCGAGCACGGCGGCGCGGCCGTCGAGGAGCGGGTGCGCCATGGGCAGCTCGGCCTTGAGCCACCGCAGGCCGTACCGCTCCAGGGGCATCGCGCGGAACGCGGGTGAGTTGATGCCCAGCGGGTGCGCCGCCGAGCACGGGTCGTGCCGGAAGCCGGGGAGGGTCAGCTCCTCGGTGCGGGCTCCGCCGCCGACGGTGCTCTCGGCTTCGAAGACGGCCACGGAGAAGCCGCGGCGGGCCAGCTCCACGGCAGCGGTGAGACCGTTCGGTCCCGCCCCCACGACGACGGCATCGAGCATCGACGGCACCTTCGGACTCCTTCGTCAGCCGGTGGCCTGTGCCGCACAGGATATGCCGGGGCACCGACGACACCGGGCCCAGGCCGCCTCCGGCAGTGCGTAGCTCAGGCCGCGCCCGCGAGCGCCCCCGCGATCCGGCGGGCCGTGGCCTCGTCCCGCGCCGCGGTGAACGGCAGGGCGTTGCCCCCGGTGACGGCGAACGGCACGCCGTCGCGGGTGGCGTGGGCGCCGCCCGCCTCCTCGACCAGGAGCAGGCCCGCGGCGTGGTCCCAGGCCAGCTCCCAGCTGAACGCGACGGCGTCGAGGGCGCCCCGGGCGATGGCCAGATACTCCAGGCCCGCCGAGCCGCACGGCCGGGGCGCGAAGCCCTCGGCGTACACCCCGAGGAGGGCGCGCTTCTGGTCCTCCGTCGTGAAGTCCGGGTGGGACGTGGCCACCGTCAGCGGGCGGCCGGGCTCGGGGGAGCCGGCGCGCAGCGGGGTCCCGTTCAGCGTGGCGCCCTTGCCGCGGACGGCGACCGCGCACTCGTCCAGCGCGGGCGCGTACGTCCAGGAGGCCAGGACCACGCCGTCCAGGGCGAGCGCGACGAGGGTGCAGAAACCGGGGTCTCCGTGCACGAACTGGCGTGTCCCGTCGACGGGATCGACGATCCAGACGGGGGCGGTGCCGGATATCGCCTCGTACGTCGACGGGTCCGCGTGCACCGCTTCCTCGCCGACGACGACCGAGCCGGGCAGCAGCGCCGTGAGCTCGCGCGTGAGGAACTCCTCTGCGCGGCGGTCGGCGACGGTCACCAG
Source organism: Streptomyces aurantiacus JA 4570 (assembly GCF_000414115.1). Taxonomy (GTDB): domain Bacteria; phylum Actinomycetota; class Actinomycetes; order Streptomycetales; family Streptomycetaceae; genus Streptomyces; species Streptomyces aurantiacus_A. The sequence continues at coordinate 8,004 of NZ_AOPZ01000180.1, forward strand.
GTCGTGCGGGCCGCTCTTCTGGACGACGTCGTCCTCGGCGAGCTGCCGGAACCGGGGAGTGATCTCTTCCGCGGCCGCCTTGCGGATCACGCGCTCCACGTCGGCGGTCTGTCGTGCGAGAAAGTCGTCGATGCTTTCCTTGATTACCTGTGTTTCGATCATGCCTCCATGAGAGCACGTAGCACTGACATCGCGGGCTCGCGGGGTGAACAAAGGATGGAATCCGGATGAAAGCGGGTGCCCGGACCCCCGGAATCCGCACTTTCGGAACCTCTCCCTCCGGCTCGCCGGGACCTCAGCGCCCCACCGCGTACCCCTGCATCCCCCGCGGATTCGCCGCCGCGGACAGCACCCCGGTCCGCGGGTCCCGCGCCACCGCGCACAGCCGCCCCTCCGACCAGGCGCCGCCCACGGTCACGTCGTGGCCCCGCCGCCGCAGCTCCGCCACGACCTCCGGGTCGGTGCGGGACTCGACGACGACGCCGCCGGGCCGCATCCCGCGCGGATAGAACGACTCCGGGAACGACTCGGTGTGCCAGTTGGGGGCGTCGACGGCACCCTGCAGGTCGAGGCCGCCGCGCACCGGCTCGCGCAGCGCCACCGCCAGGAAGAAGTGGACCTGCCACTGGTCCTGCTGGTCCCCGCCCGGGGTGCCGAAGGCCAGGACCGGTGTGCCGTCCTTGAGGGCGATCGACGGCGTCAGGGTGGTGCGCGGGCGGCGGCCGGGGGTGAGCGTGTTGGGCAGCCCCTCGTCCAGCCAGGTCATCTGCAGCCGGGTGCCGAGCGGGAAGCCCAGCTCGGGCACGACCGGGTTGGACTGCAGCCAGCCGCCGGACGGCGTCGCCGCGACCATGTTGCCCCAGCGGTCGACGACGTCGAGGTGGCAGGTGTCGCCCCGGGTCGCGCCGTCCGCCGTGACCGTCGGCTCCCCGGCGCCCGCGACCGTCGGCTCCCCCGCCCCCGCGGCCGCGGCCACCGCCCTCTCCGGCGCGCGGAGGCCGGGCTCCCCCGTGGCGACGGCCCGCGCGTGGGCGGAGAGGCGTGCCTCGCGCCCGCCGGGCCGGCCGGGCCGCAGCTCGTACGACGCCTTCTCGCCGATCAGCTCGCGCCGCCGGGCGTTGTAGGTGTCCGAGAGCAGTTCGGCGAGCGGCACTTCGGCGGCGTCCCCGTACCAGGCTTCCCGGTCGGCCATGGCGAGCTTGCAGCCCTCGACCAGCGTGTGCACATACGCGGCGGAGCCGTACGCGGGCAACTCCCCCGGAAGCAGGGCCAGTTGCTGGAGGAGCACGGGCCCCTGACTCCAGGGGCCCGCCTTGCACAGGGTCCAGCCGTTCCAGTCGTACGTGACGGGGTCCTCGTAGTGGGCGGACCAGCCCGCGAGGTCGGCGGCCGTCAGGGTGCCGGTGTGGCGCTCGCCGCTGGTGTCGAGGGTGGGCCGCGCGGCCTGGCGCACCAGCGCCTCGGCGATGAAGCCGGTGCGCCACACCTCGCGCGCGGCGTCGATCTGCGCGCAGCGGTCGCCGCCCCCCGCGGCTTCGGCCTCGGCGATCAGCCGGCGCCAGGTGGCGGCCAGGCGCGGATTGCGGAACAGCTCACCGGGCGCGGGCGGCCTGCCGCCGGGGAGGTAGACCTCCGCCGACGAATCCCACCCCGTCCCGTCCGTCTCGAACAGCTCCCGCACCGTCTCGACGGTCTCGGCGACGCGTTCCACGGGCGGGTGTCCGTCCTCGGCGTACCCGATGGCGTACGCGAGGACCTCGGCGAGCGTCCGGGTGCCGTGGTCGCGCAGCAGCAGCATCCACGCGTCGAAGGCGCCCGGCACGGCGGCGGCGAGCGGCCCCGTGCCGGGCACCAGGTCGAGGCCGAGCGCCTCCCGGTAGTGGGCGGCGCTCGCCCCGGCGGGCGCGACGCCCTGTCCGCACAGGACGCGCACGTCGCCGCCCGCCGGCGCGAGGACGATCGGCACCTCGCCCGCGGGCCCGTTCAGATGCGGCTCGACCACGTGCAGCACGAAGCCCGCGGCGACGGCGGCGTCGTAGGCGTTGCCGCCGTCCTCCAGGACGGCCATCGCGGACTGCGAGGCGAGCCAGTGGGTGGACGACACCATGCCGAAGGTGCCCTGGAGCGTGGGGCGCGTCGTGAACATGCCCGCAGGCTAGGCCCTGTGCCACAGCACGCGGTCACCCGGTCCCGGCACCTGGTGGGCCTTCAGGGCGCCACCGAACCGCAGCCGACTTCACCGGGACCGCTCAGAACGGCATCCGCCTCCGCACCCCGGCGGGACCGGCCTCACTCCGAGCCGGCCGCCTTCGCGGCCTCGCGCTCCGTGGCCGCGTCGCCCGTGGCGAGGGTGCCCTGCGCGCTCTCCAGGTGGGCCCGGACGAACCACTGGAACTGGTCCAGGTCCCGGACCTGTTCGATGAGGATGTCCTCCGTCGCCGGGTCGATCCTGCCGACCTTGTCGATGGCGGTGCGGTACCCCTCGATGACGCCGGTGTAGACGAGGTCGAGGGCGCCCAGGTGGGCGATGGCGTCGGCCCGGCCGATGCTGTAGTCGTCCCAGGTCCGCTCGGCGACCAGGGCACCCGGGGTGCCCTTCGGTACGCCGCCGAGGGCCGAGATGCGCTCGGCCACGTCGTCCGCCATCGCGCGGACGCGGTCGACCTGCGGGTCGAGCATCTCGTGCACGGCGATGAAGTGCGGGCCGACGACGTTCCAGTGCACGTGCTTCAAGGTGAGGTGCAGATCGTTCAGCGCGTGCAGCCGGACACTGAGCGCCGCGATCAGCTTCCCCCCGTCCTCGACGCTGATGCCGGGGACGGTGTAGCGCGGCGTGGACGTGCTGGCCATGGTGTGCTCCTCAGCTCGGGACTCGTTCCCCCGCGCGCGGGCTTGCGGGTTGCCCCGCGCGGGCTTGCTGGTGGAACGCGTGCCCCGTCCGAAAGCCGCTTAACACATCAAATGGCCCACATGGAGTGCGTGCATAACCGGTCAGAGCGGGTAAACGGTCGCCATGGTCACTCAAGGAACGCAGTCCGCCCAGACGACGCAGCTGGCCGCGTCCGGGAGCTCCGCCCTCTGGCTCGTCGTCATCGGCGTGATCCTGGTCGCGCTGCTGCTCACCGCGTTCGCCTACGGCAGGCGGCGGGCCGCGGACCGCCGCACCCCGTCCACGCCGGGCCCCGGCCCCCGCCACGGCCGGCCGGACTCCCAGGCCCAGCGGGGCGAGACCTGGCAGACCATCGACGACGACCCCGACCAGGGCAACCCCCGCCCCTGACGGACCTACGCCGCGTGCTCCCCGTACGTGCTCTCGTCCTGGTCCACACCGTCCAGGAGCTCGTCGAGCTCATCGAGGCTGACCTGCTCCTCGCCGGGCCGCACGATGCCGTGGGTGGCGGCGAGGAACGCGGTGAGGTCGGACGCGGCGGCGTGCAGCACGGCCTGGGCGCGGCCCGCGGGGCCGGGGGTGCCGAGGAGTTCGATGCGTACGCCGTCGCCGCGGGCCGGGTCCGAGGTCGGCGCGACGCGGACGTCGCCCGCGCCGGCCGGGCGCCCGCAGCCCTCGGCGAGCAGGTCCCGGTCCAGGCGCCAGCGCGTCACCTCGTCGCCCTCGCAGTAGAACGTCATCGTGACGGCGAAGGGATCCGCGGCCGCGTAGCCGAACTCGGCGGACAGGGGCGCGCGCCCCGCGTCCTTCTCGCCGGTCTCGATCTCCATGAACACCGTCGCTTTGACCTCGGTCTCCACGGCGTGCCTCCAGTGTTTGGGGGGTGTGAACCCCGTATTCCCCGGGTGGCGCCGGAGATGCGGGGGAACAGCAGGGGGACGACAGGTGGCGGGTCCCGCACCCTGTCGGTTCCTTTCCTTGATCAATAGGCTGGGCCGGCCAGGCAGTCGCCCTCCGAAGGAGCCCCGTGTCCACTGCTCAGCCGATACCGGACATTCTCTCGCCCGAGTTCGCGGCCGATCCCTACCCCGTCTATCGCGCCATGCGGGAACACACCCCGCTGCTGTGGCACGAGCCCACCAAAAGCTACATCGTGTCGCGCTACGAGGACGTCGCCCGTGTCTTCAAGGACAAGGAGTCGCAGTTCACCACTGAGAACTACGACTGGCAAGTGGAGCCCGTGCATGGCCGTACGATCCTCCAACTCAGCGGGCGTGAGCACGCGGTGCGCCGCGCCCTGGTCGCACCGGCGTTCCGGGGCGCCGAGTTGCAGAACACTTTCCTGCCGGTCATCCGCCGCAACTCCGAGGAACTGATCGACGCCTTCCGCGACCGCGGTACGGCGGATCTCGTCGCCGACTACGCCACCCGCTTCCCGGTGAACGTGATCGCCGACATGCTGGGCCTGGACAAGGCCGACCACGACCGCTTCCACGGCTGGTACACGACCGTCATCGCCTTCCTCGGCAACCTCGCGGGCGACCCCGAGGTGACGGCGGCGGGCGAGCGGACCCGGGTGGAGTTCGCCGAGTACATGTTCCCGGTGATCGCCCGGCGCCGGGAGAACCCGGGCGACGACCTGCTTTCGACGCTGTGCGCCGCCGAGGTCGACGGGGTGCGGATGAGCGACGAGGACATCAAGGCGTTCTGCAGCCTGCTGCTCGCGGCGGGCGGCGAGACCACCGACAAGGCCATCGCCGGCATCTTCGCGAACCTGCTCACGCACCCCGAGCAGCTCGCCGCCGTGCGGGCGGACCGCTCGCTGATCGACCGGGCCTTCGCCGAGACCCTGCGCCACACCCCGCCGGTCCACATGATCATGCGGCAGACCGCCGCCGAGGTGGCGTTGGCCGGCGGCACCCTGCCCGCCGGGGCGACCGTGACCTGCCTGATCGGCTCGGCCAACCGGGACGGCGAACGCTACGCGCACCCCGACCGCTTCGACATCTTCCGGGACGACCTGACGACCACCACCGCGTTCTCCGCGGCGGCCGACCATCTCGCGTTCGCCCTCGGCCGGCACTTCTGCGTGGGCGCGCTGCTCGCCCGCGCCGAGGTCGAGACGGGCGTGAACCAACTCCTGGACGCCATGCCGGACCTGCGGCTCGCCGACGGCTTCGTACCGTCGGAGCAGGGCGTGTTCACCCGGGGCCCGAGTGCCCTGCCCGTGGTGTTCACGCCCGTGCCGCGCTGAAGGGCAGGGTCTGGCCACCGCCCCGCGGTGTGCGGCGCGGAGCGCGTCCGCGCCGCCGCCGTCACTGCGCCACGGGCGTGAACTGCACCGGAAGCGCCGTCAGTCCGCGCATCCAGATGGACGGCCGCCAGGTCAGCTCGGCCGGGTCGACCGAGAGCACCAGGTCCGGCAGCCGCTCCAGGAGCGTCTCGACCGCCGTGCGGGCGATCACGTCGGCGAGCAGCGGCGCCGGGTAGGGGCAGCGGTGTTCGCCGTTGCTGAAGGACAGGTGCGCCGAGTTCTCCGAACCCACCTGCGCGCCGGGCCAGATCTGCGGGTCGGCGTTGGCCGCGGCCAGGCCGAGGACCAGGCAGTCGCCCGCCCGGATGCGGCGCCCGCCGAGCTGGGTGTCGCGCACCGCCCAGCGGCCGATGAAGTTCTGCGTCGGGGTGTCGAGCCACAGCACTTCGTTGAGCGCCTGACTGACGCTGAGGCGGCCGCCGGAGACGTTCAGGGCGAAGCGCTCGTCGGTCAGGAGCAGTCGCAGCGTGTTGCAGATCCAGTTGGCCGTGGGCTGCTGGGCCGCGGCGATCACCGAGATCAGGTCCTGGACGATCTCCTCGTCGGAAAGTCCCGCCGGGTGCTCCAGCATGCGCGAGGTGACATCGGCTCCCGGGTTCTGCCGCCGCTCCTTGACCAGGTGGTGCACACGCTCGCCGACTCGGACGTACGCGGCCACGGGGTCGTCGCCCTCGGCCGCGTCGAGGGACATCCGCAGGTCCTCGACGAGGGCCTCGGTGTCGGCGGCGCCGGGCGGCATGCCGACCATGTGCACGGCGGCACGCATGGCCAGCGGGTGGGTGTAGACGCTCATCAGCTCGGCGTTGCCGCGCCCCGCGAAGGCCGCGATGAGCTGGTCGGCGATGTACGCGCACTCGCGGCCGAGCTCGAACTGGTCGACGCTCTCCAGGGCTTCGGTGATGACGCCCGCGCGGCGGCGGTGCTCGGCGCCCTCGGTGAACAGGACGGAGGGCTGGTAGCCCACGAACGGCATCAGGGGCCAGTCGGCGGGGATGTTGTCCCACTGGTTCCAGCGCCGGGAGTCGCGGGCGAACAGCTCGTCGTGCGCGGTGACGTAACTGACCTCGGAGTAGCCGAGCACGAGCCAGGCGGGCACGCCGCCGTCGAGCAGCACGGGGGCGACGGAGCCGTGCTTGCCACGCAGGTCGCGGTAGAGGTCGAAGGGCGTCTGCTGGTACTCCAGGCCGCTCAGGGGCACCGCGTCGGGGTGGGCGGCGTGGGCGGGGCAGCCGGGCGGCGGGGTGCTCGGCGCGGCTGCGGGGCCACTCGCTTCGGTCATGCTGTCAGTTCCCGTTCCCGTGCCAGGTGGTGGAGGTGGTCGACGAGGGTGATCAGCACGTCCTTGCCGGACGAGCGGACCCGGGCGTCGCAGTCGATGAGGGGGACGTGGTCCGGCAGCGCGAGCGCGGCGCGGATCTCCTGGAGGGAGTGGCGCGCGGTGTCGTCGTCGAAGCGGTTCACGGCGACGACGAAGGGCGTGCCGTGGTGTTCGAGCCGGTCGATGGCGTACCAGGACTCGTCCATGCGGCGGGTGTCCACGAGGACGACCGCGCCGAGCGTCCCGGAGAACAGCCGGTCCCACAGGAACCAGAAGCGTTTCTGGCCGGGCGCGCCGAACAGGTAGAGCACCAGGCGGTCGTTGAGGCTGATGCGGCCGAAGTCGAAGGCGACGGTGGTGGTGTTCTTGCCGGTCGACTCGGGTATGCGGTCGACTCCGGCGCCCGCCTGGGTCATCACCTCCTCGGTGTTCAGCGGCCGGATCTCGCTGACCGAGCGGACGAGGGTGGTCTTGCCGACGCCGAAGCCGCCCACCACGACGATCTTCAGGCCGGTCTCGGCCGTGTCGCGCAGCGGTGTCCGGCTCGACGGCAGCTCAGAGGTTGCGGAGCCCATGGAGCACCTCCGTGAGAAGAGCGGAATCGGGCAGCGCGGCGGAGGCCGCCACGCGGGGATGACGAGGGGTGATGCGGCCGGTCGCCTGGAGGTCCTCCAGGAGGATGCGGACGACGGTGATGGGCAGCGACAGCTCCGCCGCGATCTCGACGACGGCCGTCGGGTGCCGGCACAGTTCGAGGATGCGCCGGTGCTCGGACTGCTGGCCGACGGACGGCTCGCACTCGGCGACGATGAGGGTCACCAGGTCGAACGAGCTGCCGTCGGCGCGGCTGCGGCCCCCGGTGACCGTGTAGAGCCGGTCGGGGTCGCCCACGTCGACGGGCCGGCGCGTCACGGGGCCGTGCTCCCGGGCCTTTCGGGCCCCCCGGCGCGCGGCTCGGCCCGCAGGTGCTCGCCGATCTGGGAGACGAGCTGGCTCATCTGATGGCCCACCACACCGGGGTCGGCCTCCTCGTCGGCGATGACCGCGAGGTGCGCGCCCTGGCCGGCCTCGACGACGAAGAGGAGCCCGCCGTGGAACTCGGTCATCGAGTGCCGTACGCCGCCGGAGCCGTCGCCGAACTCCATGGAGGCGCCCTGGGCGAGCGCCTGGATGCCGGAGCAGATCGCGGAGAGCTGGTCGGCCTGGTCGAGGCTGAGGCCGGGGCTCCAGCAGAGTTTCAGGCCGTCCCGGGACAGCACCAGGGCGTGCCGGGTGCCGGGGGTGCCGTCGAGGAGGGTGTCCAGGAGCCAGTTCAGGCTGTTGTCGGTGGTCTGCATGTTGATTCGGGGCGATCACCGGGTGCGCGAACGCCCGTGCCTCCCTTTCGGTTGCGGGGCGGGGGGTGGAGGACGTCGGATGGGCCGAGTGCACGGCGTACGCGACGTACGGGACGGATGTGGCGTACGAGACGGATGCGGCGTACGAGAGGTGCGAGACGTACCCGGCCCGGGCGGGCCGGCCTCGGAACGGACGGGCACCGTTCACTCGCCTCACTCGGCCCGCGGCGGCGGCTCGTTCTCGTCGGCGGCGGCCCGCCGGGAGCGGTGGAAGGCTCCGAAGCGGGCCCCGAGGTCGCGCGGCGGGCGTGGCGTTCCGCCCGTGGTCGCGCCGTCCGTGCCGGGGGCGCCGTCCGCGTCGGTGGAGCCGCCCATGCCGGGAGCGCCGGAAGCACCGGGAGCGCCGTCCCGGCCGCC
>NZ_AOPZ01000181.1 GCF_000414115.1 Streptomyces aurantiacus JA 4570
GGCCTCGGCCGGCCGGCCGTCCGGGGCGGACGGCTCGGACGGCGTGGGCGCGGTGTCGGTCACGTGTCGGTCCACCCCTCGTGGCTGCGGTCGGTGCACAGGTCGCTCTGCTCGCTCCTACGACCATGGACCGCCGCGCGGCGGGGGGCCTGCGGGCCAGGGGCTCCGCTGGGCCGAACGGGGGACATCCGGCCGACGGCGGCTACCGGGCCGTCGCCGTCACCCGCTCGCTCTCGATCCGCTTCTCCAGGCCGCCCTCGCCGAGCCGGTCGAGGTGGCGGCACAGGACCACGGAACCGCCCGCGGCCAGCGGCGCGTACAGACCGGCGCTCAGGCCGTCCCAGGTGTCGTAGGGGCGGTCGCAGAGCAGCCGGGCGCCGGGGGCGAGGCCCAGCTCGGCGGCGTCCGCGCGGGCCCGCTCCACCAGCTCGGCGCCGGTCAGCTCCAGGCCGGCGACGGCGAGCGCGGGCTCGTCCGGGTCCACGGGTGCGTACGGGGCGAACTGGTCGCCCTGGCTCGGCACCTCCACGGCGTAGTCGGCGAAGCCCTCGGGGGGCTGCGGGAAGCGGCCGCCGAGGGGGCGCAGGGCCAGGGCCACCCGCTCGCCGGAGCAGGCCCGCGCCGCGTCCAGAGTGTCCGGGCCGCTGACGACCAGGTCGGCCGCCGCCGGGTCGCCGCCGACGTCCGCGACCACGCCCACGGACGAACAGGCGAGCAGCCACACCGCCGTCTGCCAGTGCGCGGGCAGCAGCAGCGCGAGCCGGTCGCCGGGCTCGGCGGACAGCTCGCCCTGGAGCAGATTGGCGGTCTTGGCCACCCAATTGGCGAAGGTGGCCACGGACAATTCGACGCGCTCGCCGGTGGCGTCGTCGTAGTACGTGACCAGCGGGCGGGCCGGGTCCGCGGCGAGCGCGGATCGCAGCAGGTCGGCAGGGGTGCGGTCGTTGGCGTTCACGGCCGCAAGGGTACGCGGGCGGCCGCGTGCCGCCCCTGTGGGCGGCCCAGTTGGGAACGCCGGTTCGGCGGCCCGCCGACCGACGGCCCGTCAGTTCCGCCCCCTTCCCCGATGGACAGATATGTCCCGGTATGCCAACTATCGTCTGTATGCGTGGATTCCTTGCTTCCTCGATCGGTGTCACCTGCGCGGCGGCACTCGCCCTGCCCCTTGCCCTGACGTCGTCCCCGACCGCGGCCGTGACGCGGCCCGCGGCGGATTCCCTGCCCGCCGTGGATACGCTGCCCGGCTCCACCCAGTCGCTGCCGCTCGGACCGCTCGGCGGTGATCGCGCGGGCGGCACGGCCTCCCCCGACCAGGGCGTCGCCCGGCGCGACGTACGGCCGTTCTCGCTGGTGGGTGTCATCTGGGACGACCCGAATGTCGAGCTGCGCGGCAGCGTCCAGGTGCGCACCCGCGCGACCGGCACCGCCACCTGGTCCCCCTGGCAGGAGGTCGAGACGCACAACCACGAGCACGCGGCCGACCCCGGCACGCCCGAGAGCGACTCGGGCCGGGTGCGGGGGTCGACGGCGCCGCTGTGGGTGGGGGACTCGGACGGGGTGGAGGTGCGGGTGCGGCCCGAGGCGGAGCCGGAGCGCTCGCGCCCCCGGGGCCACTCGTACTCCCAGGACCGGACCGGCCTCCAGGACCAGACGCTCGCCCTCCCCGCGGGCCTGCGTCTCGAACTCGTCGACCCCGGCGAGCATCCGGCGCCCCCGGCCGACACAGCCCAGCAGGGCGCCCCGGCGAAGGCCGAGGGCGCGTACCAGGCCGCCCAGACGGACGCCGCCCTGACCGCCCGCATGAGCGCCGAGGCCGCGGCCGCCGCCGCGGTGAACGCCGACCTCGCGCCCATGGGAGCCGAGGTGATCCCCGCGCTCGGCAAGGCGGAGACGGAGGCGGACCTGCTCGCCGCGCGCGGCGACGTCGCCAAGGCCAAGCCGTACATCGGCCCGCGGCCGCGGATCGTCACGCGGCGCGGCTGGGGCGCCGACGAGGGCCTGCGCGAGCGGAACTTCGCGTACACCAGGACCGTCAAGGCGGCCTTCGTGCACCACAGCGCCACCGGCAACAACTACCGCTGCTCGCAGGCGCCCTCCGTCCTGCGCAGTATTTACCGCTACCACGTCAGGAGCAGCGGCTGGCGTGACTTCGGCTACAACTTCGCCGTCGACAAGTGCGGGAACATCTACGAAGGCCGTGCGGGGGGTGTGGCCAAGGCGGTCCTCGGCGCGCACACTCTCGGTTTCAACACGAACAGCATGGGCATCGCCGTCCTCGGGTCGTTCGCCAACGCCGCTCCGCGCAAGGCAGCGGTGACCGGCGTCGCGAAGCTCACCGCGTGGAAGCTCGGCCTGTTCGGCGCCAATCCGCGCGGAAAGACATACCTGAAGTCGGGCGGTGGGAACCTCTACAAGAAAGGCAGCACCGTCAGGCTCAACGTGATCTCCGGCCACAAGGACGGGTTCGCCACCGAGTGCCCCGGCCGCCGCCTCTACTCCAAGCTCGGAAAGGCCCGGTTCGCTTCGGCTCGCTACCAGGGCCGCTGAGGTCCGGTCGCCCTGCACGGTCCGCACGCACGTCTGCATACACTGGCCGGCCGAAACGAAATCTCGGCCGGCCCCAGCAGGAAGCAGAGACGACAGGTGACAGAAGCGATCCTCCTGGTCGGCGGCAAGGGCACCCGGCTGCGGCCGCTCACGGTGCACACGCCCAAGCCGATGGTCCCCGCGGCGGGTGTCCCCTTCCTCACCCACCAGTTGGCGCGGGCCCGCGCGGCGGGCGTCGACCACATCGTCCTCGCCACCTCCTATCTGGCGGAGGTCTTCGAGCCGTACTTCGGCGACGGTTCGGCGCTCGGCCTGCACATCGAGTACGTGACGGAGGAGGAGCCCCTCGGCACCGGCGGCGCCATCCGCAACGTCGCCTCCCGGCTGCGCTCCGGCCCCCAGGACCCCGTCCTGATCTTCAACGGCGACATCCTCACGGGCCTGGACATCCGGGCCCTGGTCGCCGAGCACGAGCGGGTCGACGCGGACGTCTCGCTGCACCTGACGAAGGTGTCCGACCCGCGGGCGTACGGCCTGGTCCCCACCGACCCGACCGGCCGCGTCACCGCCTTCCTGGAGAAGCCCCAGACCCCCCAGGAGATCGTCACCGACCAGATCAACGCGGGTGCGTACGTGTTCCGGCGCTCGGTCATCGACACGATCCCCGCGGGCCGCCCCGTCTCCGTCGAGCGCGAGACGTTCCCCGACCTGCTCGCCTCCGGGGCCCACCTCCAGGGCATGGTCGACTCCACGTACTGGCTGGACCTCGGCACGCCCCAGGCATTCGTCCGCGGCTCCGCCGACCTGGTCCTCGGCCGCGCCCCGTCCCCGGCGGTGCCCGGCCGCTGCGGCGACCGCCTCGTCCTGCCCTCCGCCCAGGTCGCCGGGGACGCGAAGCTCACCGGGGGCACGGTGGTCGGCGAGGACGCCGTAGTCGGCGAGGGGGCGCGCCTGGTCGGCAGCACGGTGCTGTCCGGCGCGGTCATCGAGCCCGGCGCCGTCATCACCGACTCCCTCATCGGCGCCCGCGCCTCCGTCGGGGCCCGCTCGGTCCTCACCGGCGCGGTGGTGGGCGACGGGGCTCGCGTGGGCGCGGACAACGAGCTGCGGGACGGGGTCCGCATCTGGTGCGAGGCCACTCTCCCGGCGGGAGCGGTCCGCTTCTCGTCCGACCAGTAGCTGGTCGCCGTCGCCCGGGGGGTGGCCGCAGATCGCGCTGCCGCGCTCGTCCTCAAACGCCGGA
>NZ_AOPZ01000182.1 GCF_000414115.1 Streptomyces aurantiacus JA 4570
GGGCGACGGACCGCTCAAGGAACTACGGGCAGAGCCCCCGCAAGGCCGACAGGAACCTGTCGGCCGTCGCGCGGTCCCGCACAGCGACCCGCACCCACTCAGGCCCCAGGCCAGGAAACGTATCGCCCCGCCGCACGGCGAACCCCCGCTCCCGCAAAACCTCCCGCACCCCGCCGCCCCCGGTGACCCGCACCAGCACAAAGGGCCCCTCCGCGGGCCCCACCACACTCACCCCGGGCACCTCCGACAGCCCGGCCACCAGATGCCGCCGCTCGGCGGCGACACGGTGCGCCACATGCCCCGCCTCCGCCAGCGCCCGAGGCGACACACACGCCTCCGCCGCCGCCAGCGCGGGCGACGACACCGGCCACAGCGGCTGCGCCCGGGACAGCTCGGCGACGAGGCCCGGGTCGGCGAGGACGTAGCCGATGCGCAGCCCGGCAAGACCCCACGTCTTCGTGAGGCTCCGCAGCACCACGAGCCCCGGCACATCGACCCGCCCCGCAAGTGCCTCCCGCTCACCCGGCACGGCGTCCATGAACGCCTCGTCCACCACCAACACCCGCCCCGGCCGGGCCAGCCGGGCGAGGTCATCCGCCCGGTGCAGCACGGACGTGGGATTGGTCGGGTTGCCGACGACGACCATGTCGGCGTCGTCGGGCACCAGGGCGGGGTCGAGCCGGAACCCGTCCTCCGCCCGCAACAGCACCCGCCCCACCACATGCCCGGCATCGCGCAACGCGGCCTCCGGCTCGGTGAACTGCGGATGCACGACGACGGGCCGCCGCACCCGCAGCGCCCGCGCAAGCAGCACAAACGCCTCGGCGGCCCCCGCCGTGAGCAGCACCCGCTCCGGCGCCACCCCGTGCCGCGCGGCCACCGCGGCCCGCGCCGCCCGCCCGTCGGGGTAGGCGGCGAGCCCGTCGAGCGACTCCGCGAGACACTGCTTCAGCCACGCGGGCGGCGTACCGGCACGGACGTTCACGGCGAGATCGACGAGCTCGTCCCGCCCCCGCACCTCCGCGTCCCCGTGATGCCGGAGATCGACCTCGGCCGCCGCGGCGGCCGCCGGGGAACCGTCCTCAGTGGGAGTGCGCATGGCTTCCGTGGTGGTCGTGACCGTGCCCATGGCCGTGACCGTGGTGATGGTGGCCGTCGTCATCGGGGTGGAAGTGCGGCTGCTGCGGCAACCCCACCTTGTCCTCGAAGCCGGGCAGCGCCACCCGGTACACGCAGGTGTCGCAGTTCATCCGCAGATCCCCGCCCACCGCCTCGCGGTAGCGCTCCATCACCAGCTCGACCAGCTCCTCCTCGGGCCCGATCACATCGGCGGACCGCACCTCGACGTCCGGGTGCGCCGACGCCCAGCCCTCGGTCTGCTGCCGCACCCGGTCCGGCAGGATGCCGGTGAACAGGAAGTACGGCAGGACCACGACGCGCCGCGCGCCGAGCGCCACGCAACGGTCGAGCCCCGACGGCACGTCGGGCGCGGCCAGCGACACGAACGCCGTCTCCACGCCCGCGTACCCGCGCCCCTCCCACAGCAGCCGCGCCGCCTTGAACACCTCGGCGTTCGCGTCGGGGTCCGTCGACCCGCGCCCCACCAGGAGCACGGTGACGTCCGCCCGGTCCTCCGGGGTGCGCACCGTGTCGCCGAGCGCCTCGTCGAGCCGCCGCTCCAGGACCTTCAGGATCAGCGGGTGCGGCCCGAGCGGACGGCCGTAGGAGTACGAGATCCCGGGGTGCCGCTCCTTCTCACGGGTCAGCGCGGCCGGGATGTCGCCCTTGGCGTGCCCGGCGGACACCAGCATCAGCGGCACCGCCGCGAAGCGTTTCACGCCCCGTTCGACGAGTTCGCCCACGGCCTCGCCGAGGGGCGGCGGCGACAGCTCGATGAAGCCGCCCGCGACGGGCAGTTGGGGGTTGCGGCGCGCCAGCTCCTGGACGAAGTCGCGGAACGCGGCGGCCCCTGCGTCGTCGCGGGTGCCGTGTCCGGCGATGAGCAGTGCGGGCGGGGTGGTCACTGGTTCTCCTCGGGTCGATCTGCGGCGGCGGGCGCCGCGGGGTGGTACAGCAGGGCGTTCAGGGCGGCCGACGCGACCGCCGAACCCCCCTTCTCGGACACGTTGCTGACGGCGGGAAGACCGCTCGCCCGCAACGCCTCCTTGGACTCCACGGCGCCGACGAAGCCGACCGGGAGCCCGATGACGAGCGCGGGCCGCGCGTCGAGCAGCAGCAGCTCCTCCAGGGCGGTGGGCGCGCACCCGATCACCCAGAGCGCGCCCGGACCCACCTCCTCGTACGCGAGCCGCACCGCGTGCGCCGAACGCGTGAGACCGGTCGCCGACTTGGCGTCCTTCAACCGGCACACGGTCTCGCGCCGCGTGATGCCGGCCGCGACCATCTCCACGTCCACGACGACGGGCGCGCCCGCGTGCAGGGCGGCGTGGCCGCGTACGAGCGACTCCTCGTCCGTGACGAGATCCCGCGCGTACTCCAGATCCGCCGCCGAGTGGATGACGCGCTCCACGACGGCCCGCGTCAGCGGCGGGAAGTGCGAGGTGTCGAGCCGGGAGCGCAGCCGCCGGAACGACTCCTGCTCGATGGGATGCACAACGCGTTCCATGACTGTCACACCCCCTGCCAGCGGTAGCCGCGCGGCGTCACCATGCGGCCCGCGATCGCGCGGGTCGCGGTGTTGCCGACGGTCACGACGGTCATCATGTCGACGCTGTCCGGGTCGAGCGCGGACAGGGTGGTCAGGCGCACGCTCTCGTCGGGGCGCGAGGCGTTGCGTACGACACCGACGGGCGTCGCCGGCGCCCGGTGCTCGGCGAGCAGCGCGAGGGACTTCGGCAGCTGCCAGTCGCGGCCCCGGCTGCGCGGGTTGTAGAACGTCACGACCAGATCCGCCTCGGCCGCCGCGCGCACCCGGCGCTCGATGACCTCCCACGGCGTGTGCAGGTCGGACAGGCTGATCGACACGTGGTCGTGGCCGAGCGGCGCGCCGAGCAGCGCGCCGGCGGCGAGCGCGGCGGTCACGCCCGGTACGCCGACGACGTCGATGTCGTCCCCGGCCTCGGCGAGCGCGGGCGACGCCATCGCGTACACGCCCGCGTCCCCCGACCCGATCAGCGCCACCGCCCGGCCCTCGCGGGCCTCGGCGACCGCGGTACGCGCCCGCTCCTCCTCGGCGCCGAGCCCCGACTCGATGACCCTCGTCCCCGGCCGCAGCAGATCCCGGACCTGGTCGACGTACTGATCGAGCCCCACGAGCACGGCGGCGCGCCGCAGTTCGTCGCGGGCGCGCGGCGTGAGCAGGTCGCGGGCCCCGGGCCCGAGCCCGACGACGGCGAGCCGCCCGCGCGCGGGCCGTCGCACGACCGCACAGGTGGCCATGGCGGGCCTGCCGTCCGCCCGCTCCGACTTCCGCTTCGGTACGAGGAGTTCACCGCCGCCGCGCAGCGCCGCCGCCTCGGCGACGGACGGCGTCCCCACGGCGGCGAGCGGCGCCCCCGACGGGTTCGGCACGTCCACCCTTGCCAGCTCCTCGGCGCCGTACGCCACCAAAGGCACCCCGAGCCGCGAGGCCGCCTCGACGATCCCCGGCTCGTCCTGCTTGGCGTCGACGGTCGCCAACTCGCTTATGCACAATGCCGAGAGTCCGGCGGTACGCAAGGAGTCCCGCACGAGCTCCAGGATCTCGTCGACCGGTGCGCCCTTGCTGGCGCCGACCCCCACGACCAGGGAGGGCGGCCGTAGCGTGACCTCGCGAAGCGAGGACGCGTGTGCACGATCGGAAACCCGCACCGTCGCCCGCTCGCGGGCGAGCTGGTCGTCCCGCTCCGGCGAGCGGTCACCATCCGGCTCTCGCTGTGGGCAATCGTCCCGCAGGGCGGGACGGGTGGGCACAGCCCCAGCCTCCGGCGCCCTCACATTTGGCGGAAGGGCAGGCAGGGGCCAGGCCAACTCCGCCTCCAGGCCGACGGGTTCCCCGTCCAACATGGCCCGGGTCACCCCGGCAACGTCCCCCTCCACGGGGAACCCGAGCATGTCGAGCCCCGGCACGGACACCGCGTCCGTAGCGGTAGTGATCACCGGCTCGGCCCCGAGCACCTCCCCGACCGCCCGAGCCAACGCATTCGCACCCCCGCCATGCCCACCCAGCAGGGCAACAGCGAACCGCCCACCCTCATCGACACAGACGACCCCCGGGTCGACCCCCTTCCCCGCGAGCAGCGGCGCGGCCAACCGCACCACGGCCCCGGTGGCGAGAAAGCACACCACCTGCTCGCACTCGCGAAAGGCCCGCTCGAACGCCTCCCGCACGGGACCCTCGTACACCCGGGTACGCGCGGGCCAGGCCGAGGCCAACCGCTCACAGGCGCCCCCGCCAGACTTCGTGCCGGAGATCAGGCCGATCACTGAACTACTCCTTCGTTCAAGGAAGTTGAGGACGAGGGCGCCGGAACCGGCGTAGCCGACCGCGTGCCCCACAGCAGGAAAACCGGGTTCGTCGCGGCCAGCCGCGTGACGTCCCCGGGCAGCGGCGCGAGCCGCGACGACTGCAGCAGCACCCCGTCGCAGTCGAACCCGGCCCCGAGCAGCGCCGCCCGCACCGCCGGCACCCGGTCGAGCGCGGCGAGCGACACCACGACGGCCCGCCGCGCCCCACGACGGCCCGCCGCGCCCGCCGCGCGCACGCGGTCACGATGGCGGGCAGTTCGCGCCCGCCGCCGCCGACGAACACGGCGTCGGGGTCGGCGAGGTCGGACAGGACGGTGGGCGCGGCCCCGTGCACGGCGAGGACGTCGACACCGTGCGCGGCGGCGTTGGCGCGGACGCGCTCGACGCCGTCGGCGGTCTTCTCCACGGCCGTCACGGCGGCGCCGAGCCGCGCGCACTCCACCGCGACGGAGCCGGAGCCCGCGCCGATGTCCCACACCAGGTCGCCGACGCGCGGCCCGAGCCGGGCGAGCGCGAGCGCCCGCACCTCGAACTTGGTGATCATCGAGTCCCGGTGGGCGAACTCGTCCTCGTCCAGGGCCCATCGGCCGGGTCCGGTCCGGGGCCCCGCGACGGTACGGGCGACATCCGTCACCGCCAGGTCCTCGTCGAGGCAGAGTACGACGCCGACCTCGCTGCCCCAGTCGCGGGCCGCGGCCTCTGCGGGCGTGACCCGTTCGACGCGTTCTCTGGCGGGGTCGCCCAGTGCGGTGGCCACGACGAGGGTGCGGGTCGCCGTGCGGCGGGCCAGTTCGGCGCCCAGTTCGGCCGGGCCGCTGCGGGGGCCCGTGAGGACGGCGACCTTCGGGTGGGCTCGGCACACGTTCACCGCCGTGCGCAGGGCGCGGCCGTGGGCGCTCACCACGACTGCGTCGTCCCAGGGCAGGCCGAGCCTCGCGAATGCGGTTGCCACGGAGGAGACACTGGGCCGGACGTCCAGGGCGTCCGGCCCGAACCGCTCCGCCAGCGCGCGCACGATGCCGAAGAAACCCGGGTCCCCCGAGGCGAGGACGACTACCCGTGCCGGGTGCGTGGGCGCCGTCGATCGGCCTTCGGCCTCGTCCTCAATCTCCCCCAAGCTCTTAATGAGCAGGGAGGGACCCCCTCGACGGGCTTGAATATCACCGCCGTCGGCCTGGACGCACCGCTCGATTGCCTTCAGCGCCGGTGCCAGCGGGCCCAGCACCACCCGTTCCACCCCCGCAGGGATGGCCGCCGCTTCAAGATGGCGGCGGCCGCCCACGACCAGGGCGGCGTCCCGTATCGCGGCCCGCGCCGGGGCGTCGAGCGGCGCCCCCGTCCCCGTACCGATGACGGTGATCATGGGCGGGGCCTCTCCGCGCGCAGGGCCGCGCGGGCCTCGGGGTCGGCCTTGCGGAAGCCGTGGAAGTGGCCGGGGTGGTAGAGGTGCGAGCGGGTGCCGTGGGCGGCCAGGGCGGGGCCGACGAGGAACAGCGTGTGCTTCCAGAGGCGGTGCTCCTTGACCGTCTCCTCCAGCGTCTCGATCGTGCAGGTGAGGACGAGCTCCTCCGGCCAGGTCGCCTGGTACGCGACGACGACGGGCGTCGACGTCGGGTAGCCGCCCTCGAGGAGCTCCCGCACGAGCTGGCCGCTGCGCGCCGCCGACAGGAACAGCGCCATCGTCGTGCCGTGCCGCGCGAACTCCCGTACCTCCTCGCCGGGCGGCATCGGCGTCTTGCCGCCGCCGAGGCGGGTGAGGATCACGGACTGGGCGACCTCGGGGATGGTCAGCTCGCGGCCCGCGATGGCGGCGACGGCCGAGAACGACGACACACCGGGCACGATCTCCGTCTCCACGCCCAGCTCGGCGCACCGGTCGAACTGCTCCTGCGTGCCGCCCCACAGCGCCGGGTCGCCGGAGTGGATCCGCGCGACCTTCAGCCCGTCCCGGGCGGCCCGCTCGTACACGGCCACGACGTCCTCCAGGGACATCACCGCCGAGTCCAGGATCTCGGCGCCGTCCCGTGCGTGCTCCAGGACCTCGGCCTGCACGAGGCTGGCCGCCCAGATCACCACGTCGGCGTCCGCGATGGCCCGGGCGGCCCGGAAGGTCAGCAGGTCGGCGGCGCCGGGACCGGCGCCGACGAAGGTCACCTTGCCGGTGGGGACGGCGTCGGCCATGGGGGAGTTCCTCTCGTACGGACTGAACTGAAGAAGGGTGGTGAAGAGCGGTGGAGCGGCCCGGGGACGGGGCCGGGGGAGTGGCCCGCGGGGCCGTGGGGCGGGGCGCGGTGCGTGGGCGGGATCAATCGGCTAGCAAGAGCGCATGGCGGTGTTCGTGGCGCTCGGCGCGTTCGTGATGACACTGGTCGGCGGCTGGACCGCGGGGCGGGTCACCGACCGGCGGCACCTGGTGCTCGGTCTCGCGGGCGGCCTGATGCTCGGCGTGGTCGGCCTCGATCTGCTGCCGGAGGCACTGGAGGCGGCCGGGGGGCCGGTCTTCGGCGTACCGGCGGCGCTGCTCCTGGCCGTCGCGGGCTTCCTGTTCGCGCACGTGGTGGAGCGGCTGCTCGCGCTGCGCCGGTCGGCGCACGGGGCGGCCGAGCACAACGGCGGCCGGGTCCCGGAGGTCGGCCTGACGGCGGCCGCGGCGATGGTCGGCCACAGCATGATGGACGGCGTCGCGATCGGCGCCGCCTTCCAGGTGGGCGGCGGCATGGGCGCGGCGGTCGCGGTCGCCGTCATCGCCCATGACTTTGCGGACGGCTTCAACACGTACACGATCACGCGGCTGTACGGGAACGCGCGCCGCAAGGCCGTCGCGATGCTGTTCGCGGACGCGGTGGCCCCGGTCGTGGGCGCGGCGACCACGCTGGCCTTCACCATTCCGGAGCAACTGCTCGGCGGCTATCTCGGCTTCTTCGGCGGCGCCCTGCTCTACCTCGCCGCGGCCGAGATCCTGCCCGAGGCGCACCACGACCACCCGGCGCGCTCGACGCTGCTGTGCACGGTGGCGGGGGCGGCGTTCATCTGGCTGGTGGTGGGCATCGCCGAGTGAGCCCCGGCCGCCACCGGCGGACCTCACAGCTTCCCGCCCCGCCCGCCGTCGCGCCGCGCGGGCGCGATGAGCGTCGACAGATAGGGCAGCGGCGCGTCGCCCAGTTCCGCGGCGGCACGGATGGACTCCTCAGGGAGCCCGAGCGCCGACCCCCACACCGCGTCCTCGGTGCGCCCGGTCTCCCGCAGCGCGGCGGCCACTTCGTGGGCGAGCCGCCCGAACTTGTACGCCACCACGGTCCCGGGCCCGGCAAGCGCGTCCTTCAGCACGGCGGCCCCGGCTGTCACCGGCACCAGCGTCAACGGCTCGGTGCCCTCGGTCAGTACGGCCCCGCTGCGCGCCGCGAGGTCCTGCATGGCGGTGATCCCGGGCACCGTCTCCACGCCGACGCCCGGCACCAGCTCCTCGATGGTCTGCGCGAGATACGTGAACGTCGAGTACACATTGGGGTCGCCGATCGTCGCGAACGCCACCGTGCCGCGCTCCCGCAGCAGCTCGGCGACCCGCTGCCCCGCCGCGTCCCAGGCCGCCTCGCGGCGCGCCCGGTCGGTGCGCTCGTTCAGCGCGAACACGACGCGTACGACCCGGTCCGCGGGCACGTAGTGCAGCACCGTCGCCTCGGCGCGGCCGCGCTCGCCCGTGTCCATCACGGGCACGACGACGACATCGGCGCCGCGCAGCGCGTTCACGCCCTTGACGGTCACGAGCTCGGGATCACCGGGCCCGACCCCGACACCGATCAGCCTGCTGCTGCCGCTCATGCCTTGCACCTCTCCACGAACCGACGGGCGATCCCGGGCTCGGCGGCCCAGTGCGTGTGCAGATAACTCGCGTGCACACTCTGTTGTACGAAACCTTCGACGCGCCGTTCAGGAGCGTGCAGCCCCCAGGCGGGAGCCGCCCCCGCGCCCGGTTCCACGACCGTGCGGTGGAACTCGTGCCCGCGCATCCGCGTGCCCGCCTCCGCGAGCACACTGTCCGACACGGCGACGGCCTCGCGATACCCCAGCGTCAGCCCCTCGGACATCCGCGCCCGCGCGTCGAGCACCCCGCACATCGGCTTCCCGTCCAACTCCCGCGCCAGATACAGCAGCCCCGCACACTCCGCGGCCACCGGCGCCCCGCTCTCCGCCAACTCCGCCACGGCTTTCCGCAACGGTTCGTTGGCGGACAACTCGGGGGCGTACACCTCGGGGAACCCCCCGCCGATGACGAGCCCCCGGGTGCCCGGGGGAAGTTCCTCGTCGTGCAGCGGATCGAACGGCACGACCTCGGCCCCGGCGGCGGCAAGCAGCTCGGCGTGCTCGGCGTAGGCGAAGGAGAACGCGGCTCCGCCAGCCATGGCGACGACGGGCGATTCTTTGCTCTGGTGCCCGTCCGGGGTGCCATTTTCAGCCCGTCCGGCGTTTGAGGACGAGGCCGAAGTCGGGAAGGGGCGGGACTGGGGAAAGCCCCGCAGGGATCCCAACCCGCACCCGACAACGGCCCCGCACCACGAGCCAACGCCAACAACGCCTCAAGGTCGCACCCATCCCGCACCTGCGAGGCCAACGCGGCCACGGACTCAAGAGCCTCGGCCCGCCGCTCGGCAACAGGCACCAACCCCAGATGCCGCGAGGGCGCCCGAACCTGCGGCACCCGCCGCAAGGCACCCAGCACCGGAACCCCGGACGAATCCAGCGCCTCCCGCAACAACTCCTCGTGCCGAGGCGACCCCACCTTGTTCAGAATCACCCCACCGACCCGGACCTCCGGATCCCACGAGGCAAACCCGTGCACCAGCGCCGCCACGGACCGCGACTGCGAAGAGGCGTCGACGACGAGCACCACAGGCGCGCGCAACAGCTTCGCGACATGCGCGGTGGAAGCCAGTTCCCCCTGCCCGGAGGCCCCGTCGTACAGCCCCATCACACCTTCGACAACCGCCAGATCACACCCACGGGCCCCATGCGCGAACAACGGAGCGACAAGCTCCGGCCCGCACATATAGGCATCCAGATTCCGCCCCGGCCGCCCGGTGGCGAGGGAGTGATACCCGGGATCGATGTAGTCCGGCCCGACCTTATGAGGCGAAACGGCGAGCCCGGTCTCCGTGAAGGCGGCCATCAACCCGGTGGCGACCGTCGTCTTCCCGCTCCCGGAAGACGGCGCCGCGACGACAAGACGTGCTACCACTCGATGCCCCGCTGCCCCTTCTGACCGGCGTCCATCGGGTGCTTGACCTTGGACATGTCGGTGACGAGGTCGGCGTACTCCACCAGCGCTTCCGGCGCGTTGCGCCCGGTGATCACCACATGCTGCGTGCCGGGCCGGGCCCGCAGCACGGACACGACCTCCTCGACGTCGATCCACCCCCAGTGCATCGGGTAGGCGAACTCGTCGAGGACGTACAGCTGGTACGTCTCGGCGGCGAGGTCCCGCTTGACCTGCTCCCAGCCCTCGCGGGCCTTGTCCTCGTTGCTCATCTCGCCGTCGGCCGGGGCACGCTGGATCCAGGACCAGCCCTCGCCCATCTTGTGCCAGTCGACGGTCCCGCCCTGCCCGCTGGCGCCGAGCACCCGCAGCGCGTTCTCCTCGCCGACCTTCCACTTCGCGGACTTCACGAACTGGAACACGCCGATGGGCCACCCCTGATTCCAGGCGCGCAGCGCGAGCCCGAACGCGGCGGTGGACTTGCCCTTGCCGATCCCGGTGTGCACGACGACGAGCGGCCGATTACGCCGCTGACGCGTCGTCAGGCCGTCATCGGGCACCACACTCGGCTGACCCTGAGGCATCAGGCAACCCTCCTCACGGAACCGGAGCCGTACGACTCCCGAACATCATGGACAAGACCGGCGATCGAGTCGGCACGCAAGTCGTCCAGCGTGACCGCGGTCCCGCCGAGCTCCCCGGCCAACTGCCCAGCGAGCCCGAGCCGCACCGGCCCCGACTCGCAGTCCACGACCACCGAGGCATGCCCCTCGGCGGCGAAGAGCCGGGCGGCGCGCCCCGCCTGGGCCACCGGCTCCACGCCGCCGGTCGCGCGGCCGTCGGTCACCACGACGACCAGCGGCCGCCGCGCGGGATCCCGCATCCGTTCCACCCGCAGCACCTCGTGCGCGCGCAGCAGCCCGGCGGCGAGCGGCGTACGTCCGCCGGTCGGGAGGGACTCCAGCCGCACGGCCGCCGCGTCCACGGACGACGTGGGCGGCAACGCCACCTCCGCACCCACTCCCCGGAACGTCACGAGCCCCACCTTGTCCCGCCGCTGGTAGGCGTCGAGCAGCAGCGAAAGCACCGCGCCCTTGACCGCGCTCATCCGCTGCCGTGCCGCCATCGACCCCGACGCGTCCACGACGAACAGCACGAGGTTGCCCTCGCGCCCCTCCCGGGTGGCCTGCCGCAGATCGTCGCGCCGCACCACGAGCCCGCGCCCGGACCGCCCGCGCGCCCGCTGATGGGGCGCCGCGGCCTGCACGGTCGCCGCCAAGTGCAGCTTCGTGAGGGCTCCTCGGGGCCGCCGCGCACCCGTCGTGCGCCCGTGCTCGGTACGCGCCCGGGACCGCCGTCCCGCCGCGCCCTCGCCGAGCCCCGGCACGCTCAGCACCTTCGTACGGAACGGCTCACCGGCCCGCACGGCCTGCTGCTCGCCCGCGCCGCCGGCCCCCGGCTGCCCGTCGTCGCCGGCCTCGGTCTGCGCGGCGCTGCCGCCGTCGCCGGTCTGCTCGGGCCCGGAGTCCTGAGGCGGCTCCCCCCCCCCGTCCCGCCCGCCGCCGCGCCACCGCCCGGCCCGCCGCCGCCATCTCCATCGGGGTCGGGGTCAGGATCGGTGTCCGGATCCTCGTCCCCCCCGAACTCCTCCAAGGTCTCGTCGAGCTTGTCCTCGTCGAGCCCGGGGGCGTCGAAGGGATTGCGCCGCCGCCGGTGCGGCAGCGCGAGCAGCGCCGCCTGCCGCACGTCCTCGGCCAGCACGTCCTCGCGCCCCGCCCACGCGGCAAGCGCGGTCGCGGTCCGCGCCATGACGATGTCGGCGCGCATGCCGTCCACCTCGAAGGCCGCGCAGGTCGCCGCGATCTGCCGCAGCGCGCCGTCCCCGAGCCGCACCCGCGGCAGCAGCGCGCGGGCGGCGACGATACGTGCCCGTACGACGCCCTCCTCCTCGGCCCACCGGCCCGCGAACCCGTCCGGATCATCGTCGTAGGCGAGCCGCCGCCGCACGACCTCCACGCGCTGGTCGGGCTCGCGGGACGCGGCGACCTCGACGGTGAGACCGAACCGGTCGAGCAACTGCGGCCGCAGCTCGCCCTCTTCCGGATTCATCGTCCCCACCAGCAGGAACCGCGCGGCATGCCGCACGGACACGCCTTCGCGTTCCACATACGAAGCCCCCATGGCGGCGGCGTCGAGCAGCAGGTCGACCAAGTGATCGTGCAGCAGATTCACTTCGTCGACGTACAGGATCCCGCGGTGCGCGTCGGCGAGCAGCCCCGGCTCGAACGCCTTCACGCCCTCGGCGAGCGCCCGCTCGATGTCGAGCGCCCCCACGAGCCGGTCCTCGGAGGCCCCGACGGGCAACTCCACCATGCGCGCGGCCCGAGCGACCCCGCCCCCGGCCTCGTGCGGCCCGTCCGGGCAGGCGGGATCGGGCGCCCCCGGAGCACAGGAGAACCGACACCCGGCGACAACGTCCACCTCGGGCAACAGCGCCGAAAGCGCCCGCACGGCAGTGGACTTGGCGGTGCCTTTCTCACCGCGCACGAGCACGCCACCGACGGCGGGGGAGACGGCGTTCAGCAGCAGCGCAAGCCGCAGATCGTCCTGCCCGACGAGGGCGGTGAAGGGATAGGGGGTGCTCACGCGACGACCTCCTGGATGTACTGGGTGTGCTGCCCGTCCGGCGTGCCCTTTTCAGCCCGTCCGGTGTTTGAGGACGAGGCCGAAGGCCGACAAGCGGGGGTCCAGGGGGCGGCAGCCCCCTGGTTACGGGAAGAAGGGGCGGGATTGGGGAGCTCCCAGCCGGGCCACATCACTCCGCACCCCCTTCAAGCTGCCCCTCAAGCTCCAAATAGGTGGCCCGCAACCGCTCCAACGTCTCCGCGTCCGGCTCCGCCCAAAGCCCCCGCTCCGCCGCTTCGAGCAACCGCTCGGAAATCCCCCGCAGCGCCCACGGGTTGGACTTCTCCATGAACGCCCGGTTCTCCGGGTCGAACACGTACTCCGCCGACAACTTCTCGTACATCCAGTCGTCGACGACCCCGGCCGTCGCGTCGTACCCGAACAGATAGTCCACGGTGGCGGCCATCTCGAAGGCGCCCTTGTACCCGTGCCGCCGCATAGCGGCCATCCACCGCGGATTGACGACACGCGCACGGAACACGCGATGCGTCTCCTCACCCAGCGTCCGCGTCTTCACCTGATCCGGCACGGCGGAGTCCCCGACGTAAGCCTCGGGGGACGCCCCCGTCAGATGCCGCACCATGGCGACCATCCCGCCGTGGTACTGGAAGTAGTCGTCGGCGTCGACGAGATCGTGCTCCCTGGTATCCACGTTCTTCGCGGCCACAGCGATCCGCTTGAACGCCGTCTCCATGTCCCCGCGGGCGGCCCGCCCGTCGAGCCCGCGCCCGTACGCATAGCCGCCCCACACCGCGTACACCTCCGCCAGATCGGCGTCCGAGCGCCAGTTCCGGGCGTCGATGAGCGGCAGCAGTCCCGCCCCGTACGCGCCGGGCTTGGAGCCGAAGATGCGGGCGGTGGCGCGCCGCCGGTCGCCGTGCTCGGCCGCGTCCTCGTCCACGTGGGCGCGTACGTAATTGTCCGAGGCGTCCTCGTCCAACTCCGCAACAGCCCGCACGGCGTCATCGATCAAGCCCACCACATGCGGGAACGCGTCCCGGAAGAACCCGGAGATCCGCACCGTCACATCGATGCGGGGCCGCCCCAGCTCGGCGACGGGCACGACCTCGAAGCCCGTGACGCGGCGCGACGCGTCGTCCCACACCGGCCGACAGCCGAGCAGCGCGAGGATCTCCGCGATGTCGTCGCCCTGCGTCCGCATGGCCGACGTGCCCCACACGGTCAGGCCCACGGACTTCGGGTACGCGCCGGTGTCGGCCAGATAGCGGGCGATCAGCGAGTCCGCGAGGGACTGGCCGACCTCCCAACTCAGCCTGGACGGAATGGCCTTGGGGTCGACGGAGTAGAAGTTGCGGCCGGTCGGCAGCACATTCACGAGGCCGCGCGTGGGGGAACCCGAAGGGCCGGCGGGCACGTAACCGCCGTTCAGGGCCCGCAGAATGTGCCCGATCTCGTCCGTGGTGCGGGCGAGGCGGGGCACGACCTCCTCGCAGGCGAAGCCCAGGACGGCGACGGCGGGCGGCAGTTCGACGCCGACGACGTCGCGGACGAGGCCGCGCACGGCGTCCAGCGCCCAGCCGCGCTCCTCCATGCCCTCGGCGAGCCGCCGGCAGAGCTGCTCAAGCAGATCGATGGCGTCCGCGGCGGTCCGCGCGGGCCCGTCGACCAGGGCCGTCAGACCGTCCGCGACCTTCACCGCGGCGCCCGGCTCACCGAGCAACTCCTTCTCGTTCAGGCCGAAATGCTCCGCGAGGCAGGCCCGCAGCCCCGGCAGCGCGTTGGCGGTGCCGCCCCACACCTGCGAGGCGCGCAGCACCGCGAGGACGAGGTTGACGCGTGCCTCGCCGACCGGCCCGCCGCCGAGAATGTGCAGGCCGTCGCGGATCTGCACGTCCTTGATCTCGCACAGATAGCCGTCGATGTGCATCACGAACTCGTCGAACTCGCCGTCGTCGGGCTGCTCGTCGACATGCAGGTCGTGGTGGAGCTCGGCGGCCTTCACCAGCGTCCAGATCTGCGCGCGCACGGCGGGCGCCTTCGCCGGGTCGAGGTCGCTGACGAGCGCGTACTCGTCGAGGAGCTGCTCCAGCTTCGCCAGGTCGCCGTACGTGTCCGCGCGGGCCATCGGCGGCACCAGGTGGTCCACGACCGTGGCGTGCCCGCGCCGCTTGGCCTGGGTGCCCTCGCCGGGGTCGTTGACGATGAACGGGTAGACGAGCGGCAGGTCCCCGAGCACGGCGTCCGGCGCGCAGCCACCACTGAGCCCAAGTCCCTTGCCGGGCAGCCACTCCATCGTCCCGTGCTTGCCCATGTGCACGATCGCGTCGGCGCCGAACGTGTTGTCCAGCCAGCGGTACGCGGCCATGTAGTGGTGGGACGGCGGCATGTCCGGGTCGTGGTAGATGGCGATGGGGTTCTCGCCGAAGCCGCGCGGCGGCTGGATCATCACGACGACGTTCCCGAACTGGAGCGAGGCGAGCACGATGTCGCCGCCGTCCACGTACAGGTTCCCCGGCGGCTCGCCCCACGCTTCGAGCATGCCGTCGCGCAGCTCGGGGTCGAGCGTGTCGAACCACGCCTGGTAGTCGGCCAGCGGCACACGCGCGGGCGCGGCGGCGAGCTGCTCCTCGGTGAGCCACTCGACGTCGTGGCCACCGGCGTTGATGAGGGTGTGGATCAGCTCGTCACCGTTGTCGGGGTGGCCGTGGACGCCGTAGCCCGCGTCGCGCAGGGCGTCGAGGACGCGGATCGCGGAGGCGGGGGTGTCGAGGCCGACGGCGTTGCCGACGCGGCTGTGCTTGGTCGGGTAGGCGGTGAAGACGACGCCGAGCTTTTTCTCCGCGTTCGGCTTGTGCCTCAACAGGCCGTGGCGTACGGCGATTCCGGCGACGCGGGCGGCCCGCTCGGGGTCGGCGACGTACACCGGTACGTCGTCGGGGCCCTGCTCCTTGAAGCTGAACGGGACGGTGACGATGCGCCCGTCGAACTCCGGGATGGCCACCTGCATGGCGGCGTCCATGGGGGAGAGGGCCGCGTCGGACGCCTCCCAGGCGGCGCGGGACGACGTGAGGCAGAGACCTTGCAGGACGGGGATGTCCAGGTCGGCGAGCGCGCCGATGTCCCAGGCTTCCTCGTCGCCGCCCGCGCTCGCCTCGGAGGCGTGCGTGCCGCCCGCGGCGAGGACGGTGGCGACCAGCGCGTCCGCGCGCCCGAGGATCTCGTACAGACCGGCGTCCGCGCCGCGCAGCGAACCGCAGTACACGGCAAGGGCGTTGGCGCCCTTCGCCTCGATGGCGTCGCACAGCGTGTCCACGAACGCGGTGTTCCCGGAGAGCTGGTGCGCGCGGTAGAAGAGCACGCCGACGGTCGGCCGCCCCTCGACGTGCGCACGCTCCCCGTGCACCCCGTACTCGGGCATCTTCCGCGGCTCCGCGAAGCCGTGGCCGGTGAGGAGCACGGTGTCGGACAGGAACCGCTCCAGCTCCACGAGGTTGTCGGGGCCGCCCTCGACGAGATAGCGCAGCGCCTCGGCCACCACGCCCGCAGGGACGGACGACTCGGCCATCAGCTCGGCGTCCGGCACGGCCTCGCCGCCGAGCAGGACGGTCGGGATCCCGGCCGCCTTCAGCGCGGCGAGCCCGTCCTCCCAGGCGCGCTTGCCGCCGAGGAGGCGTACGACGGCGATGTCCGCGCCGTCGAGGAGCGCGGGCAGTTCCTCGCGCACGTCGACGCGCGCCGGGTTGCCGATGCGGTACGCCGCACCGCAGGCGCGGGCCGCGAGCAGGTCCGTGTCGGCGGTGGACAGAAGCAGGACTGTCATGAGGGTGCCCCCGGTGCGATGAAGGGGAGACCGGACGGAGCGCCGGTCTCGATCAGGCGCAGCAGCGCGTCGGTGTCCGCGTGTTCTTCGATGAGGTCGCCGAGGAGGTCGAGCTGCTCCTCGCGCAGCGCGGCGAAGCCGGTGTCGGGCGCGGGCACGAAGCGGCGGCCCGCGGCGCGCGCGACCTCGGTGAGGAAGCGCCGCCGGAACGCGTCGCTCTCCAGCGAGCCGTGCCAGTGGGTGCCCCACACGGCGCCGACCCGGCAGCCGTCCAAGAAGGGCTCCCCGCCCAGGACATCGGCGACGCCGTGATGGATCTCGTACCCCTCGACGTGCTCGCCGAGGGCCGAACCGACGGGCCGCGCCAGAGTCTTGTCCTTGTGGAACCGCACGCGTACGGGCAGCAGTCCGAGCCCGTCCACGGTCCCGGCCCGCGACTCGACGTCGTCCTCGATCCGCTCGCCGAGCACCTGGAAGCCGCCGCAGATGCCGAGGACGGGGCGCCCCTCGGCGGCCCGCCGCGCCAGCGCGTCCGCGAGGCCGCGCTCCCGCAGCCACTCCAGGGCGCGCACGGTCCCGCGCGTGCCCGGTACGACGACGAGGTCCGCGTCGACGAGTTCCTCGGCCCGGTCCACGAACCGCACCACGACGCCGGGTTCGGCGGCCAGCGCGTCCACGTCGGTGAAGTTGGACATCAGCGGCACCGCGCACACGGCGACGCGCAGCACGTCCTCGCCGACGGGCGCGGCCACGACGGACTCGCGCACCGCGCCGCGCAGCGAGACCCGAAGGCCGTCCTCCTCGTCGATGCCGAGCCCGTGCCGGAACGGCAGCACGCCGAAGGTGCGCCGCCCGGTGAGGTCGCGCAGCATGTCGAGCCCGGGTTCGAGCAGCGACACGTCACCGCGGAACTTGTTGACGAGGAACCCGGCGACCAGCTCCTGGTCGGCGGGGCTCAGCAGCGCGACGGTCCCGAAGAAGGAGGCGAAGACGCCTCCACGGTCGATGTCACCGACCACGACGACCGGGAAGCGGGCGGCGCGCGCGATGCCCATGTTCACGATGTCGGTACGCCGGAGGTTGATCTCGGCGGGACTGCCCGCCCCTTCACAGATCACGGCGTCATACGTGCCCCGAAGCTGTTCCAGGCATCCCACGACGGTGTCGAGCAGCGCCTGTTGCCGGCCCCCGTGATAGCCCCGGGCGCTCATCTCGCCCACGGGCTTCCCCATGAGCACGACCTGGCTCGACCGGTCGCTGCCCGGCTTGAGCAGCACGGGATTCATCAGCGCGCTGGGCTCGACCCGGGCGGCCTGCGCCTGCATGGCCTGCGCCCGCCCGATCTCGGCGCCCTCGCGCGTGACGAACGAGTTCAGCGACATGTTCTGCGCCTTGAACGGCGCGACGGAGACTCCCTTGCGGGAGAGCCACCGGCAGATCCCGGCGGTGACGACACTCTTCCCGGCATCGGAGGTGGTCCCTGCGATGAGTAGCCCGCCGCTCATGAGCACCCCCCGAGCCGCTTGCCACGGCGGGGCGTCTGCTCGTGCCGCTGCCGCTGTGCCCACGGCGCGGGGCGCCCCTTGGTCACACGTCCACCCCGTGCAAGGTCGACGGCAACCGCAACACCCAGGGCAAGCCAGCCAACCCGACGGGACAACTTCACAGCCCGCTCAATGTCCCCCACGGCGACGGGCCGCCCCCCACCGTTGAGGACGGGGCGGTGCTCAACGCGCCCTGCGTAGGACAGCGTGCCCCCCAGCCGCACCCCCAACGCCCCCGCGAAGGACGCCTCGACGACGCCCGCGTTGGGGCTCGGATGCTGGGCGGCATCGTGCCGCCACGCCCGCACCGCCCCCCGCGGCGCCCCCCCGGCGACCACGGCGAGCGCGGCGGTGAGCCGGGCCCCGGGCCACCCCAGGACGTCGTCGAGCCGGGCGGAAGCCCACCCGTACCGCCGGTACTTGGCGGACCTGTGCCCCACCATCGCGTCGAGCGTGTTGACGGCCCGGAACCCGAGCAGCCCCGGCACACCCCCCACGGCACCCCACACCAGCGCGCCCACGACGGCGTCGGACGTGTTCTCGGCGACGGACTCCACCACGGCCCGGGCGATCCCGTCGGCGTCCAGCGCCTCGGGGTCACGCCCGCACAGGTGCGGCAACCGCTCACGGGCGACGTCCACGTCTCCGGCGGCGAGGGCGCCCCCGACGGCACGGGCCTCCCGCCCGAGGGAAGTCCCCCCGACGACGGCCCAGGTGGCGGCGGCGGTCAGCCCGACGGACGCGGCACGGGAGCGGCGCCCGGCGAGCGAGGCGAGCACACCGGCGCCGACGGCGCCCCCGGCGCACACCAGGGTGTGCAGCGCGCCCCACCCGCGGTGGTCGCGCCACAGCACCCGCTCGACGGCCCCCGCGGCACGGCCGAACGCGGCGACCGGATGCCCCCGGCGAGGGTCGCCGAGGAGCAGGTCACCGAGGAGGCCGGCGGTGGCGCCGTACGCGAAGTCGCGATCGGCACGCATGGGGTCAGCCCGCCGTCACGCCGAGCGGAGTGGTCGGGGGGAACGGCACCCGCGACAGGGCAGGGACCGGCAACGGGCGGCCGCGCATGGCGATATGTCCTCACTCAGGGTGTCCGCGCCCTGGTTCGACGAGACCGGCGGTGAGAGTTCCTGGCTCCCGGGGACCGTGTTCGGATCACCCGGTGACAGTGGCGGGACCGCGCCGGATTCGCACCGGCTTCCTCTCCTGCCGCCGTAATTGGCTCCGGCAGTCCACCACGGCCCGCGACGCCCGTCAACTCGCTGTTGACCTGCGACGGGAGAGTGTGCGGAGGTACACACGGGGACGGGGTTCACGGCCGGTCGGGAGGAACGCCGAACGCCCTGTGGGCGGCGACCGTCGGGAGAACGGTCGCCGCCCACAGGGCGTTTGACGTGGTGCGGTCGTGTCAGACGACGATCAGCGAGATCCCGTACGCCACCGCCGCCGCGCACAGCGCGAAGCACGCGTACGCGCCCACGCGCGCGGGGAGCGCGGCCGTGGCGCCACCGGCCGCCCGTGCCTCCCGGGCCTGCTCCTGCTTGGAGAGGCCGACGATGCCGAGCGTGAACAGGCCCACGAGGGCGACGGTCACCGCGAGGCTGACTCCGAAGACGGAGCCCAGAGCTGCCCAGTCGATCTTCATGCTGCTTCTTCCTTAGACCGTGGCGGGCCGGGCGGAGTCCGCCACGGCCGTGGCGGACGCGGCGGACGCGGGCGAGAGGGTCATCTGGACATCGGCAGCGACATCGGAGTCGGTGGCGGTGCCCTCGGCGGTCGTGGCCACCGGACCCGCGGGCGGCGGGGTGACGGCGGCGATCGCGGTGGTCACGACGCCCGCGGGCTCGGCGTCGGCACCGGTGGCACCGGGGGTGCCGATCTCGTCGGCCGTGACGTTCGTGTGGTCGACCGGCTGGCGGCGCGAGAGCGACCAGATGACGGCGGAGCCGCCGATCAGGAGCGCGGCCGTGGTGGCGATGCCCCAGGTGCCCTGCTTGGTGAGGAGCTCGGCGCCCGCGCCGACCAGGCCGGCGGCCGGCAGCGTCAGGCCCCACGCCACGAACATCCGCGTCGCCGTGGACCAGCGGACCACGCCGCCCTTGCGGCCGAGGCCCGCGCCCATCACGGCACCGGAGCAGACCTGGGTGGTGGAGAGCGAGAAGCCGATGTGCGAGGAGGCGAGGATGGCGGTCGCGGCGGACGTCTGCGCGGCGAAGCCCTGCGGCGGGGCCAGCTCGGTGAGGCCCTTGCCCATGGTGCGGATGATCCGCCAGCCACCGAGGTACGTGCCGAGCGCGATGGCGACACCGGCCGAGACGATGACCCACATCGGGGGGTTCGCGCCCGGGTTCAGCACGCCGCCGGTGATGAGGGCCAGCGTGATGATGCCCATCGTCTTCTGGGCGTCGTTCGTGCCGTGGGCGAGCGAGACGAGTCCGGCGGAGGCGATCTGGCCCGCGCGGTAGCCCTTCGAGGTGGCCTTCTCGTCGGCGCGGCTGCTGATCTTGTACGTCAGCCGGGTCGCGAGCGTCGCGGCGATGCCGGCGACGAGCGGGGCGGCCACCGCGGGGAGCAGCACCTTGGTGACGACGGTGCCGCCGTTGACCGAGGACCAGCCCATCGACATCACGGCGGCGCCGATGAGGCCGCCGAACAGCGCGTGCGAGGAGCTGGACGGCAGGCCGAGCAGCCAGGTCAGCAGATTCCAGAGGATCGCGCCCACCAGGGCCGCGAATATCACTTCGGTCTTCAGACCGTCTTCGTTGATGATGCCGCCGGAGATCGTCTTGGCGACTTCGACGGAGAGGAACGCTCCGACGAGGTTCAGCACGGCGGACATGGCCACCGCCGTCTTGGGCTTGAGAGCGCCGGTCGAGATGGTCGTCGCCATCGCGTTGGCTGTGTCGTGGAAACCGTTCGTGAAATCAAACACGAGAGCGGTAACGATCACGATCCCGAGGAGAAGCGTGATGTGTTCCATTTACCCAGGCTTCTGTTGGACGTCAGTGGCTCGTGGAACGTAGGCAACCTGAGTGAACGGAAAGTGAACTGGATTGGGCTGTGCGGTGACCCGATGTGGGTTGTCGCCACTCCACATCCTTCCGGCATACACCAGAGGGTGCGGCGGGGCGAAGGCGTGAGCCCTACGGGGGCCCGGAATTAGGCCGTCCGTGGCCCTTCCGGCCGACCCCGGACGAACTGCCTGAGCTGGTGCTTCGACCCGTCGAAGAGATCCTGATCACCTGGCGGGGCGCCGCCGCTGCCGTGCCGCCGGATCCGGCCGGTTCCCGCGCACCTCCGCCGGGCCGCCGGGGCCCCCTCTGGCAGGATCGCCGCATGACTGAGCAGCGGCACGACACCACGGCGGGGGCGGGGCGCGAGGCGGTCGCGCGGGCCTGGGACGAGCTGGTCGCCACGGCCCGCAGGACCGTGACGGACGGCCTGGTCGTCGGCACCTCGGGCAATGTCTCCGTGCGCGTCGGCGACACCGTCCTCGTCACGCCGAGCGGCGTCGCCTACGACAAGCTGACGCCCGCGGACGTCCTCGGCGTCGACCTCGACGGCAACCGGCTCATCGGCGGCCTCGCCCCGACCAGCGAGCTGCCCATGCACCTGGCGATCTACCGCGCCACGGGCGCCGGAGCCGTCGTCCACACCCACGCCGTGCACGCCACCGCCGTCTCCACCCTGGTCCCGGAACTCCCCTCCGTCCACTACATGACCGCCGCCCTCGGCGGCCCCGTCCGCGTCGCTCCCTACGCTCTCTACGGCACCGACGAGTTGGCCGAGAACATGCTGCACGCCCTGCGCGACCGCTCGGCCTGCCTGCTGCAGAACCACGGCACGATCGCCTACGGAGACACCCTCTCCCAGGCATTCGACCGCACCGCCCAACTGGAGTGGATGTGCCGACTGTGGCTCACGGCGAGCGCGGTGCCCGGCCACGCGCCCTCGCTCCTGTCCCTGGACCAGCTCCGCGAAACGGAGGAGAAACTGAAGGGGTACGGCCAGCGCACGTAAGCCCGTCCGGCGTTTGAGGACGAGCCGCGAAGCAAGGGGGTCCAGGGGGCGGAGCCCCCTGGTTACGGGAAGGGGCGGGATTGGGGAAAGCCACCCACTGGCGCCCGCCCACTGGCCCCGCCGCCCCACCCCGCGGACACTGATTCCGTGCGCCCAGCCAAAGCGACGGCCACCGCCGTCACCACCGCCACCGCCGTCCTAGGCGCCACCGCCGCCCTCGCCGTCGCGGCCGGCCGCTACGCCAGCGACGCCGCCCTCAAGGCCCCCGCGGGCCGCCCCCTGCCGACGGAGCCCCGCCTGACCGTGCACTCCACGGCCGCAGGCCAGATCACCCTCACCCGCGCGCTGGCCTCCCAGCGCCCCGGCCGCTACGGCCTCAGCGGCAACGGCTGCCACGCCGTGGTCGGCCCGGTCCTCGACACCGCCCCGCACGAGGCCGACTCGGTCGTACGCCGCCTCGAACGCGTCACCCACGGCACCCTGGACCCCGGCGCCCGGGTCTGGCTCACCCCCCAGGTCCACATCGGCGACCCGCACGCCGCACTCGGCATCGACCACGCCGACGTCGACATCCCGGGCGAACTCGGCCCGCTGCCCGCCTGGTTCGTGCCCGGCAGCCGCGACACATGGGTGATCACCGTGCACGGCCTCGGCACGACGCGCGAACACCCGATGGTCGTCATGGACTTCCTGAACCGTCAGCAGCTGCCGGTGCTCGACCTCGCCTACCGCGGCGACCTGGGCGCGCCCCGCTCGCCGGACGGGCTCGGCCACCTGGGCGAGACCGAGTGGCGCGACCTGGACGCCGCCATCCGCTACGCGGTGCGCTACGGCGCGCGCGACGTCGTCCTGTACGGCTGGTCCACCGGCGCATCGATGGCCCTGCACGCCGCCGCCCACTCCGGCCTCCGCGACCGCGTCAGCGGCCTGATCCTCGACTCGCCGGTGCTCGACTGGGAGGCCACGCTGCGCGCCCTCGCCACGGCGCGCCGCACCCCGGCCGCGCTGCTCCCGCTGGCCGTGCGCGCCGCCCAGGGCCGCACCGGCCTGCGCGGGGACCGCGTCGCCGCCATCGCCGCCGCCGACCCCCGTGCCCTGAGGGTGCCGACGCTCATCCTGCACGGCCCCGGCGACGCCGTGGCCCCCTGGGGCCCGTCCCGTCAACTGGCTGGAAAGCGACCCGACCTCGTCACCCTGCACACCGTTCCGGATGCGCCCCACGGCGCCATGTGGAACGCCGACTCCGCACGGTACGAAGAGGCGCTGCGGCGCTTCCTCACCCCCTTGATGTAGGCGCTGCGACCGCCTCCTCACCCCTGGGCGTGACGGTCCGCGACCGCCGTGGCGCGCGTGCGCCGGGGCGCCGCCGGGATTCCGTTTGGGTTTTCGGACCGCCAGCAGGAAGACTGCTCCCGTGACGTCCCGTATCCCGCGCGACTCCCGGCTCCACCTCGTCCGCACACCGTCCCCGAAGGCCGAAAGGCGAACGGAGGCGGAGCGCGGCCGACCGCGCAGTCCGCTCGGCGCCCCCGGCGCGGTGACCCAGCGCCGTTCGCGCCGTCCCGCGCCCCCGCCGCCGGAGGGCACGCCCGCACCCGC
>NZ_AOPZ01000183.1 GCF_000414115.1 Streptomyces aurantiacus JA 4570
CGCCGCCCCGCCGACGACACCGACGGCTCCGGGGCCGCCGGGCACAACGGCGGGCGCGGCACGCGGCTGCCCCAGGCGCCCCCGCGGACCGTGTGGCCGGGGGCGCCGACGCCGCTGGGCGCCCGCTTCCGGGTGGGGCCCGACGGGGTCGCGGGCACCAACTTCGCGCTGTGGGCGGGCGGGGCGGAGGCCGTCGAGCTGTGTCTGTTCGACGAGGCGGACAGCGCGCACGTCGGAGTCGGGGCGGACGGCGCGGGCAGCGGGCGGCTCGTCGAGACCCGGTGCCCGCTGACGGAGCTGACGCACGAGATCTGGCACGGCTTCGTGCCGGACGTCCTGCCGGGTCAGCGGTACGGCTTCCGGGTGCACGGCCGCTGGGACCCGTGGACGGGCGCCCGCTTCAACCCGGCGAAGCTGCTCCTCGACCCGTACGCCCGCGCGGTCGACGCGGGCGCGGGCAACGACTACGGCGCGCTGCCGCCGGAGGTGTACGGCCATGTCCGGGACTGGCCGCAGCAGCAGGTCGCCGACACCGTGCGCGACGACCGGGACTCGGCCCCGTACGTGCCCAAGGGCGTCGTGGTCCACGACGACGCGCCGGACGACGAGTGGTGCGACGACCGGCGCCCGAAGACGCCCTGGGCGGACTCGGTCATCTACGAACTCCACGTGCGCGGCTTCACGAAGCGGCACCCGGAGGTGCCGCCCGAGCTGCGCGGTACGTACGCGGGGCTGGCGCACCCGGCGGCCGTGGAGCATCTCGTACGCCTCGGCGTGACGGCCGTCGAGCTACTCCCGGTGCACCAGTTCGCGCACGAGGACCATCTGCTGCGCCGGGGGCTGCGCAACTACTGGGGCTACAACTCCATCGGGTACTTCGCGCCGCACGCCGCGTACGCAGCGTCCGGCACCCGGGGCCAGCAGGTCGGCGAGTTCCGGCGGATGGTGCGGGCGCTGCACGAGGCCGGGATCGAGGTGATCCTGGACGTGGTCTACAACCACACCGCCGAGGCGGGCGAGCTGGGGCCGATGCTGTCCCTGAAGGGCATCGACAACCGCGGCTACTACCGGCTCCAGGACGACGCGCGCCGGTACGCCGACTACACGGGCTGCGGGAACACCCTGCACGTCGTCCAGCCGCACGTGCTGCGCCTGATCACCGACTCGCTGCGGTACTGGGTGACGGAGATGGGCGTCGACGGCTTCCGCTTCGACCTGGCGGCGGCGCTCGCGCGGTCCTTCCACGACGTCGACATGCTCTCGCCGTTCCTCGCGGTCATCGCGCAGGACCCCGTCCTGCGGCGCGTGAAGCTGATCGCCGAGCCGTGGGACGTCGGCTCTGGCGGCTATCAGGTGGGGGCGTTCCCGCCGCTGTGGACGGAGTGGAACGACCGGTACCGGGGCGCGGTGCGGGACTTCTGGCGGGGCGCCCTGCCGGATGTACGGGATCTGGGGTACCGCCTGTCCGGGTCGAGCGACCTGTACGCGTGGGGCGGGCGGCGGCCGTACGCGTCGGTGAACTTCGTGACGGCCCACGACGGCTTCACGCTGCGCGACCTGGTGACGTACGAGAAGAAGCACAACGAGGCCAACGGGGAGGGCAACAGGGACGGTTCGGACGACAACCGGTCCTGGAACTGCGGGGTGGAGGGCGAGACCGCCGACCCCGGCGTGCGGGCCCTGCGGCGGCGGCAGCTGCGGAACCTGATGACCACGCTGCTGTTGTCGACGGGAGTGCCGATGCTCGTCGCGGGCGACGAGATGGGGCGCACGCAGCGCGGCAGCAACAACGCGTACTGCCAGGACAACGAAGTGAGCTGGGTGGACTGGGAAGCGCGGGACGAGCCGGGGTGGCGGGCGCTGTTCGGGCTCACCGCGCGGCTGATCGCGCTGCGGCACCGGCATCCGGTGCTGCGGCGGCGCGCCTTCTTCTCCGGGCGGGCCCACTCGGCGGACGGGCTGCGGGACGTGGCGTGGTTCACGGCGCGCGGCACCGAGATGACGGAGGCCGACTGGTACGCGCCCGCGGCGACGCTCGGCATGTATCTGTCCGGGCTCGACATACCGGGGCGGGACGCGCGGGGGGCGCCGGTGACGGACGACAGCTTCCTCGCCGTGCTGCACGCGGCGGACCGGCGGGTGGACTTCGTCCTTCCGGGGCCGCCGTGGGCCGCGGCCTACGAAGTGCTCGTGGACACCTGCCTGGAGGAGCAGGAGGAGGCGCCGGGGACGCTGCTCGCTGCGGGGGCGGCGGTGACGGTCACCGCGCGGTCGGCGTTGTTGCTGCGGGCGGTTCCCGGGGCTGACCCGGGGACATGATGTGATGGGTATTCAGGTACGTACCAAGGTATTGCCCAGGGCCCCGGTGCGGACGAAGCTCGCCGCATGGACCTGGAGTTGCGGCACCTGAAGACGATCCGTGCGATCGCCGACGCGGGCAGCCTCACCAAGGCGGCGACCGCGCTCGGGCTCGCGCAGCCCGCGCTCAGCGCACAGTTGAAGCGCATCGAACGGGCCCTGGGCGGCGAGCTGTTCGAGCGCGGCCGGTCCGGTGTGCGGGCCACCGCCCTCGGCGAGTTCGTGCTCGCGCGGGCGCGCATCGTGCTGCCCGCGGTCAGCGGGCTCCAGGAGGAGGCCGCGCGGTTCTCGCGGGTGTGGCAGGACCGGCGCGGGTTCCGGCTCGGCGGGACGCACGGGCCGCTGCTCGGCGCTCTGGTGGACCGGCTCGCCGCCGCGCACCCCGACCGCCCCGTGTCCACGTACACCTCCTGGTCGGAGCGCGACATCGCCGCGCAGGTCGCGGACGTGCGCCTCGACTTCGCGCTCATCGGTACGTGCGGCGCCAGCACGCCGCCCGAGAGCGAGCGGCTCGTGTGGCGGGAGGTGGCGCGCGACCCGGTGTTCGTCATGCTCGCCACCGGGCATCCGTGGGCCGGGGCCGCGGAGATCGAGCTCGCCGAGCTGGCCGGGGAGGCGTGGGCCGACGTGCCGGGCGACGGGTGTTTCGGGGACTGCTTCACCGCCGCGTGCGCGCGGGCGGGGTTCACTCCCTCCTCGGTGTACGAGACCGACACCGCGTCGTGCGTTCATCTGGTGCAGGTGGGGCGGGCGGTGGGGTTGTGCCGGGCCACGTTTCCGCCCACCGCGGGGATCGTGACGCGGCCGCTGGCCGGGGCGCCGCTCTACTGGCGGCATCTGCTGGGGTGGCATCCGGAGACGTACGCCCATGACACAGCGGCGGCTGTGCTCGCGCATGCGCGGGCGGCCCATGCGGAGGCTGCCGCCCGCAGCGAGAGTTACTCGGCGTGGTTGGCTTCGCCAGCCCGGCCCTTCCCGTAACCAGGGGGCGTCGCCGCTTCCATAACGTCGGCGTAGGGGGGCAGTTGGTATCTACTGGCGTGCTGTTCGCGCTTCTACGGTGTCGTCGACCGGAGAACGAGCGGATCCGGCTTCCCCGCGTTCACGGGTCCGCCGCTCCCCGTCCACACCGAGGAGACCCCCATGCAGCAGCACAGACCTGCCTCCCCGACTCAACGCAGGTGTACCGTCCGTCGCGTCCAGGCGGCGGGTGCCTCGCTCGCCGCCGCCGGCGCGCTCGTGCTGGCCGGTATGCCCGGCTCGGCGTCCGCTCAGTCCGACGCCCCTTCCCCCACACCGCACGACGCCGCGGCGACCGCCGCCGTGGCGAAGACCTCTCCCGAGATCCTCAAGGCGATGCAGCGCGACCTCGGGCTCACCGCGGGCCAGGCCAAGGAGCGGCTCGTCAACGAGGCGGAGGCGGGCGCCACCGCCGGGTCCCTGCAGGCCGCGCTCGGGCGCGACTTCGCGGGTGCCTGGGTGGGCGGCGCCACCTCGGCCACGCTGACGGTCGCCACCACCGACGCCCGGGACGTCGCGGCGATCGAGGCCGAGGGCGCCCGCGCCCTGGTGGTACGCCACTCCGTGAGCCGGCTGGACGCCGCCAAGGCCCAGCTGGACCGGGCCGCGAAGAGCACCCGCACGGCCGACGCGCCCGTCTGGTACGTCGACGTGAAGTCCAACGCGGTCGTCGTGAACGCCGTCAAGGTCTCCGCCGCCAAGGCGCTGGTGGACCGGGCGGGCGTCGGCTCCGGCCTCGTACAGATCAAGAAGACGGCCGACCGGCCGCGTTCCTTCTACGACATCGTGGGCGGCGAGGCGTACTACATGGGCAGCGGCGGGCGCTGCTCGGTGGGCTTCTCCGTCACGCAGGGCGCGACGCAGGGCTTCGCGACCGCGGGGCACTGCGGGCGTGTGGGCACGACGACGCGCGGCGTCAACCAGCAGGCCCAGGGCACGTTCCGGGGCTCGATCTTCCCGGGCCGGGACATGGCGTGGGTGGCGACCAACGCGCAGTGGACGGCCACTCCGTACGTCAAGGGGGCCGGTGGCGCGCGTGTGAGCGTCGCGGGTTCGACGCAGTCGCCGGTGGGCGGCTCGATCTGCCGCTCAGGATCGACCACCGGCTGGCACTGCGGCACGATCTCGCAGCACAACACCAGCGTCACCTACCCCCAGGGCACCATCAACGGCGTGACGCGCACGACCGTGTGCGCGGAGCCCGGTGACTCCGGCGGCTCGTACATCTCGGGCAGCCAGGCGCAGGGCGTCACCTCGGGCGGCTCGGGCAACTGCCGCTCCGGCGGGACCACGTTCCACCAGCCCATCAACCCGCTTC
The DNA here is from genome assembly GCF_000414115.1 of Streptomyces aurantiacus JA 4570. Taxonomy (GTDB): domain Bacteria; phylum Actinomycetota; class Actinomycetes; order Streptomycetales; family Streptomycetaceae; genus Streptomyces; species Streptomyces aurantiacus_A. Next base: position 4,697 of record NZ_AOPZ01000183.1, read on the forward strand.
TCCAGCAGTTCCAGCTGACGCTGAAGACCGTCTGATGCACACTCGGGCCCGCCGTCTGCGCGCGGCGGGCTCGCTGCTCATCCGCGCTGGTGGGGCGCGGGTGCGGACCCAGGGCCGGGAGGCCGTGACTCCGGGGGGAGGCACGGCCGCGAGGACCGGATTCCGGCCTCGGCCGACGTGGCCCCGACGTCAGCCGAGGATGCCGCGGCCGTACGCCGTCGCGACGGCCGCGGCACGGTCCTTGGCGCCCAACTTGCCGTAGATGTGGGTGAGATGGGTCTTGACCGTGGCTTCGCTGATGAACAGCTCCTTGGCGATGTCGCGGTTGGACGTGCCCTTGGCGACGAGTGCGAGCACCCCCCGTTCGCGGGCGCTCAGCGGCTCGTCGCCAGGGGCACGTACGCGTTTCACCAGGCGGGACGCGACCGCCGGTGACAGCACCGTGCGGCCATCGGCGGCGGCGCGGACGGCCGCGAACAGCTCGTCGCGCGGGGCGTCCTTGAGCAGATAGCCCGTCGCGCCGGCCTCGATGGCGGGGAGCGTGTCGGTGTCCGTGTCGTAGGTGGTGAGCACCAGGACGCGGGTGCGGGCGCCGCGCCGGGTGAGCTCGGCGATGGCGTCGACTCCGCCGCCGCCCGGCATCCGCAGGTCCATCAGGACGACGTCCGGATCGAGCCGGACGACAAGGTCGACGGCCGCGACGCCGTCGGCCGCCTCGCCGAGCACGGCGAAGCCCGGCGCGGACTCGAACATGCCGCGCAGCCCGTCGCGGACCACGGGGTGGTCGTCCGCGACGACGAGGGTGATCACTTCAGCGTTCATCGCCCACCAACGGTACGCGCGCCGAAACGGCCGTGCCGCCGCCGGGTTCCGACTCCACGGTGAGGGTGCCCGCCATGCGTTCGGCGCGGGCACGCATGCCGGGCAGGCCGAACCCGCCGGCGCGGGTGCGGGCGGGCAGGGCGAGCGGGTCGAAGCCGCGGCCGTCGTCGCGTACGTCGAGCGCGACCTCGCCCGCCATGTACGACAGGGTGACGCCGAGGCGGGTGGGTGCGGCGTGCCGGGCGGCGTTGGACAGCGCCTCCTCGACGATCCGCAGCAGGGTCGCCTCGACCTCGTCGTGGAGGGGCTCGGCGGTGCCGGTGAGGGTGAACTCGGCGCGCACGCCCGTGCGTTCGCTCCACGCGGTGACCGTCTTGCTCAGGGCGCGGGGCAGGGCGTCGTGCTCCAGGGCGACCGGGGCGAGGTTGTGCACGGAGCGCCGGGCCTCGCCGAGGCCCTGCCGGGCGAGGGCGGCGGCGCGGTCGAGGTGCTCGCGGGCGCGGGTCGGGTCGGGGGTGTTCGCGACGACCTGGAGCTGGGCGATGATGCCGGCGAGGCCCTGCGCGATGGTGTCGTGGATCTCGGCGGCGAGGCGCCTGCGCTCGTCGGCGACGCCCGCTTCGCGGGCCTGGACCAGGAGTTGGGCGTGCAGCGCGGCGTTCTCGTCGAGCGCCTGCTGGAGGGCGGCGTTGGCCTCTTCGAGCTGGTCGATGGTCCGGTCCTGGAACCGGTTGCGCTCCTCTTCCTTGTTCGCGATGTGGGAGAACACCACGAGCAGCCCGACGTTGACCGCGAGCATCGCGCCGAACAGCATCCAGGCGCCTCGCCCGGGCGGCGGGAACCCGCCCGACTGGGCGCCCGCCATCACGACGGCGGTGGCGAACAGGCCGACCGGGACGAGGCGCCGGACGAGGAGGCGTTCGGAGCCGAAGTACCCGGTGACGGCGTAGAACACGAAGAACGGGTTCAGCCAGGACAGCGTGAAGGCGATGGCCCAGCGCAGGAAGTAGTACGCGGCGCCCGCGGGGGTCGGTCCCGGCCGGGTGCGGGCGGCCGGGTTCCACCAGAGCTGGAGCAGCAGGGCGCCCGCGATGAGCCCGGCGGCCAGGCCCCACTCGCCTGCTTCCATGCCCACGGCTTCGGCGGTGGCGGCGGAGAGCAGGGCGGAGAAGACGAGCAGGGTGAGCGGGCCCCACCGGTGGAACAGCTGCCAGCGCTCGTCCACCAGGGCGGCGGGGGACGTGGCGGATGCGCGGGACGCGGGAGGCATCGCGGCCGCCTGGGACGTGGGGGTCATGACCCCAGTTTCCTGGAGGCTGCCGCCGGTGGCCGGCTCGTCCTTCGTTCGGGATCGAAGCGCGGGGACACCCGGCGCGCCCGCCCTCACTCCCACCGGAACCACCGGGCCGCGGCCGCCGTGAGGACGGCCGTCCACAGGACCAGGACGCCCAGGTGGACGGGTCCGGGCCAGTCCCCCGCGGCCGCCTGGTTCAGGGCCTCGGCCGCCGCGCCGAACGGGAGGGCCTCGACGACATGGGCGAGCGCGTCCGGCATCGCCCGCACCGGCAGCCAGACGCCCGCGCTGAACATCATCGGGAAGAACACCGCGGAGCCGACCGCGGTGGCCGCCTTGGAGGTCCGCGAGAGCGCCGAGACCAGGGCGCCGAGGGCGAGCGCCGAGGAGGTGACGAGCAGCAGCGCGACCGCGTACCCGACGCCCTGGCGGGGCAGCGGCACGTCGAAGGCGACGCGGCCGACGGCGAGGGAGAGCAGCGCGGAGCCGAGGGCGGCGGCCCCGTGCAGTCCCATCTGCGCGCCGAGGACGGCGGAGGGCCGCACGGGGGTGGCCGACATGCGGCGCAGGATGCCGCGCTCGCGGTAGCCCGTGACGACCGGCGGCATCGCCTGGAGCCCCGACATGATCGTGGCGAGCAGCACCGTCACGGGGACATAGGCGTCGACGAGCCGGATGCCGCCCAGGTCGTCCTGCGCCTCGCGGAACGACGGGACGGAACCGAGGATCACGAGGAGCAGCGTGGGGAAGACCATGACCCAGAACAGGGAGCCCGGTTCACGCCGGAACAGGCGCAGCTCGGCCTTGAGCACGGCGCGGGCGGCGCGGGGGGCGTGCGGGGCGTGAGAGGCGGTGGCTGTGGCCGTCATGCCGGGGCTCCGTGGTGGTGTCCGGGGCGGGTGTCCGTGAGGTCGAGGAAGGCGTCGTCCAGCGTGGCGTCGGTGACGCGGAGTTGGTGGGCCGTGACGTGCCGGCGGGCCAGGAGGGTGAGGAGGGCGTCGACGGTGTCGTCGGTGCCGTTGAGGGTGATGCGGCCGTCCTTCTCGGTGGCGGAGGCGAGCCGGGGCAGGGCGGCCAGGTCGGCGGGGGCCAGCGGCACGGACGGGGTGAAGGAGATGACCGTGGAGCTCGCGGTGCGGCCGATGAGGCCGGCGGGGGTGTCGAGGGCGACCACCCGGCCCTGGTCGATGACCGCGATGCGGTCGCACAGCCGCTGGGCCTCCTCCATGAAGTGCGTGACGAGCAGGACCGTGACCCCGCTGTCCCGCACGTCCTCGATGAGGCGCCAGGTGTCGCGGCGCGCCCGTGGGTCCAGGCCCGTGGTGAGTTCGTCGAGCACGACCACGCGCGGGTTGCCGATCAGTGCGAGCGCGATGAACAGGCGCTGCTTCTGGCCGCCGGAGAGCTTGGCGAAGCGGGTGGCCGACTTGTCGGCGAGACCGAGCCGTTCGGCCAGCGGGCGCCAGTCGGCCGGGGTGGCGTAGAACGCGGCGTACAGCTCCAGTGCCTCGCGGACCGTGAGCTTCGGCTGGAGCTCGCTCTCCTGGAGCTGCGCGCCCAGGACGCGCGTCACCCGCGGGTGGTCCGCGACCGGGTCGAGACCGGTGACGCGCACCGTGCCCGCGTCGGGCACGCGCAGGCCCTCGACGCACTCGACGGTGGTGGTCTTGCCGGCGCCGTTCGGGCCCAGGACGCCGAAGATCTCGCCCTGTTCGACGGCGAAGGAGACGCCGTCGACGACGGCCCGTCCGCCGTAGACCTTGCGCAGGCCCCTGACTTCGATGATGGGAGGAGGCATGGGGCAAGCCTCGCCGCCGGGGCCTCTCCCCCACATCGGCCATCACGCTCTGCCCCGCATCAACCGATCGGTTGATGCGCCCCGATGCGCCCCGACGGGCCCCACATGGCGTCCGGCCTAGGACCAGCGGCCGATCCCGGCCGGTCCAAAACTCGGTGGGCCGTGTCAGTGGTGAAACGTAGGCTCGCCCCTGATGCCGACAACACATGCACCTGCCGAGGAACGCGGCGGCCGGTCCGCCGTCCGGACGCTCACCCGGCTGTGGCCGTATGTGCGTCCCGTACGAACACGCCTGTTCAGCGCGGCATTCGTCGCCATCGTGGCATCGTGCACGGGGCTGCTGTTCCCGCTCGTCCTGAAGTGGATGGTGGACGGCCCGGTGGCCGACCGGGACACCGGGGGTGTCTGGCTCGGCGCGCTGCTCCTGCTGGGGCTCGGCGTCGTGGAGGCGCTGCTCTTCGGCTTCCGGCGCTGGCTGGTGGCGCGGCCGCTCGCGAGCGTGGAGGCGGCGATGCGGGCGGACCTGTTCCGGCATCTGCAGCGCGTGCCCGTCGCGTTCCACGACCGGTGGGCGTCCGGCCAGTTGCTCTCGCGCGGTACGACGGACCTGATGCTGCTGCGCATGTTCCTCGCGTTCCCGCTGACGTTCCTGGTCGTCAACGGCGCGACGATCGCGGTCGGCATGGCCATCCTGCTCGCCCAGGACTGGGTGCTCGGCCTGGTGCTGCTCGCCCCCGTGCTGCCGATGGTGGCCTTCCTCGCGTACTTCGAGGGGCGGTACGCCGCCGTGGCGCGGCGCGCGCAGGACCAGGTGGGCGATCTGACGACCGTCGTCGAGGAGAGCGTGCTCGGCATCCGGATCATCAAGGGCTTCGGACGGCACCGCAGTCAGGCGCGGGCCTTCCGTGAGCTGTCGCGCACGCTGCGCGGCACGGAGCTGGTCAAGGCCCGGCTGCTCGCCGCGATCTACGGCGTCATCATGACGCTTCCGGAGCTGGCGATCGGGGCGGCGCTCGTCCTCGGCTCGGTGCAGGTGGCCGACGGCGGTCTGTCGACGGGCACGCTGGTGGCGTTCCTGTCGACGGCGCTCGCGCTGCGCTGGCCGGTGGAGTCGATCGGCTTCCTGCTGGCGATGAGCCAGGAGGCGGCGACGGCGACGGAGCGGTACTTCGAGGTGCTCGACGCGGAGCCGGAGTCCCGGACCGAGGCGGACTCGGGGCCCGGCGAGGACGCGGGGTCCGGCGAGGACGCGCTCGGCTCCACCGCCGTCCCGGCGCCGCGAGGAGCGGGCGCGCCCCCGTCCCCGGCCGACGGCATCCGTTTCGACGCCGTCGAGTTCCGCTACCCGGACGCGCCGGACGACGCCCCGCCCGTCCTGGAACGCATCGACCTGCACATACGCACGGGCGAGACCATGGCGCTCGTCGGCGCCACGGGCAGCGGCAAGACGACGCTGACCGCCCTCGTGCCCCGGCTGCACGAGGTGACCGGCGGCCGCATCACGCTCGACGGCGAGGACATCGCGGCGATGGAACGCGCACGCGTGCGCGCGCTGGTGTCCATGGCCTTCGAGGAGCCGACGCTGTTCTCCGCGTCCGTGGGCGAGAACGTCCTGATGGGCGCGGACGGAAGCGCGGACACCCCGCACGACGGGGGTGCGCTGGAGCGGGCCCTGGCGGTGGCGCAGGCCGAGTTCGTGCACGCCCTGCCGCAGGGCGCGGACACGCAGGTCGGCGAGCAGGGACTGAGCCTGTCCGGCGGGCAGCGGCAGCGGCTCGCGCTGGCCCGCGCGGTGGTGGGCCGGCCCCGCTTCCTCGTCCTCGACGACCCGCTGTCCGCGCTCGACGTACACACCGAGGCGCTGGTGGAGGCGGCACTGCGGCGGGTCCTGAAGGACACCACGGCGCTGGTGGTGGCGCACCGCCCGTCGACCGTGCTGCTCGCGGACCGCGTCGCCCTGCTGTCCGGCGGACGCGTCACGGCCGTGGGCACGCACCAGGAACTGCTGCGGGAGAACGCCGAGTACGCATGGCTGATGTCTGGGGGGACGGAAGGATGACCACGGTCGACGACAAGAGCACCAGTACCGGCACCGGTGCCTCGACGGCCGACGGCGACCCCGCCGCCACCGCCGCCCTCGACGCCGCCTTCGACCAGGACACCCTGCCCGCTCCCCCGGGCGCCACCGGCGCCCTGCTGCGCTCCCTGCTCGCGCCCCGCCGCGCCCGTGTCGCCGTGGCCGCCCTGCTGCTCCTGGTCCAGCAGGCCGTCATCCAGGCCGGGCCGCTGCTCGTCGCGTACGCCATCGACCGTGCCGTGCCCGCCTTCCGGGCGGACGACAACGGCCCGCTGATCGCGGTCGGCGTGGCCTACCTGGGGTGCGCGGCAGCGGCGGGCGCGTTCCAGTACGCGTTCATCGTGGCGTCCGCCCGCGTCAACCAGGACGTGCTCCTCGACCTGCGCGGCCGCATCTTCCGGCACGCGCAGGCGCTGAGCGTCGACTTCCACGAGCGGTACACGTCGGGGCGGCTGATCTCCCGCGCCACCACGGACGTGGAGTCGCTGCGTGAGCTGCTCAACGAGGGCCTTCAGGAACTGCTCACCGTCATCCTGTCCTTCGTCTCCATCTCGCTGATGCTGCTCTGGCTGGACTGGGGCCTCGGCGCCGTCGCCGTCCTGTCGTTCGTGCCCCTGTATCTGCTGATCCGGCTCTACCAGCGCCGCGCGGGGAAGGTCTACCGCGCCCGCTCCACCGCCATCGCCGCCGTCATCGTGAAGTTCACGGAGACGATGAACGGCATCCGCCCGGTCCGCGCGTTCCGCCGCGAGCGCGCCAACGAGGATCAGTTCGCCGCGCTCAACCACCGGCACGAGCGTGTCAACGGCGACGCGCTGCTCGAAATGGCGCGGTACGTGGTGGGCTCGCGGCTCGTCGCGAACACGGCCGTCGCGGGGATCGTGCTGTGGGGCGCCTACCGCGTCGCGCAGGACACGCTCGCGCTCGGTGTGCTCGCCGCGGCCGTGCTGTATCTGCGCAGGCTGTACGACCCGATCGACCGGCTCGGCATGTTCCTCAACTCGGCCCAGTCGGCGGCGGCTTCCCTGGAGAAGATCGCGGGGCTGCTCGCGCAGACGCCGTCCGTCCCTGAGCCCGCGCCCGGCACCGAGAAGCCGCTGCCCGCGCTCGCCTCCGAACACCCCGGCCGGACCGTGGAGTTCGACGGGGTGCGCTTCGCGTACCGCACCGGCGGCGAGGTCCTGCCGCGCTTCGACCTGACGCTCCCGGCCGGGCAGACCGTCGCCGTCGTCGGCTCCACCGGCGCCGGCAAGTCCACGCTCGCGAAGCTGCTCGCCCGCTTCTACGACCCGACGGAGGGCCGCGTCCTCCTGGACGGCGTCGACCTGCGCGACCTCGCCAACGCCGAGCTGCGGCGCGGCGTCGTGATGGTCACGCAGGAGGCGTTCCTGTTCTCCGGCACGGTCGCCGAGAACATCGCGATCGGCCGCCCGGAGGCCACCCGCGGGGACATCGAACGCGCCGCGAAGGCCATCGGCGCCCACGACTTCATCACCTCCCTGCCGGACGGCTACGACACCGACGTACGCAAGCGGGGCGGCCGCATCTCGGCGGGTCAGCGCCAACTGGTCGCGTTCGCACGGGCCTTGCTCGCCGACCCCGCCGTGCTGATCCTCGACGAGGCCACCAGCTCGCTGGACATCCCCGGTGAGCGGGCCGTGCAGCGCGCGATGGACACGGTGCTGCGCGGCCGCACCGCCGTCGTGATCGCCCACCGCCTTTCGACGGTGGAGATCGCCGACCGGGTGCTCGTGATGGAGCACGGGCGGATCGTCGAGGACGGGGCCCCCGCCGAACTCATCGCGGGCACGGGCCCCTTCGCGGAGCTGCACCGGGCCTGGCGGGACAGCGTGGTGGGCGGCGGGGCGTCGTAGCGTCCCTCCACGGGTCGCGTACGCGGAGGTCAGCGGCATTGTCAGTGGTGGCTGCGACCATCGCCGTATGACTGAGACGAACGCGAGCACGGGGGCCGGACCGGAGTTCGGCTGGCGGGAGTTCCTGACGCGGTGGAGCGAGGAGTGGGCCGGCGCCCGGGATCCCGGCGAGGAGGGCCTCGACGGCGACGAGGAGGCGCTGCGCGCCCGCTGGCTCGGGTTCGCACCCGCGACACCCGAGCGGATCGCCGCGCTCGAGGAACGCCTCGGCCGTCGCCTCCCGCCGTCGTACCGGTCGTTCCTCGAAGTGACGGACGGGTGGCGGCACGCGGGCGGGTTCGTGTACCTGCTCGGAGGCACGGAGCACGTGCGGTGGCACCGGGACGAGGCGGGGCTCGGCGAGATGTTCCGCGAGTATCTGGACGAGGACGCGTCGCCGGAGGAGATCGACGAGGCCGACCTGTGGGACCGGGCGCTCGACCTGGGTGTGGAGTCCGACGCCGTGTACGTGGTGATGGACCCGCAGGACGTGGACGAGCACGGCGAATGGGCGGTGTACACGTGGGCGCCCTGGAGGGCGAGTCCCCCTGAACGGCACGGCGCCTTCCGGGACTTCATGCAGGAGATGTACCGGGAGTTCCACAGCCTGCGCGCGGACCGCGACGACGCGCCACAGTTCGCGAACGCCACCACCGAGGCCCTGGACGCGAACGTGTCGGAGGCGCGACGGGATGCCCTGCGCGGGGACTACGAACGGGCCGAGCGGCTGCTCACCGAGGCGCGGGAGTTCGGGCGCCCCCGCGCCAAGGCACTGCTCGACCAGATCAAGTGGCTGCTCGGCGACACGTATCTGGCGGACTTCGGCGGACTCGCGGCCGACCCCGTGTACGAGCAGGAGCTGCTCCCCGTGCTCGCCGCCGAGCACGCGGAGGAGTCCTGGCGCGACGACGACTCGTTCAAGTTCCGTGTGGGGGCTGTCCCGGCCGAGCTGACGGGGCCCGCGGAGCAGGCGCTGCGGCAGGCCCGGGAGCGGACGTTCGTGTACGCGCCGGAGGGCCCCTTCGGGGCGGCGGTGCGCGCGGCGCGGGAGCAGGCCCGCTGGGGCGAGACGGACGCGGCCTGGCACACCCTGCTCGCCGCCCTGCCCGAGTGGCGGCCCCTCGGGCCCGACCAGCTGGCGCCGGTCGGCCTGCTCGCCGATCCGCTCCTCGCGCCGGTGCTCACGGCGGAGCGGCGGCGGGAGCTGCTGGCCACGCCCCGGGGCGGGGAGGCGACGGGCACGCCCCGGGGCGGGGAGGCGACGGGCACGGCCTGCCCCGCCGCCGACGTTTCCCCGGACGGCCTGGCCTGGCTCGCGGACCGGGAGCTGGACGGCCCCCGCCAGGCGTACCGCTTCGTCCTGGTGGAGGGCGTGGAGGCGCGCGAACTCCCCGCTGTCATCGGCGCCAAGGGCGACACGGCGCTGCGGGCGCCGATGGCGCGCTGGGAGGCGGACGCCCGAGGGAGCCTGCCGTACGACGAGGCATTGGTGGCCGTCGGCCGGGCCGGGCCCGGCTGGAGCTTCGCCTTCGACGCGGACCCGCTGCCGTTCCACGCGCCGCGTTTCGCGTCCCCGGCCGTGGCCGCCTCCCGGAACGGCCGCGCCGTCGTGGTCTGGGCCGCCCCCGCCGAGCACGGGCAGCCCGCGCTGTTCCACCTCTCCGTCGCGGAGCGGGGAGAGGAGCGGTACGCCTGCACGGTCCAGGGCACCGCCGTCGAGCGGAGCGGGGACATACCGGAGGCCCTGGACCCGGAGCGGCTCTTCCGCCAGGGGCGGTGGGACGAGGCGGCCGCCCTGGCGGCGATCGCGGCCGCGTTCGGCGTCTCGCTCCCCCGGCACGCGCTCACCGAAGGCCGCCTGCACACCTTCGTCACGCGCTCCTGGACGCGCCCGCCGGGCCCGGGCGAGACGTATCTGGTGGCGAGCGTCCGCATCGGGACGCCGGAGGACCCACAGGCACCGGACGGCCCGGACGCCTGAACTCCAGCGCGGCGCACGGGCATTACGCCCGCATACCGAATACCGGACGTCCGAACCCACGCACCGAACGTAATCCAGCCAATGTGCGTTCACACACCTGACATGTCCCTGTCTCGAATGGGACTCTTCCCCTCACCAGTCGCCCGCGCGCTCACGCTCACGTGCCCGCGGCTCACAGCACCACGTACTGCCTGCTCCGCCCCGGACGGTCACCGCCGTCCGGTCGCCCCCTGGCCGCTGGACCAGCGGTCGCGCAGAAGGAGTCCGTGTTGAGCAGCAACTCCCCCACACCCCGCAGACGTTCCGCCCGCAGGCGGGCCACCGCCATCGGCACCTTCACGGCCGTCGCCGCCCTCCTCGGGATGGCCGTGCAGGCGGGTACCGCCACCGCCGACAACCCGTCCGCCGGCACCAAGGTCGACACCGGCAGCCTGTCCATGAAGCTGTCCCCGTCGCAGCGCGCCGAGCTGATACGCGACGCGGACACGAGCAAGGCCGCCACCGCCGACACCCTCGGCCTCGGCGCCAAGGAGAAGCTCGTCGTCCGCGACGTGATCAAGGACCGCGACGGCACCACGCACACCCGCTACGAGCGCACCTACGCCGGTCTCCCCGTGCTCGGCGGCGACATGGTGGTGGCGACCGACAAGGCGGGCAAGGTCAAGGACGTCAACCGCGCCTCCAAGGCCCGTCTGACGGGCATCGACACCGGCGCCGACGTGAAGCCCGCCGCGGCCGAGAAGCAGGCGCTCGGCGCGGCGAAGGCCGAGAAGTCCACGAAGACCAAGGCGTCGCAGGCGCCGCGCAAGGTCGTCTGGCTCGCCGGCGCCAAGGGCGGCGCCCCGGTCCTCGCCTACGAGACCGTGGTCGGCGGCCTCCAGAAGGACGGCACGCCGAACGAGCTGCACGTCGTGACCGACGCGGCCACCGGCAAGAAGCTGGGCCAGTGGCAGGCCGTGCACAACGGCACCGGCAACACGATGTACAGCGGCCAGGTCACCCTCGGCACCGCGGGATCGGGCTCGCGGTACACGCTCTCCGACACCCAGCGCGGCAACCACCGCACGTACAACCTCAACCGCAGCACGTCGGGCACCGGCACCCTGTTCTCCGGCCCGGACGACGTGTGGGGCAACGGCCAGCCGTCCAACCTGGAGACCGCGGGCGCCGACGCGCACTACGGCGCGGCCCTCACCTGGGACTACTACAAGGGCGTGCACGGCCGCAACGGCATCCGCAACGACGGGGTCGGCGCGAGCTCCCGCGTGCACTACGGCAACAACTACTCCAACGCGTTCTGGCAGAACGGCTGCTTCTGCATGACGTACGGCGACGGCGCGGGCAACGCCAAGCGGGCAACGCCAAGCCGCTCACGTCCATCGACGTGGCCGCCCACGAGATGACCCACGGCGTCACGTCGGCGACCGGCAACATGCAGTACAGCCGCGAGCCCGGCGGTCTGAACGAGGCGACCAGCGACATCTTCGCCGCCGCCGTCGAGTTCAACGCCAAGAACGCCTCGGACGTCGGCGACTACCTCGTCGGCGAGAAGATCGACATCCGCGGCAACGGCACGCCGCTGCGCTACATGGACAAGCCGAGCAAGGACGGCAGGTCCCTGGACAACTGGAGCAGCAGCGCCGGCAACGTCGACGTGCACTACTCCTCGGGCATCGCCAACCACTTCTTCTACCTGCTCAGCGAGGGCAGCGGGAAGAAGGTCGTGAACGGCGTCTCCTACGACTCGCCGACGTACGACAACAAGCCCGTGACCGGAATCGGCATTGACAAGGCCGCCAAGATCTGGTTCCGCGCGCTCACCACGAAGTTCAACACGACCACCAACTACGCGGCGGCGCGCACCGGAACACTCGCGGCCGCGAGCGAGCTGTACGGCGGCACGGGCAGTGCCGAGTACGCCGCGGTGGCCAACGCGTGGGCCGCGGTCAACGTCGGTTCCCGGCCGTAGCGACGACACCGTACGAGGGTGTCGCGCCGGGCATCCGGTAGCCCCAACTCCTCGGCGCGGCACCCCCGTTCACCCTCTGTTCGCATTACGGACCTTGACCATCGGCCAACGAACGTAATTTGGCCAACATTCAATCAAGGTCCTGACATGTACCTGGCCCAAATGGCACGCTTCCCCCGCACGGCACACGAGTACCGCACAGCACTTCTGGCCCGGGTGGTCCCCCATGCCACCCGGGCTCCCCCACACAAGGAGCTTGCGTGACCCCCCACATATCGAGGAAGCGCTCCACCCTGGCCATCGCCACCGCCGTCGCCGCCGGAGCGCTGCTCACGGCCGGGCTGACCACCGGCGCGTCCGCCCAGCCGGACGTCAGCAAGGCCAAGGCCGAGACTCCGTCCGCCTCTCCCATGCGGCTGTCCGCCTCCGTCCGCGCGGGCCTCATCCAGGACGCCGAGACGAAGACGGCGGCCACCGCCGAGAAGATCGGCCTCGGGGCCAAGGAGAAGCTGATCGTCAGGGACGTCGTCAAGGACCGCGACGGCACCACGCACACCCGCTACGAGCGCACCTACGCCGGACTGCCCGTCCTGGGCGGCGACCTGGTCGTGCACACCGCCAAGAGCGGCGCGGTCAAGGGCGTCAGCAAGGCAACGAAGGCCGCCGTGAAGGTCGCCTCCACCAGCGCGAAGCTCGCGCCGAAGGCGGTCGCGAAGTCGGCCGAGGCGACCGCGGCCAAGACCGGAGAGACGAAGAAGGCGGACGCCAACGCGCCGCGCAAGGTCGTCTGGGCCGCGCAGGGCAAGCCGACGCTGGCCTTCGAGACGGTCGTGACCGGCACCCAGAAGGACGGCACGCCGAGCGAGCTGCACGTCATCACGGACGCGGCCACCGGCAAGAAGCTGTTCCAGTACCAGGCCGTCGAGAACGGCAAGGGCCACAGCCAGTACAGCGGCGACGTCGAGATCGGCTCCACCAAGGGGGGCAGCGGCTTCGAGCTGACCGACGGCGGGCGCGGCGGCCACAAGACGTACGACCTGAACCACGGCTCCAGCGGCGGCAAGCTCTTCACCGACGCCGACGACACGTGGGGCACCGGCAAGCCGGCCGACGCCCAGACCGCGGGCGTCGACGCCGCCTACGGTGCCCAGCTCACCTGGGACTACTACAAGAACACGCACGGCCGCAACGGCATCAAGGGCGACGGCAAGGGCGCCACCTCCCGCGTGCACTACGGCAACAACTACGTCAACGCGTTCTGGCAGGACTCCTGCTTCTGCATGACGTACGGCGACGGGGAGGGCAACGCCAAGCCGCTCACGTCCATCGACGTGGCCGCCCACGAGATGACCCACGGCGTCACCGCGGCCACCGGCAACATGGAGTACAGCGGCGAGTCCGGCGGCCTGAACGAGGCGACCAGCGACATCTTCGCCGCGGCCGTCGAGTTCGGCGCGAACAACGCCGAGGACAAGGGTGACTACCTCGTCGGCGAGAAGATCGACATCAACGGCGACGGGTCGCCGCTGCGGCACATGGACAAGCCCTCCAAGGACGGCAACTCCCTGGACTACTGGGACTCCAACGCCGGGAACGTGGACGTGCACTACTCGTCCGGCATCGCCAACCACTTCTTCTACCTGCTGAGCGAGGGCAGCGGCGCGAAGGAGATCAACGGCGTCAAGTACGACAGCCCGACCAAGGACGGGTCCAAGGTCGAGGGCATTGGGCGTGAGAAGGCCGAGAAGATCTGGTTCAAGGCGCTCACCACGTACTTCACCACCACGACGGATTACGCGCAGGCGCGCAAGGACACGGCCAAGGCCGCGGGTGATCTTTACGGCGCGGGTTCCGCCGAGCAGAAGGCTGTCGAGGCCGCCTGGACGGGTGTGAACGTCAAGTAGCCGGGCCCCTGGGCCCAGTCGAGCCGGGCGGCATCCGGGGTACCCAACCCCCCGGGTGCCGCCCGCACCATGTTGCGGTCATTCTGCGGGTGCGTTGTGGCTGGGCGCGCAGTTCCCCGCGCCCCTTGGGGAAGCTCCCTTGCCGTGCGCATCCCCTTGCCGTGCGCATCCCGTTACCGCATCAGGACACCCGCCGCCTCACCCGTCGTCTCCGAAGGCACCGCCACCAAGCCGAGTTCCGTGGCGTCTGCCAGGAGGCGGTGGGCGGGGAGGATGCGTACCGTGTAGCCGAACGGGCCCGTGCGGTCCAGGGACAGGGGGCCCTCGTAGAGGAGGCGGCCCTCCGTGTCGGGGCCGCTCGCGGGCTTCAGGGGGACCGGGGTGGCGTCGGTGATGTGGTCCTCGGGGTCCACGCGGCCCGCGATGGCCTGGACCTCGACGTCGTCGGGGGTCAGCTCGCCGAGCTGGACGCGGACGCGGAGGGCGAGCGTGGCGCCCAGTTCGGCGGTGGCGCCGACGGCCGTGGCCTCCACGTGGTCGACGGCGACGCCCGGCCAGGCGGCGCGGACCCGGGACTTCCAGGCGGCGAGCGAGGCGGCGGCGTCCGGCGCGAGCATGCGGTGGGCGCGCGCGGCGGGGACGTACAGGCGCTCCACGTACTCGCGCACCATGCGGCCCGCGAGCACCTTCGGGCCGAGCCGGGTCAGGGTCCTGCGGACCATCTCGATCCAGCGGTCGGGCAGGCCGCCGGGGCCGTGCTCGTAGAAGCGGGGCGTGACGCGGCGCTCCAGGAGGTCGTACAGCGCGGCGGCTTCGAGGTCGTCGCGGCGGTGGTCGTCGGTGGCGGCGCCGTCGGCGGTGGGGATGGCCCAGCCGAAGTCGGGCTCGAACCACTCGTCCCACCAGCCGTCCAGGACGGACAGGTTGAGGCAGCCGTTGAGGGCGGCCTTCATGCCGGAGGTGCCGCACGCCTCCAGCGGCCGCAGCGGGTTGTTGAGCCACACGTCGCAGCCCGCGTACAGCTTCTGCGCCATCGCCATGCCGTAGTCCGGCAGGAACACGACGCGGTGGCGCACGCGCGGGTCGTCGGTGAAGCGCACCAGGTCCTGGATGAGGCGTTTGCCGCCGTCGTCGGCGGGGTGCGCCTTGCCCGCGACGACGATCTGCACGGGCCGCTCGGGGTGGGTGAGCAGCTCCATCAGCCGGTCCTGGTCGCGCAGCATCAGCGTCAGTCGTTTGTACGAGGGGACGCGGCGGGCGAAGCCGATGGTGAGGACGTCGGGGTCGAGGACCTCGTCGATCCAGCCGAGTTCGGCGGTGGCGGCGCCGCGCTGCCGCCACGACACGTGCAGCCGCCGCCGGACCTCGTGCACGAGCTGGGCGCGCAGTTCGCGGCGCAGCAGCCAGATGTCGGCGTCCTGGATGTCCGCGACGGCGTCCCAGCGCTCGGAGCCGCCGACGGACAGGGCGCGGTCGGTGCGCTCCTGGCCGATCTGGCGGGCGCCGAGCCGGATCACCTCGGGGGCGACCCAGGTGGGCGCGTGCACGCCGTTGGTGACGGAGGTGATGGGCACCTCCTCGGGGTCGAATCCCGGCCACAGGCCCTGGAACATCTCCCGGCTGACCTTGCCGTGCAGCGTGGACACGCCGTTGGCGCAGCGCCCGAGCCGCAGCCCCATCACGGCCATGTTGAAGAGGTTCGGCTCACCGCCCGGGTAGGTCTCCATACCGAGGCGGAGTATCAACTCGACGTCAATGTCGGGGAGTTCGGCAGCCGGGCCGAAGTGGTGGGCGACCAGCTCGCGGTCGAAGCGGTCGATGCCCGCGGGCACGGGGGTGTGGGTGGTGAAGACGGTGCCGCCGCGCACGGACTCCAGGGCGGAGTCGAAGTCGGCCCCGTCGTGGACGAGTTCATGGATGCGTTCGAGGCCGAGGAAGCCCGCGTGGCCTTCGTTGGTGTGGAAGACCTCGGGCTCGGGATGCCCGGTGAGCCGGCAGTAGGTCCGCACGGCCCGCACGCCCCCGATCCCGAGGAGCATCTCCTGGAGCAGCCGGTGCTCGCTGCCGCCGCCGTAGAGCCGGTCGGTCACCTCGCGCGCGCCGGGGTCGTTCTCCTCGACGTCCGAGTCGAGCAGGAGCAGCGGTACGCGGCCGACCTGCGCCTGCCAGACGTGCGCGGCGAGGGCCCGGCCGCCGGGCAGGGCGAGCCGCACCCGGGCGGGGGTGCCGTCGGCCTCGCGCAGCAGCGTCAGGGGCAGCTCGTTGGGGTCGAGCACGGGGTAGTGCTCCTGCTGCCAGCCGTCGCGGGTCAGGGACTGCCGGAAGTAGCCGTGCCGGTAGAGCAGTCCGACGCCGATGAGGGGCACGCCGAGGTCGCTGGCCGCCTTCAGGTGGTCGCCGGCGAGGATGCCGAGCCCGCCGGAGTACTGCGGCAGGGCGGCGGTGACGCCGAACTCGGGCGAGAAGTAGGCGATGGCGCCCGGCAGTTCGGCGTCCGTGTCGCCTTGCCGTTCCTGGTACCAGCGCACCCCGGTGACGTACTCGCGCAGCGCGTCGGCGGCCTCGTCGAGCCGGCGCAGGAAGCCGTCGTCGGCGGCGAGCTCGGCGAGCCGCGCGGGCGGCACGGACCCGAGCAGCCGCACGGGGTCGCCGCCCGAGGACTCCCACAGCCCCGGGTCGACGTCACGGAAGAGATCGCGGGTCCCGGCGTGCCAGGACCAGCGCAGATTGCGGGCGAGCTCGGCGAGCGGGCCGAGCGGGGCGGGGAGCACGGGACGTACGGTGAATCGACGGATGGCTTTCACAGGGCACCTCTGTCGGAAAGACGTACGTGGCGTTTGCCGGGCGGCGCACCTGGCCGTCGCGGCGTATCGACGGTAGCGGCGCGGGGGGCCGGGCAGCCACGGCGCGCGGGGCGCACTCGCCCGGCCCGATCCTGACGTGGACCTGCCGTGCCCGGCCGATGGGCGCCCGGATAACGTGCCCCAGGGTCACGGGAGTTCACCACGGCACAGGGGGGGCACGGGGGATGATCGGCCAGTTGCGGGAGTCGTCACCACGGCGGATCGGCCCGTACGAGACGCTGGCGCGGCTTGGCGCGGGGGGCATGGGCGAGGTGTTCCTGGCCCGGCCGCTGGAGCGGTCCGGGCCGTGCGGCCCCGGGGACCTGGTCGCCGTGAAGGCCATCCGGAACGAGCTCGCGACGGACGACGTGTTCAAGCGGCGCTTCCGGCGCGAGGCCGAGGTGGCGGCGTCGGTCGACAGCCCCTTCGTGGCGCGCCTGGTCGGCAGCGACACGGAGGCCGAACAGCCCTGGCTGGCCACGGAGTACGTCGTCGGCCCCACCCTCACCGAGGCCGTGCGGCAGCACGGGCCGCTGCCGGCGGGGGCCGTCGCGGCCCTCGGGACCGGCATGGCGCACGCGCTGGCCGCCGTGCACGCCGCGGGGGCGCTGCACCGCGACCTCAAGCCCGCGAACATCCTGCTCGGCGCGGACGGGCCCAAGATGATCGACTTCGGCGTGGCGCGGGTGCAGGCGGCCACCACGATGACGTCGACGGGGCTGCTCGTCGGCACCCCGGGCTTCATGTCGCCCGAGCATGTCGCGGGCGGCAGACACGTGGTGGCGGCGTCGGACGTCTTCTGTCTCGCCTCGGTGCTCGCGTACGCGGTGACCGGGCGCGATCCGTTCGGTGACGGGCCGGTGGCGGCCGTCCTGTACCGGGTCTCCCAGGCCGAGACCGATCTCGGCGGGATGCCCGAGGAGCTGCGGTCCGTGCTCGCCGCGTGTCTCGTACGGGACCCGGGCGAGCGGCCCGGCGCGGCGGACGTCGCCGAGCGGTTCCGGGAGCTGCGGGACGCGGCCGCGGCCCCCGAGTGGCCCGGGCCCGTCCGCGCGCAGATCGGCGCGGCGGGCCGGGAGGTGGAGCAACTGTGCGCCTCGGGGCAGCCGTTGCTCCCCGTGCCCGTGGCCCCGCGGTGGCCGGAGCCGGAGGCCGGGCGCCCGGCGACCGCGCTGGACCGCCCCGGCACCGCCCCGGGCCAGTCGGCCACCGGGGCCGGGCACTCCC
>NZ_AOPZ01000184.1 GCF_000414115.1 Streptomyces aurantiacus JA 4570
TCCCTGCCGCGTAAGGGACTAATCAACTTCAACCCGTACGTGGACGGGGGCGCCCGGAACTGAATGTTCCGGGCGCCCCCGTCCACGTAGGGACCGGCCGGTCAGACCTCCGTCGCCACCGGCCCCGTCCCCCCCCAGCCGTTGCGGCCCCGCAGCAGACGCAGGAACCCGCGCGCCGACACGACGAACACGTGGTACGCGTACAGCCACAGCGCGAGCCCCCACAGCAGACCGGTCAGCCGGGACCGGTCGGGGGCGAAGTCCCGGCGGTAGAGCGGCCCCCAGGCCACGAACGGCAGCACCGAAAGCGCGCACAGGACCAGGATCAGCGGCCAGTTG
>NZ_AOPZ01000185.1 GCF_000414115.1 Streptomyces aurantiacus JA 4570
GCGCGGCGGCCGGGGCGGGGTGGTGTCGGCGGACGTCGGGCCCTGGGGGAGCGCGGCCGCCGCGAGGGCGGCCGCGATCAGGGCGGAGGTGAGGACGGGCGTCGGGGGCATGTGCCCGACGATGCGGCGCCGGGGCCGGGGAGCGGGCGTGACGCGCCCTCGAAGTCCCACGGTCGGCCGCGCACCGCCCGCGCGAGATCGATGGTGGCTGAAATCCCGCCATCGCCGCGCCCCCGGCGCCCTCCGCCCCGTGGAAGCCGGGGTCCGGCAAAGCCCGGCAACTCGCCCAGTCCCGCGGTCGCGCACCGCTCCCGCGGGCGGAATGGACGGATTATTGATGCCATGTCATGGCGGGTGCATGGCAGTCGTGTTACGTCCGAACAACGCCCTTGTGGGATTCCTATGGATCCGACAACCTTTCGTCGGCGACAGAGAGTTGAACATTGATCAACTCGGTGTGGTCATGGCGCCACTACCTTGTCATGCCCCTGTCGCATCCCCCACCAGCGCACCACCGATTGAGGAGGACCCCTCAGATGGCAGTGATGCGTCACTCCCGCCGAAGACTGGCCGGCCTGGGCACGGTTGCCCTGACCGCCGCCACCGCCGTCGCCCTCGGCGTCGTGTCCGCGCTTCCCGCGGGCGCGCAGCCCGGGGCCGCCGAAGGCCGGATTCAGTACGCGGGCGCCCCCGGCGCGGTCGCGAACAGCTACATCGTCACGCTGCACAAGGACGCCGCGAAGGCGGACTCGGCCGAGGGCCGGGCCCTGGCGAAGAAGCACGGCGCCGACATCGAGCGCACGTACAAGAAGGTGCTCAACGGCTACGAGGTCGAGGCGTCCGAGTCCGAGGCGAAGAGGTTCGCCGCCGACCCGGCCGTCGCCTCCGTCGTGCAGAACCGCACGTACACGGTCGCCGCCACTCAGCCCAACCCGCCGTCGTGGGGCCTGGACCGCATCGACCAGCGCAACCTCCCGCTGGATCAGAAGTACACCTACCCCGACAAGGCCGGGGAGGGCGCCAGTGTCTACGTCATCGACACCGGCGTCCGTAAGAGCCACCAGGACTTCGGCGGCCGCGCCGTCGACGGTTACGACGCCATCGACAACGACAACACCGCGCAGGACGGCCACGGCCACGGCACGCATGTCGCGGGCACGGTCGGCGGCATCGCGCACGGCGTCGCCAAGAAGGCCAGGATCGTCGGCGTCCGCGTGCTCAACAACTCGGGCTCCGGCACGACGGCCCAGGTCGTCGCGGGCATCGACTGGGTGACCCGGAACGCCGTCAAGCCCGCCGTCGCCAACATGAGCCT
The DNA here is from genome assembly GCF_000414115.1 of Streptomyces aurantiacus JA 4570. Taxonomy (GTDB): domain Bacteria; phylum Actinomycetota; class Actinomycetes; order Streptomycetales; family Streptomycetaceae; genus Streptomyces; species Streptomyces aurantiacus_A. The sequence continues at coordinate 1,316 of NZ_AOPZ01000185.1, forward strand.
CGGCGGCCCCGCCGACAGCGCGCTCGACACCGCCGTACGCAACTCGATAGCCGCCGGCATCACCTACGCCGTCGCCGCCGGCAACGAGTCCACCAACGCCTCCACGCGCTCACCCGCGCGCGTCACCGAGGCGATCACCGTCGGCGCCACCACCAACACCGACGCGAAGGCGAGCTACTCCAACTTCGGCACCGTCCTCGACCTCTTCGCCCCGGGCTCGGGCATCACGTCGGCGTGGAACACCAACGACACGGCGACCAACACGATCTCCGGTACGTCGATGGCGTCCCCGCACGTCGCGGGCGCCGCCGCGCTGTACGTCGCCGAGAACCCGTCGGCCACCCCGGCCCAGGTCTCCACGGCCCTGACCACCGCCGCCACGCCGAACGTCGTCGGCAGCCCCGGCACCGGCTCGCCCAACCGTCTCCTCTACGTCGGCGCCGGCGGCACCAACCCGCCCGGACCGAAGTTCGAGAACGGCGCGGACGTCGCGATCAGCGACAACGCCACCTCCGAGTCGTCGGTGACCGTCACCGGCGTCCCCGGCAACGCCCCCTCGGCGCTCGGCGTCCCGGTCGCCATCAAGCACACGTACATCGGTGACCTGAAGCTCGAACTCGTCGCCCCCGACGGCTCGGCCTACGTCCTCAAGGACTACGGCGTGGGCGGCAGCTCGGACGACATCAACACCTCGTACACCGTCAACGCCTCCTCGGAGACGGCCAACGGCACCTGGAAGCTGCGTGTCACCGACAACGCGGCCCAGGACGTGGGCACGATCGACTCCTGGGGCCTGCAGTTCTGACGCCCGTCAGCGCTGACTGACCGACTGGCTTCATCGCCATACGTCTTCGTCACCCTCGTCCTCGCGGTACGGCTCCGGGTCCGTGACCCAGCCGGCCGCGAGGACGAGGCGTGTGCGGCGGTGGACCGCCAGGAATCCGAAGGGCCGGTCGAAGGCGGCCGCCACCTCCGTGGTGACGTAGCGCAGTCTCGGAACCCCGCCCCCGGCCGCGCCGAAGGCCGTGACCGCCGCGGCCCGGAAGCCGAGCGCCCCGAAGGTCGCGGTGGCCGCCTGGGACGCCCTGTCCACCGCGAGGGGTTCGACGGCGACGCCCGGGAAGTGGCCGGAGCCCGCGTCCGTGGCGGCGGTCAGGCCGAACGGGCCGCGCCGCGCGAGCAGATCGTGCTCCGCGGTGACGGTGAACGGCACGGTCGTGACGTGGAGCTGCGGGGGCAGCGGGGTCGCGGACCGCTCCTTGCGGACGGCCAGGCCGGGGCCCGCCCCTCCGTACGGCAGGTGGATGCCCGGCACTCTCGGCCAGGCGCGGCCGAGGATGCCCACGCGGTCGGGCAGGCTGCTCGTCCGGTACAGCTCGGCCAGGTCACGCCCTTGCCACGGGCCGGACTCGGGCTCCATGCGGTGCTCGGTGAAGGGCCTCAGCCACGTCCGTCGGTGTGCTTGGCGGCCCAGGTGCCGAGCGCGGCCTGGTCGTGGATGAGGTCCCCGGTGAGCACCCCTCGGGCGCCCGGGGGCAGTCCCTCAGCCCACTTCTCGCGCAGCGTCAAGGTCCGCTTGGTCCACAGCCCGACGGCGGAGCCCACACCCGGGATCGCGGTGAGGGCGGCGAGGAGTTCCCGTAGCCCCCGGGCCCGGCAGCCTCCCGGGCGGGTTCACCCTTCGTGTGGCGGTACGTCAACTCACATGACTGGCTGGTTAGTTGATTGCTATAACGTTTGAAAGGTCCTGCGTAAAGCCTCGCGGGCGGGGAAATCATCACTTCGAGTGATTCCTTGGCCTAGGGTTGCGGCCAACAACCCACGGTTGCCAGGCTGTTGCTGTCTGTCAACCTGATGGGAGTGGCCAGTGACTTTCGGTGAGCAGCCGGCGTATCTGCGCGTCGCGGGTGATCTCCGTAAGAAGATCACCGACGGTTCGCTGCCTCCGCACACCCGCCTCCCCTCGCAGGCCAGGATCCGCGAGGAGTACGGAGTTTCGGACACGGTCGCTCTGGAGGCCCGCAAGGTGCTCATGGCCGAAGGTCTGGTCGAGGGGCGCTCCGGCTCCGGCACCTATGTGCGCGAGCGCCCGGACCCCCGGCGCATCGCGCGCACGGGGTTCCACGGCCCCGGCACCTCCACGCCCTTCCGGCAGGAGCAGGCGGCCGAGAGCGCCCGCGGCACCTGGGAGTCCCACAGCGAGCAGGCGGACGCGAGCGCCGAGGTCGCCGAGCGGCTCGCCATCCGCGCGGGAGACCGCGTGATGCGCACGAAGTACGTCTTCCGGGACGCCGGCGAGACCATGATGCTCTCCACCTCCTGGGAGCCCCTCGCCGTCACCGGCCGCACCCCCGTGATGCTCCCCGAGGAGGGCCCGCTCGGCGGCTGCGGCGTCGTGGACCGCATGGCCGCCATCGACGTGATCGTGGACAACGTCGCGGAGGAGGTCGGCGCCCGCCCCGGCCTCGCCGAGGAGCTGCTCGCCCTCGGCGGCGTCCCCGGCCATGTCGTCCTCGTCGTCCAGCGGACGTATTACGCCTCGGGCCGCCCCGTGGAGACGGCCGACATCGTCGTGCCCGCGGACCGCTATCGCGTCTCGTACCACCTGCCGGTGCGGTGACCGCCCGCCCCGGCGCGCGACCCACGTGATCGCGAGTTAACGCCCGCCCGGGTTCCGTAACGCCCGGGCAACGCCGCCCCGCGGCGGATCGTCACGCACGGCTCCTAACTTCCCCCTGCGTACCCGCAGTCCGGTCGGAAGACAGGAACCCTCATGACGGATACGGTCACGCGAGACGGCGCGAGCCCGGCGGACGGCGCGAGCCCCGCCGGGCCCGGGCAGCCCGCGCAGTCGCCGCCGAGGCGCAGCTACGCCAAGCTCGCCGCCGACGAGAGCCGCGAGGACTACTCGCTGCGCTACGCCCCGCACTCCTTCCGCCGCTGGTCGCCGACCATGGTCGCGTCCACGGCCCTCGGCGGCATCGCCTACCTCGCCGACTTCGCGATCGGCGCGTCCATCGTCTTCACGTACGGCTTCACCAGCGGCCTCGCGTCCATCCTGTGTGCCGCGGCGATCATCTTCGTCACCGGCATCCCGATCGCCCGCGCCTGCGCGAAGTACGGCCTGGACATGGACCTGGTCACGCGCGGCGCGGGCTTCGGCTACTTCGGCTCCACCCTCACGTCCCTCATCTACGCCTCGTTCACCTTCATCTTCTTCGCCCTCGAAGGCTCGATCATGGCGCAGGCCATGCATCAGGCGGTCGGACTCCCGGTCGAGATCGGCTACTTGGTGACGACGCTGATCGTCATCCCGATCGTCTTCCGGGGCATGGGTGCCCTCGCCAAGGTGCAGGCGTGGACGCAGCCGATCTGGCTCGTCGGCCTGGTGCTGCCCTTCCTGGTGCTCGCCTTCGAGGCGCCGGACGCCTGGGGCGCCTTCGGGTCGTTCGAGGGCACGCAGGGCGCGGGCCCCGGCTTCTCCTGGATCGGCTTCGGGCTCGGCACCGGCGTCGCGCTGTCCCTCATCGCGCAGATCGGTGAACAGGCGGACTACTTGCGCTTCATGCCCGCCAAGACGGAGGCGAACAGGAGGCGATGGAATCTGGCCGTTCTCGCGGCCGGACCCGGCTGGGTGATCATCGGAGCCGCCAAGCAGCTCGGTGGCGCGTTCCTGGCGTTCGTCGCCCTGGAGGCGGTCGGCGAGACGCACGCCCTGGAGCCGATCGCCCCGCAGATCGAGGCGCTGCGCCCCTGGCTGGGCTCGTTCGCGCTGCCCGCCGCCGCGGTCTTCGTGATCGTCTCGCAGATCAAGATCAACGTGACCAATGCCTACAGCGGCTCGCTGTCCTGGTCGAACTTCTTCTCCCGCCTCACCCACCGGCACCCCGGCCGGGTCTGGTACATCTTCCTCAACCTCGCCATCGCGCTCACGCTGATGGAGATGAACATGTTCGCGGCCCTCAACAAGCTGCTCGGCTTCTACTCCAACGTGGGCATCGCGTGGATCGTGGCGGTGGCCGCCGACCTGGTCATCAACAAGCGGGCGGGCTGGAGTCCGCCGTACATCGAGTTCAAGCGGGCCTATCTGTACGCGGTGAACCCGGCCGGGTTCGGGGCCATGGTGATCGCCTCGACGGTCTCGATCCTGGCGTTCTTCGGCCTGTTCGGCCGGTACGCGGAGGCGTTCTCCACCTTCATCGCCGCCGGACTCGCCCTGCTCCTGTGCCCGTTGATCGCCTGGGCGACCGGCGGCAGGTACTACCTGGCCCGGCCGAACCCGGTGAACGGCCCGGGCGTCGAGGTCGCCGACATCACGGCCACCCACACCTGCGGCGCCTGCGAGACCGCGTACGAACTCCCCGACATCGCCGACTGCCCCGTCCGGCCGGGGCCGGTCTGCTCGCTGTGCTGCTCCCTGGACGCGGAGTGCGGGGACGTCTGCCGCACGTCGCCCGCGAGCGAGCCCGTCCTCATGCCGGTGCCCACGGTGCCGTCGGCGTGAACAGGGCGCATGTCGGCGACCCGACATTCGCCAACAAGCCGTAAAGGGGGCCGAGTTCGGGCTTGCCGTGCTCGTCGGCGGCCTTCGGAGGGGGCGCGTCCGGGAGGATGCGCCCCCTCCGCGCTGGCCGATTGCGTACCTCTTTGTGCAAAGTCGTATCCGCTGCGTAAAGGTCGGGCGTAAGCTCGGGCATATGCGGAATGCGGTTTCCTTACTGATCGAGGCGTGGGGTGCGCCCGGGGCGGGGAGCGGAGGGACGGCATGAACGACGGCACGGTCATACTGCCCTGGCTCGTGATACGTCAGGACGACAACGGCAACCGCTACCGCGTCGGAAGGTATGCGACGAAGGCCGAGGCCCAGAAGATCGCGGACAGCCTCGACGACCGCGGCAAGGAGCAGCTCTACTGGGTCGAGCGGCTGAACCAGAACGGTGCCAGGTGAGGGCCGTAGGCTCCGGCGCATGACCGATCGGATCGTGGTGGTGGGCGCGGCTCTGTACGACGACGGGCGGCTGCTCGCCGCCCGGCGCAGCGCGCCCGCGGAACTGGCCGGGCGCTGGGAGCTGCCCGGAGGCAAGGTCGAGCCCGGCGAGCGGGGCGAGGACGCGCTGGTGCGCGAGCTCCGCGAGGAACTGGGCGTGGAGGCGGAGCCGCTCGCGCGGGTGCCCGGCGAGTTCGAGCTCGGCCGCGGCTATGTGATGCGGGTCTGGCGGGCCCGGCTGCTCGCGGGGGAGCCGCGGCCCCTGGAGGACCACGACGAACTGCGCTGGCTGCGCCCCGGCGAACTGTGGACGGTCGACTGGCTCCCCGGCGACGTCCCGGCGATCCACGCCTTGGCGGCGACGGAGGCTCAAACCCGTCACCCCCGGTGAGGCGGGGCGCGCGAGGTGATGGCGGGACAGGTCGGGCGCCCCTCTACGCCGTTCGTGCCACTGTGTCCCCTTGAACGCGGTACTTCCGCCGGGATATCGGGTATGTGCCCATTAACCCCATGAAACCGGACACATGTCCGCAGCCGGGCTGGGAAGTGATCGGCGTGATCGACACCGAAGGCGACTGCGCCGAGTGGGACTTTCCCGCGGACCCGGGTGCCGTGCGCACAGCCCGCGCGGTCGTCCGCAGACAGCTCGGCGAATGGGGCCTCACCGCCCTCGGCGACGTCACCGTCCTGCTCGTCAGCGAACTGGTGACCAATTCCCTGCGGTATGCCTCGGGCCCCATCGTCGTACGCCTGGTGCGGCAGGCCGGTCCGCTGGGCATCCTGCTCGTCGAGGTCTCCGACCCGGTCCCGGACCCGCCCCGGGAACGCACCGCCGCCCCCGACGACGAGGGCGGCCGGGGCATCCAGCTGGTCGCGCGCTCGTCACGGCGCTGGGGCACGCGTCCGGGACGCACGGGCACGACGGGAAAGACGGTGTGGTTCGAGCTGGCGCTGCCCGGATAGAAGACAGGGAGCGCCGGTACGTACAAGCGCACGGGGCGAGCACAAGGCGGACACGGGCCAAAAAGCGTTGAGTCCGTGCTGTGATCGTGAACGGCGTGTGGCCCGGCACCGTAGTGCTGGATACTGCGGGCAGCCACATTCGGTGACCGGTGCCGGACGCGGTGAGCTGGAGGGGACGGTTCGCGTGAGCGAGATACCAGCGAAGGCGACGGGTTCGACGCGGCCTGTGGCGCGAGCGGGTGGGGCCCTGCCCGCCCGGCCGGTGCCGGGAGCCGGGGGCGGACCTCTCTCGCCGGAGCCGGCGGGGAACGCCGACGTCGGAGCCGCCACGGCGGGGACGGCGGGCACGGCGGGCGGCCGCGCGCGG
>NZ_AOPZ01000186.1 GCF_000414115.1 Streptomyces aurantiacus JA 4570
GTCACCCTGCCCCCGCCCCCGCGCGCCCCCAGGGGCGAGCCGCCCGCCTGGTACCCGGCACGGCGTGAAGACCTCGCCTACACGCTGTTCACCTCCGGCTCCACCGGAGCCCCCAAGGGCGTCATGGTCACCAGGGGCGGGCTCGACACGTATGTGGCAGCCGACCTCGACACCTACCGCCTCACCGACGACGACCGCGTCCTGATGTTCACGGCGCTGACCTTCGACGTGAGCGCCGAGGAACTCTTCCCCGCGCTCGCCGCCGGCGCCGCCCTGGTGCTGCGCACCGAACGGATGCTGGAGACACCGGCCGACTTCTTCACCGAGTGCGAGCGGCTGGGGGTCACCGTGACCCACCTGCCGACCGCGTGGTTCCACCAGCTCGCCGCCGAAGTCACCACCGGCACCGGGCCCCCCGACGGGCTCCGGGCGATGGCGATCGGCGGCGAGGCACCCGGCCCCGCCCAGGTCGCGCAGTGGCGTGCCGCGGTCCCGCGGATGCTGCTCACCAACGTGTACGGGCCGACCGAGACGACGATCGTGGCCACCATCGCGACGCTGGCCGGCGGCCAGAGCCCGCCGCCCGCCGACGGCCGGATGCCGCTCGGCGAACCGATCCCTGGCACCTCCTGCTACGTGCTCGACCACCGGATGGAACCCGTCGCGCCCGGCGCGATCGGCGAGCTCCACCTGGGAGGGGCCGGGCTCGCCCGGGGGTACCTCGCCGATCCGGCCCGCACCGCCGACGCCTTCGTGCCCCATCCCTTCGTGCCGGGGCAACGGCTCTACCGCACCGGCGACCTGGCCCGGCTCACCCCGGACGGCGAACTGGAGTTCCGCGGCCGCACCGACCAGCAGCTCAAGATCCGCGGATACCGGGTGGAGCCCGGCGAGGTGGAGGCGGCGCTGCTCCGGTTCCCGGAGGTCTCGGCCGCGGTGGTCGTCCCGCACCGCGACCGCGCGAGCCTGGTGGCCTACCTGGTCGCGGCCCGGGGCGCCCGGCTGCCGGACGAACCCGCGCTCCTCGCCGGGCTCGCCGAGGTGCTGCCGGCCTACCTGATGCCCTCGGCCTTCGTACCGCTGCCGGAACTCCCGCTGAGCACCCACCACAAGATCGACAGGGCCGCGCTGCCCGAGCCCCCGGCGGCCACGGCCGTGCCGCCGGGCGCGGCTCCGGTCGGCAGGACCGAGCAGACGGTCGCCCGGGTCTGGCAGGAGGTGCTCGGGGTGCCGGAGGTCGGCAGATACGACAACTTCTTCGCGCTCGGCGGGCATTCGCTGCTCGCCACCCAGGTCATCAGCAGGCTGCGCCGCGACTACGGCGGGCGGGTACGGCTCGCCCCGCTGTTCCAGCGGCCGGTGCTCAGCGAGTTCGCCGCCACCCTCGACCGGGACCTGGCGGCGGCAGCGCCCGCGCGGCCCGCCCTGGTACCGCGCGCGGGCCGGGACGCGGACTCGATCAGCCGGCTGACCGCGGGGATGTCGGAGGCCGGGGTCGCGGCGTTGCTGGGGGCCGCGGACGCGGCAGTCGACGGGCGATCGGGATCGGTACAGGGGGAACAGGAATGACAGTCAGCCATGAGGGGCAGGCCGAGCGGGAGGGAGATCCCGTCGCAGGCAGGCGGGAACTCCTCGCCGAGCGGCTTGCCGCGGGCGGCACCCGGATCTGCCCGGCCTCGGCCGCTCAGCGCGGACTGTGGCTCGAGGACCAGCTCAAGCCGGGGCGCACCGACTACACCGTGGTCTGGCCGCTGCGCCTGACCGGCAGGCTCGACGTGGCCGCGCTGCGCGCCGCGCTCACCGCACTCGTCGCCCGGCACGAGGTCCTGCGCACCCGCTTCGTGGGCGTGGACGGCGAACCGGTGCAGGTGATCGACCCACCGGTGACGCTCGAGTGCGGCCTCACCGACCTGACCGACGCCGCCGACGACGAGCGGGACGCACACGTCCGCGCGCGCGTCCGCGCCGCCGGGACACGACCGTTCGACCTGGCGTCCGGCCCGTTGTTCCTGGCCGAACTGCTGCGGGAGAACGAGCGGCAGCACGTGCTCGTGCTCGCCGCCCACCACATCGTGTTCGACGGCTGGTCCTGGTCGGTCCTGCTGCGCGACCTGTCCGCCCTGTACGAGGACTTCCGCGGCGGCGGGCGTGGCGACACGCTCGCGCCCCTGCCGGTGCAGTACGGCGACTACGCGGCGTGGGAGCAGGAGTTGCTCTCGGGTGAGGCGCTCGACGAGGACCTCACGTACTGGCGCGCGCACTTGGCCGACGCACCGGAGACCGTGGAACTGCCCACCGACTTCACCGTGGGCCCCCGCGGCCGCTCCGGCGCGGGCGCCCGACGCCCGGTGTCCGTCCCCGAGGTCCCGGCGAGCGCGCTCGCCGAGCTGTGCGCGCGGGAGGGCGCGACGCCCTTCATGGGCGTGCTCGCGGCCATGGGCGTCGTGCTCGGCCGCTACGGCGCCACCGACGACGTCGTGGTGAGCACCCTGTCGGCCAACCGCGCACAGCTGGAGCTCGAAGAACTCATCGGCTCCTTCGTGAACACCCTGCCGCTGCGGATCGACCTCTCCGGAGCCCCGACCTTCCGCGAACTCCTCGCGCGCTGCCGCACGACGGCACTCGGCGCGTTCGCCCACCAGGACCTGCCCTTCGACCGGCTGGTCGAGGAGCTCGCACCGCGCCGTACGGCCGGGGCCACCCCGTACGCGCAGGTGGCCCTCGTCCTGCAGAACGGGCCCGGCGAGCAGCAGACGCTGGGCGGCCTCGGCGTCGAGTCGCTGTCCGTCGAGACCCGCACGGCGACGTTCGACCTCTCGATCCAGCTGTGGCCGGCCGGCGACGGCGCGCTCGACGGGTTCGTCGAGTACGCCTCCGACCTGTTCGACGAGCCCACCGCGCTGCGTTTCGCCGGACACGTACGGCGCGTCCTGGAGCAGGCCGCCACGGACCCCGACCTGCCCATCGGCGCGTACGCGCTGCTCACCGAGGACGAGCACCGCGAGGCACTGACCGCCGCCGGCGCGGACACGGCCCCGGCCCCCGCCGCCTGCCTGCACGAACTGGTCGCCGCGCAGGCCGCCCGCACCCCGGACGCCATCGCGGTGCACTGCGGCGAGGAGTCCCTCACGTACGCGGAACTCGACCGCGCGGCGGACAAGCTCGCCGCACGGCTGCGCGCGGACGGGGTGGGCACCGAGCAGCTCGTCGGGGTGTGCGTGCGGCGCTCGGTCCGGTCGGTCACCGCCCTGCTCGGCGTCCTGAAGGCCGGAGCGGCCTATCTGCCGCTGGAGCCGGACAACCCGGCCGAACGGCTCGCCTACGTGATCGCCGACTCCGGTGCGGCCACGGTCGTCACCCAGGCCGGCCTGCGCGACCGGCTGCCCTCCGACGGGTTCGCCACGGTGCTGCTCGACGACGTCCTCGAAGCCCCTGCGGCACCCGCCCCGCCGCCCTGCGGCGCGGGGCCGGACAACCTCGCCTACGTCATCTACACGTCGGGGTCGACCGGGTTGCCCAAGGGGGTCGCGGTGAGCCACCGCGCCGCCGTCACCCGGGTGCACGACCCCCGCTTCATCTCGCTCACCGAGCAGGACGTGATGCTGCATGCCCTGGCCCTGTCGTTCGACGTCTCGGTCCTCGAGGTCTTCGGCGCCCTCGCCAACGGCTGCCGGCTCGCCGTGCTGCCCGGCAAGGCGATGCCGGAGCATGTCGGAGCGTTCCTGGTGGAGCACGAGGTGACCGTCGCCTGGCTGACAGCGGCGCTGTTCCACGCCGTCGTCGACACGGCGGGCGATGGGCTCGCGGGCATGCGCACCCTGATCGCCGGTGGCGACCAGCTGTCCACGAGCCACGTCGAACGCGCCCTCGGCCTGCTCGACGACTCGGCGCTGCTGGTCAACGGGTACGGCCCGACCGAGGCCGCCATCTTCGCCAGCACCCACACGATGCGGCCGCGCGACGGCGTCGAGGGCCGCGTCCCCATCGGGGCGCCGATCGCGGGCACCGAACTGTACGTCCTGGACACCCAGTTCCAGCTGGTGCCGCCCGGCGTCGCCGGGGAGCTGTACATCGGCGGCGACTGCCTGGCCCGCGGCTATCTGGGCAGGCAGGAGCTGACGGCCGAGCGGTTCCTGCCCAACCCGTTCGGCACGGCCGGCGCACGCCTGTACCGGACCGGGGACCTCGTGCGCCGCAGGGCCGACGGGCTGCTCGAGTTCCTCGGCCGCACCGACCACCAGGTGAAGGTCCGGGGCTTCCGCGTCGAGCTCGGCGAGATCGAGCAGGTGCTCCGCCGGCACCCCGCCGTCGGCGACGCGGTCGTGGTGGCCATCGCGGACGACCGGGCCGAGCAGACGCTGGTCGGCTACGTCGAGCCGGCGCCGGGCGGTGCGCCGCGGCCCGGCGAACTGATCGAGCACTGCCGGGGCACGCTGCCCGGCTACATGGTGCCCGCCCAGCTCGTCGTCCTCGATTCCCTGCCGCTCAACCCGAACGGCAAGGTGGACCGGGCCGCACTGCCCGACGCGGGCGGCGTGCGGCCGGAGCTGAACACCGGCTATGTGCCGGCCCGGGGCCCGATCGAGGAGAGCGTCGTCAGCGTCTGGCGCGATGTGCTCGGCCTCGACCGGGTGGGCGTGCACGACAACTTCTTCGACCTCGGCGGGCACTCCCTCCTGGCCAGCAGGCTGCTCGCGCGCATCCGCCGCACGTTCGACCGCGACCTGCCACTGGCCACGTTCTTCGCGGGGCCGACGGTCGCCGAGCTGTCCACCGCCCTCGGCACCTCGCTCACCGCGACGCCGGGCACCGCACGCCCCGCGCCGCTCCCCGCCGACCGGCCCGACCCGCTGCCCGCCTCACTCGGCCAGCGCAGGCTGTGGTTCGCCCACCAACTCGACCCGGACAGCGTCGACTACACGATCGTGTGGCCGCTGCGGCTGCTCGGCACCCTCGACGTGGCCGCGCTGCGCCGGGCCGTCGCCCACGTGGTGGCACGGCACGAGGTGCTGCGCACGCGGTTCGCGAGCGTCGACGGAGAGCCGGTCCAGATCATCGGCCCCGCAGGGGACTTCGACTGCCCGCTGACCGACTTGCGCGGCCTGCCGAAGGGCGAGCGCGCGGCCGAGGTCGGGGCACGGATCTCGGCCGCCGCGGTCCGCCGCTTCGACCTGGAGGCGGGCGGCCTGTTCCGGGCCGAGCTGCTGCGGGTGACCGACGAGGAGCACGTGCTGCTCATCCGCGTGCACCACATCGTCTTCGACGGCTGGTCCTCGTCGGTGCTGCTGCGTGATCTCTCGGCGCTGTACGAGCAGTTCCGCACCGGCGACGGACGAGGCGGGCTGCCGCCGCTGCCCGTGCAGTACGGCGACTACACGGTGTGGGAGAGGAACTGGCTCTCCGGCACGGTGCTCACCGGGCAACTGGACTTCTGGCGGGGGCGACTGACCGGTGCGCCGGAGACCACCCGCCTGCCCGCCGACTTCGTGCCCGACGGCCCCGTCCGCTCCGGCGCCGGCGCCCGGTACGAGGTGTCCTTCCCCGCGGGGCCGGGGACCGAGCTCGCCGCGTTCTGCGCCCGGACCGGCGCGACGCCGTTCATGGGGCTCCTCGCGGTGCTCGGCGTCGTCCTCGGCCGCTACGGCGAGACCGAGGACGTCGTCGTGGGGACGTACTCGGCCAACCGGGGCCAGCCGGAACTGGAGGAGCTCGTGGGCTTCTTCGTCAACACGCTGGCGCTGCGGGTCGACCTCTCCGGCAACCCGGGCTTCCGCGATCTCGTGGCCCGGTGCCGTGCGGTGTCGCTCGGCGCGTTCGCCCACCAGGACGTGCCGTTCGACCGGGTGGTCGAGGAACTCGCGCCGCGCCGCAGGGCGGGGGAGACCCCGTACGTGCGGGTGGCGCTGGTGATGCAGAACATGCCCGACGAGGGCGGGACGCTGGGCGATGTGCGCGTGGAGTCGCTGCCGTCGGACACCAGGTCCGCCACGTTCGACCTCGCGCTGCACGTGTGGCCGAGCCCCGACGGCGGACTGGACGGCTTCGTCGAGTACGCCACCGATGTCTTCGCCGAGCGCACCGCGGCGCGGTTCGCCGACCATGTGCGGTGGGTCCTCGAGCAGGCGCTCGCCGATCCGGACCGGCCGGTCGGAGAACTCGCGCTGCTCACGCCCGTCGAGCACCACGAGTTGATCACCCTGGCGGGTGGCCACGGCGAGCGATTCGCGGCCGACGCCCCGAGCACCCGGTTCCTGCGGCAGGCGGCCCGGACCCCCGACGCCGCCGCGTTCGTCGTGGAGGGCACCACGCTCACCTACGCGGACCTCGAGCGACGCTCCGCGCGCCTCGCCACCCGGCTGCGGGCCGCCGGCGCCGGGCCGGAGACCCCGGTGGGGGTGTGCCTGCCCCGAGGTCTCGACCTGCCGGTCGCCGCGTTGGCCATCTGGCGGGCGGGGGGCGTCTACCTGCCGCTGGACCCGGGGACCCCGCCGACCCGGATGGCTCATCTCCTCTCCGACTCGGGCACGAACCTGGTGGTGACCGACACCGCGGGCGAGAGCCTGGTGCCCGCGGAGGTGCGCCGGCTCGTCCTGGACGTCATTGCCGAGGACGCGGCGGACGGCACGGACCACGACGTGACCCTGCCGCCCCCGGCCGACCTCGACGCGCTCGCCGCGGTGATCTACACCTCCGGCTCCACGGGGCTGCCGAAGGGCGTGGCGATCACGGCCCGCTCGCTGCTCAACCGGATCGACTGGATGGCGTCCGCCGCGCGGCTCGGGCCGGGCGACACGCTGTGCCAGAAGGGGTCGATCGGGTTCGTGGACGGCCTGTGGGAGCTGCTCGGCGGGCTGCTGCACGGCGTGCCGACGGTCGTGGCCACCCCGGAACAGGGAACGGACCCCCGCCTGCTGACCGGCCTGCTCGCCGAGCACGGGGTGACGCACCTGCTCGTGGTGCCGTCCCTGCTGCACTCGCTCCTGGAGATCCCCGACCTCGCCGGCCGGCTGCCCGCCCTGACCCGGTGGGTCAGCTCCGGCGAGGAACTGCCGCCGAGCCTCGCCCGGCTCTTCGCGGAGCGGCTGCCCGGCCGCGAGTTGCGCAATCTGTACGGTTCCTCGGAGGCGTGGGACACGCTGTGCCAGCGCGTCGGCGACGCTCCGGTGCCGGGGCGGCCGGTCCCGGTCGGCGACCCGATCAGCAACACCACCGCCTATGTGCTCGACACCGAGCTGCGGCCGGTGCCGGCCGGCGTCACCGGCGACCTCTATCTCGCGGGCGCCTGTCTCGCCCGCGGCTACCTCGGCAAGCCGGACCTGACCGCCGAGCGGTTCCTGCCCCACCCGTTCGACCCCGAGGGCGGCCGGATCTACCGGTCCGGTGACCGGGCCGTGCGCAGGGCCGACGGCCAGATCGAGCTCGCAGGGCGGGCGGACCTCCAGTTGAAGATCCGAGGGGTGCGGGTCGAGCCCGCCGAGACCGAGCGGGCGCTCGCGGAGCTGCCCGGTGTCCGGCAAGCGGTGGTGACCGGCTGGAGCCGGCCCGGCGCGCGGGACGGCGCCATGGAACTGGTCGCCCACGTCGTACCCGAACGGGACGCGCCCCTCGACGAGCGGGCCCTGCGGGCCGCGTTGACCCGCGTCCTGCCCCGGCACCTGGTGCCCACCGTGTTCACCGTGCTCGACGACCTGCCGCTGAACGCCAGCGGCAAGGTCGACCGCGCCGCGCTGCCGCAGCCACGGCCGCGTACCGGCGCGGGCGCGGGCACGGCGGCGACCGAGCACGAACGAGCGCTCCGGGAGATCTGGGCCAACGTGCTCGGCATCGACACCGTCGGACTGCACGAGGACTTCTTCGACCTCGGCGGGCACAGCCTGCTCGCCATCCAGCTGGTGGACAGGATCGCCGAGTCGCTCGGCACCCGCCTGGACGTCCACACGGTGTTCGAGTACCCCACCGTGCACACACTCGGCCGTCTGCTGTCCGCGTCTCCCGACCCGCAAGAGGCGCCCCATGTGTGAAGCCGTCATGAGCGAAGTCGTCATGAGTGAACCGCCGAACAGTCACCTGGGCATGGCCCGTTTCCGGACAACAACGTGGAGGGCCTGATGCCTGCCTCGACCAACCCCTGGATAGCCCGGCTCCGCCCCGCGAGCACGGGGCAACTCCGGCTGATCTGCTTCGCCCACGCGGGCGGCGGCGCGGCCACCTTCCGCGGCTTCGCCCAGGACCTGCCCGACGACATCGACCTGTGCGTGGTGCGGCTGCCGGGACGCGAGAGCCGACTGCGGGAGCCCCCGGTGCGGAAGATGGGCGAGCTCGTCGGCCTGCTCGGCGAGGCGCTCGACGAACTCCTCGACGTTCCCTACGGGCTCTTCGGGTACTGCTCGGGAGCGCTGACCGCCTTCGAGTTCGCCCGCTACCAGCGCGAGCGCGACGGCAGGCCGCCCGCCGCCCTGTTCGCCTGCGCCTGCCCGTCGCCGGCCATGGTGCTGCGGGACAGCGGGGCGCACTCCCTCGGCAAGCCCGAGCTCATCGAGCACCTCACCGCGCTCGGCATCATCCCGGACACCATCCTGAACACCCCGGGACTCTTCGACATGTTCGAGCCGAGCGTGCGCGCCGACTACGAGGTGTACGAGACCGACGACTACCAGGAGGCCCCACCTCTCGACCTGCCCATCAGCGTGTTCGGCGCGACCGGTGACCCGAGCACCACCGTGCCCACGCTGCTCGGCTGGCGCGAGGAGACCGCGCGGGACTTCTCGCTGCGCCTCTACCCCGGAGACCACGGCTTCTTCGACAAGGACCGGCAGTCCCTCACCGCCGCCGTCAGTGGAGAGCTGCGCACCGCGGCCGCCGCGGTGCGGGGGGACGCCCGATGACGGAGCGTGAACTCTCCGACATCAAGCGCGAGTTGCTCGCCAAGCTGCGGGCGGGCAGAGCCGAGCCCGCGCCCCGGCGGGTGCCGCCCGCCGACCCCGACCGCCCGGTGCAGCTCTCCTACGCGCAGGAACGGGTCTGGCTCACCGGGCAACTCGCGCCCAACACACCGGCCTTCCACCTCGTGACGCTGGCGTCGCTGCCGGTGCGCCTCGACGCCGAACTGACCGCGCAGAGCCTGCGCGAGGTCGTGGCCCGGCACGACTGCCTGCGGATGTCGGTCGACGTCGTGGCCGGCCGGCCGCTGATGGTGGTGCACGACATCGAGGACATCGCGGTGCGGGTGCCGGTCACGGACCTCTCGGCCGCACCCGACCCGCGCGCCGCGGCCGTCGCGCACGCCGAGGAGGTCGCACGCAGGCCGTACCGCCTGGACAGCGCTCCGCTGTGGCGGGCCGAGATCATCGTGCTCGGTCCCGACGAGTCGATGATGCTGATCGCCGCCCACCACCTGATCGCCGACGCCGGCTCGCTCGACCTCATCGCCATGGAGCTGTCCCAGCCCGCCGCGCGTACCGAGATCCCGGTGTCCTACCGGGACTTCGCCGCGTGGCAGCGGTCGAGCATGGAGTCCGGGGGCCTGGACGCCGAACTCGACTTCTGGCGCGCCGAGCTGAACGGCGTGCCGACCTCCCTCGAACTGCCCTCCGACCGGCCGCGTCCTCCGCTGCCGGAACTGGCGGGGCGCACCCTGCAGTTCGACATCCCCGGCGCGACCACGACACGGCTGCGGGCGCTGAGCAAGGCCGAGGGCATCACTCCCTACGTACTGCATCTCTCCGCGCTCGGCGTGCTGCTCTCGAGGTACACGCACCGCCAGGACCTCCTGGTGGGGACCTATCTGGCGGGACGCGACGAGCCGGAGCTGCACAAGCTCGTCGGCATGTTCGTGAACCTGGTCCCGGTGCGGGTGCGGATGACCGGCGCGCCGACGTTCCGGGATCTCGCCGGTCGCGTCAGCACCACGACCGCGGCTGCGTTCGCCCACCAGGGCGTGCCCTTCGAACGGCTCGTCCAGCAGACCGAGCGCGGCATGAACCGGGGCGAGCCGCCGCTGGTGCAAGTGGGCTTCAACATGCTGCGGCCCAGGGGGGCCGCCTTCGGCGAGACGATCGACCTGCCCATCTCCCAGGACGTCTCGCAGCTCGATCTGACCGTGCACGTGGTGGAGCGGCCCGACGGCACGCACAACCTGATGATGGAGTACGCGACCGCGCTGTTCGACGCCGCCACGATCGAGCAGCTCGCCCGGCACTATCTGCACCTGCTCGACCGGCTCACGGCGGAGCCGGACACCCCGGTCGCCCACATCGGCACACTGCCCGAGTCCGAACACGCCGCGCTCGCCGCAGGTACGACGCACACGGCCCACCCGGACAGCACGGCGGAGGCGGCCGAGCACGCCGAGACGGCGGAACAGCCACTGCTCGCGGACGCCTTCGCCGAGCAGGCGCGGACACGGCCGGACGCGATCGCGGTACGCGCCGGTGAGAGGGAACTGACCTACCGCGAACTCGACGTCCTCGCGGCGCGGCTCGCCGACCAGCTCCGCGCCCGGGGCGCGGGAGCGGAAGACGTCGTCGGCATCTGTCTGGAACGCGGGCTTCCGCTGGTGGTGAGCCTGCTCGCGGTGTGGCGGGCAGGCGCGGCGTATCTGCCGCTCGACCCGGAGCACCCGCCCGCTCGGTGGGCCCACATGACGGCGGCCGCGGGGGCGCGGCTGGTGATCACCGGCGCCGGCCGGGAGGCCGGGCCCGGCGGGATCGGGACGCTCGTGCTCGACCAGGACGGCACGGCGCCGTCCGAACCCGCCGGACCGGGCGTGGGCGCCGCGGCGCCCCTCCACCGGGACGGCGCGGCGTACGTGCTCTTCACCTCCGGCTCGACCGGCATGCCCAAGGGCGTGGTGATCAGCCACGCCGGCATCGCCAACCGCGTGTGGTGGTCGGTGCGCACCCACCGCCTGACCGCGCGCGACCGGGTGCTGCAGAAGACCAGGATCGGCTTCGACGCCGCGGGCTGGGAGGTGTTCGCGCCCCTCGTCGTCGGCGGCACCGTCGTCCTGGCCGCACCGGACGTGGAACGGGATCCCGCGGCGATGGTGCGTGCCGTCGCCGACACCGGGACGACCGTGCTCCAGGTGGTCCCCTCGGTCCTGCGGCTGCTCGTGGAGCAGCCCGGATGGGAGGACTGCGGCGCCTTACGCCTGTTGTTCTCGGCGGGCGAGCCGCTCGACGCGGGACTGTGCGCGCGGGCGTTCCGCCTGGCCGCGCCGGAGATCTGGAACACCTACGGGCCCACCGAGTGCTCCATCGACGTCACCGCCCACCGTTTCGACCCGGACCAGCGCACCGGCACCGTGCCGATCGGCACCCCCATCGACCACACGCGGATCGCTCTCGTCAGCCCCGAGGGCAACCTGGTCCCGGACTCCGTGCCGGGCGAACTGCTCGTCAGCGGACCCGGCGTGGCCAGAGGCTACGTGGGCAGGCCGGACCTGACGGCGGAGCGGTTCGTGCCCGACCCCTACGGCCCGCCGGGTGCGCGCGCCTACCGCACCGGCGACCTGGTGCGCAGGGGCCGCGACGGACTGCTGCGCTACGTGGGCCGGGCCGACGACCAGCTCAAGGTCAACGGTGTGCGCCTCGAACCCGCCGAGATCACCGCCGCGCTCCTGTGCCACCCCGAGGTGACGGCGGCCCACGTCCGCGCCGAACGCGGCCGCGGCGGCGAGCCGCGCCTGGTGGCCCATGTCGTGGGCGGTCCTGGCCGCGCGCCCACCGCGGCCGAGCTGAGGGCGCATCTGGCCACGCAGCTGCCCGCCTCGATGATTCCGACCGCCTTCGTGCCGCTGACCGAACTGCCGCTCACCGAGAACGGCAAGGTCGACCGGCTCGCCCTGCCGGCCGCCGAGGACGAGCACCGGGCGGGGCCCGCCCACGTGCCGCCGCGGACACCGGCCGAACGCCTCGTGGCCGACGTCTGGTCGGAGCTGCTCGACGTGGAACGGGTCGGCGCCGAGGACGACTTCTTCGCCCTCGGCGGGCACTCCCTGCTGCTCGCCCGGCTCGCGGCGCGCCTCACCGAGCGCACCGGGGTGGCGCTGGCCGTGCACACCCTCTTCGGCGCGCTCCGGCTGCGCGACCAGGCGGCACTGATCGCCACCGGCGGCTCACGCGCCGAGATGCCGCCGCCGATCCCGTCCCTTCCGCGGCCCGCGCCCGAGGAGCCCGGCCTGCCGCTCTCCTTCGGCCAGCGCAGGCTGTGGTTCCTCGACCAGCTCACCCCGCACAGCCCCGAATACGTGCTCCCGGTCGTGATCCCCCTCCCGCACCGGGCCGAACTGCCCGTCCTGCACGGGGCGTTGGCCGACCTCGCCGAACGCCACGAGATCCTGCGCACCCGCTACACCCGCCACGACGGCGAACCGCGGCAGCTCATCGACCCGCCCGCGGCGTACGACGGCGGACTCGACGTGGTCGAAGGCCCCGTCGGGTCCATGGTCGACGCGCTCGGCGAGAGCATCCGGCGCGGCTTCCGCCCGGCCGACGAGGCGCCTTGGCGCGCTCTGCTGCTGCGTGCGGCCGACGCGTACGCCGGCGACGTCCTGGTGCTGGTGGTGCACCACATAGCGGCCGACGGCCTCTCCGTGCCGGTGCTGCGCCGGGACCTGCTCGAGCTGTACCGCGCCCGCGCCGACGACGACCGGCCCGAGCTGCCCAAACTGCCCGTGCAGTACGCCGACTTCGCCGCGTGGCAGCAGACGTGGCTCACCGGCGAGCGCCTCGAGGAGGAGCTGGCCTTCTGGCGGTCGCGCCTGGCCGAGCTGCCCTACCTGGAGCTGCCGACCGACCACCCGCGCCCGCCGGTACGGGACGCGAGCGGGGCCGTCGTGGCCTTCCGTGTCCCGGCCGACGTGGCAGGGCCGGTCGTCGCGGCGGGCCGCCTGCGCGGCGCCAGCGAGTTCATGTCGATGCTCGCCTTCTTCACCGTGCTGCTCGGCCGCTACAGCGGGCAGCGGGACATCGTGGTGGGCGCCCCCGTGGCCGGGCGCGCCCGGCCCGAACTGGACGACCTGGTCGGGTTCTTCGTCAACACCCTGGTCCTGCGCAACGACCTGACCGGCGAGCCCACCGTGGGGGAGCTGCTCGACCGCGTGCGCGCGAGCGCCCTGGACGCGTTCGCCCATCAATACCTGCCCTTCGAGCGCCTCGTCGACGAACTGAGCCCCGAGCGGGACCTGTCCCGCACGCCCCTGGTCTCCGTCCTGTTCGACGTGGTCGACTCCGGCGGCCCCGACGGCTCCGACGACGACACAGCGGCGATGGAGCTGGACGAGCGGTTCGCCGGTCTGTGGCAGGCCGCCAAGTTCGACCAGACCTGGACACTGCGCGCGCAGCCGGACGGCTCCTACGTCGGCACCGTCGAATACGCGACCGCGCTGTTCCGCGAGGACTCGGTGCGGGCGATGACGACGCACTTCGTCCAGCTGCTGCGGGGCGGCGGGGCCCCTGCCCTGCCCGTGTCACGGCTCGACCCGCTGTCACCGGCCGAGCGCGCCGAACTCCTGGCGCCCGTGCAGGAGCAGGAGCGGGTGCGCACGCTGCCCGACCTGATCACCGAGCGGGCCGCCGCCACGCCCGACGCGCCGGCGGTCACCGAGACCGGAGAGCGAGGCCGGAGCCTGCGCTACCGCGAGCTCGACGACCGGGCCGCCCGGCTCGCCCACCACCTGCGGGCGGGCGGGATCGGCGAGGGCGACGTCCTCGCCGTGGCGCTGCCGCGCGGAATCGACCTGCTGGTGGGCATGCTGGCCGCGTGGAAGGCCGGTGCGGCCTTCCTGCCGCTCGACCTCGCGCACCCGCCGGCGCGGCTCGCCGCCCAGTGCGCCGACGCCGCGGCGGCCGCCGTACTCACCGACGGCACGCTCACCGGAACCGAGCTGCCGGATCTGCCCCGAGTGGACGTCGTGGCCGACGCGGACGCCGTCGCGGCCCTGCCGACCACCGCCCCGGCCGTTCGCCGCACGGCCTCCGACGCCGCGTACGTGATGTTCACATCCGGCTCGACCGGGCGGCCCAAGGGTGTGGTGGTGGAGCACGGCGCCCTGGCCAACCGGGTCGGCTGGTCGGTGTCCGGGCAGGGCATCGACGCCGGGGACCGGGTGCTGCACAAGACGAGGTCCGGGTTCGACGCCGCGATGCTCGAACTGTTCGCCCCGTTGGCCGCGGGCGGCACGGTGGTCCTGGCCCCGCCCGACGCCGAACAGGACCCCGCCGCGCTGCTGCGCGCGGCCGCGGACGGCGCGGCGACGGTGCTGCAACTGGTCCCCTCGGTGCTGCGGATGCTCCTCGAACTGCCGAGCTGGCCCGACCTCTCGGCGCTGCGCCAGGTGTGGCTGGCCGGGGAGCCGCTGAGCGCGGAACTCGTCGCCCGGCTGCGCGAGCGGGTCGACGTCGCGGTGTGGAACACCTACGGCCCCACCGAGTGCGCCGTCGACGTCACGGCGTACCCCGTCGGAGCCGGGGCCACGGGAGCCGTCCCGATCGGCCGGCCGCTGCCGAACCTGCGGCTGCGGATCCTCGACCGTGAGGGCGGCCTCACGCCCGCCGGGGTGCCGGGGGAACTCCTGGTCGGCGGGGCGGGCCTGGCCCGCGGATACGCGGGCAGGCCGGACCTGACGGCGGCGCGGTTCGTCCCCGACCCGTACGGCCCGCCCGGATCGCGCCTGTACCGCACCGGCGACGGATCGCGCCTGTACCGCACCGGCGACCTGGTGCGGCGCCGCGCGGACGGCGTACTGGAGTTCACCGGCAGGGCGGACGACCAGGTCAAGGTCAACGGCGTCCGGATCGAGCCCGGCGAGGTCGAGGCCGCGCTCATCGCCCACCCCTCGGTCCGGGAGGCCGTGGTGACCGCGCGGTCCCTCGCGTCCGGAGGCCACGCCCTGGTCGCCCACTACCTGCCGGAGGGCGGCGCCGAGCCGACGCCGGACGAGCTGGCCCGGCACTGCCGCCGGACCCTGCCCGCCGCGTACGTCCCGGGAGCCTTCGTCGCCCTCGACGCGTTCCCGCTGAACCGCAACGGAAAGCTGGACCGGGCGGCGCTGCCCGAGCCCGCCGCGGGGACCGGCGGACGGACGGCGCCCGAAGGCCCCGTCGAGGAGCGGATCGCCGAACTCTGCGGCGAGCTGCTCGGCCTGGCCGAGGTCGGGGCGCGGACCAGCTTCTTCGCGCTCGGCGGCAACTCACTGCTGGCCATCAGGCTGGTGAGCGCGCTGCAACGGGAATTCGACCTGGACCTCCCGGTGCGGATCGTGTTCGAAGGACCGACCGTCGCGGATCTCGCCGTGGCCGTGGAGTCCGCCATCCGTGCCGAGGTCGACGCGCTGACGGAGGACGAACTCGCGGCCGAAGCAGCCCTGCTGGCCGCCCGGCCGCACGGCGAGAACGAGAACGCGTCAACGGACGATGCGAGGAGCGAGCGACGTGAGCGGTAACCGAGACGCGCGGGACGCGGCCGAACTCAGGGCCAAGATCCTCGCCGAAAGACTCGCGGGACGGCAGGGCGGCCGCGGCCGTCGCGGCGTCATCCCGCCCGCCGACCGGCAGCGGCCGCTGCCGCTGTCCTTCGGCCAGCAACGGCTGTGGTTCCTGGACCGGCTCTCACCGGGCAGCCCCGAGTACCTGGTGCCCTGGACGGTACGGCTGCGCGGCGCGCTGCGCGTCGACGCCCTGGAGGCGGCCTGGCTCGACGTCGTCGCCAGGAACGAGATCCTGCGCACCCGGTACGCCCTTGAGGGCCATGAGCCGGTCCAGGTCATCGGCGGGGAGTCGGAGACCGACTTCGCGGTCGTCGATCTCGCCGACCGCCCCGCGGACGAGCGCGAGAAGTTCGCCCTCGCGTTCGCCGACGACCAGGCGCGCTCCCCGTTCCGCCTCGACACCGATCTGCCCGCGCGCCTGCGGGTGGTGCGCCTGGCCGCCGACGACCACCTCCTGGTGCTCGTCATGCACCACATCGCCTGCGACGGCTGGTCGCTCGACCTGGTCGCCGAGCAGCTGACGACGGCGTACCGGCGCAGGGTCGACCCCGGCACGGCAGGGGACGCCGAAGCGCCGCGCGCCCAGGTGCAGTACGCGGACTACGCGGCCTGGCAACGGGACCGGCTCTCCGGAGCCGAGCTGGACCGCCAGCTCGGCTACTGGCGCGAGGAACTCGCCGGGCTCACGACGGTCGAGCTGCCGACCGACCGGCCCCGGCCGCACGTCAGGGACCACAGCGGCGCCACCCTGCGCTTCGAGCTGCCGGCCGACCTCGCGGAGGGGGTCCGCCTGCTCGCCAGGCAGCAGGAGACCACCGTGTTCACGGTGCTGCTCACCGCGTTCCAGGTGCTGCTCTTCCGCCACACCGGGCAGCGGGACATCACGGTGGGCACGCCGGTCGCCGGACGGGAACGGCCCGAACTCGCCAACCTCGTCGGCTTCCTGATCAACACGGTGGTGCTGCGCAACAAGTGGGAGGGCGACCCGAGCTTCCTCGACCTGCTCGGCTCCGCCCGGCGCGCCGTCGGGCAGGCGCTGGCGCACCAGGACGTGCCGTTCGAGCAACTCGTCGAGGAACTCGCCCCCGAGCGCGATCTGGCCCGCACCCCGCTGTTCACCGTCATGTTCGGCCTGCAGGGCGGCGGCGCGGCGGAGCCCGGCCTGCCGGGCCTGACCGCGGAGCCGGTCGACGTGGCGTGGTCCGTCGCGAAGTTCGACCTCAACCTGCAGCTCGCCGAGGCGCCGGACGGCCGTATCGGCGGCTTCCTCGAATACGCCACCGCACTCTTCGACGAGGCCACCGTGGCCCGCCTCGCCCGCCACTACCACCGGCTCGTCGCCGCGCTCGTCGCCGAACCGGAGAAGTGTGTGTCCGACGCGGATCTCCTGTCGGCGCAGGAGCGGCACCAGCTGCTCGTCACCTGGGCGGGCGGCGCCGAGCCCGACCGGGTCCTCGACGAGGACGGCCTCCTCGGCTCGGCCGTCGGCATGCACCAGGCGTTCGAGAAGCACGCCGCGGCGGCCCCGGACGCCGTCGCGCTCGTCTTCCAGGACGAGTCCCTGACCTACGGTGAGCTGAACGCGCGCGCGAACCGGCTCGCGCATGTGCTGCGGGCGCGGGGCGTCGGGGCCGACAGCCTCGTGGGCGTCTGCCTGGAACGCGGCATCGACCTGGTGGTGAGCCTGCTGGGCGTGGTGAAGGCAGGCGGGGCGTATGTGCCGCTGGACCCCTCGTATCCGGCGCGCCGGCTCGGCTACATCCTTGAGGACACCGGCCTGCGCCTGCTCATCACCCGGGACGAGCACACCGAGGTGTTCGCGGACTCCTACCAGGGCAACCTCATCTCCCTGGACAACGACGCGGACCTGCTGGCCGGTGCCGTCACGACCGACCCCGAGCCCCTCACCACCCGTGACCACCTCATGTACGTCATCCACACCTCGGGGTCCACGGGGAGGCCCAAGGGCGTGTGCATGACCCACCGCAACGTGCTGCGCCTGTTCGCCTCGGCCCACGAGCACTACGACTTCGGTCCCGCCGATGTCTGGCCGCTGTTCCACTCGTACGCCTTCGACGTCTCGGTCTGGGAACTGTGGGGCGCGCTCGGGCACGGCGGCACGCTGGTCGTGCCGTCCTACGAAGTGACCCGCTCGCCGGACGAGTTCATCGACCTGCTCGTACGGGAGCGCGTCACCGTCCTCAATCAGACGCCGTCGGCCTTCCGCACGCTCCTCGCCGCGACCGGCCCCGGCGACGCACGCCTCGCCGAGCTGCGGCTGCGCGCGGTGATCTTCGCGGGCGAGAAACTGGAACCCGCCGAACTCCTGCCGTGGTACGAGGTGTTCGGCGACGCGGGCCCCCGGCTGATCAACATGTACGGCATCACCGAGACCACGGTGCACACGACGTACCACCACATACAGCCGGAGGAGCTGGGCCCGGCGGCGCCGAGCGTCGTCGGACGCGGCCTGAGCGACCTGCGCGTCCACGTACTCGAACCGGGGGGCCACCCGGCCCCGGTCGGGGTGGTGGGCGAGCTGCACGTCGGCGGGCCCGGTCTCGCGCGCGGCTACCTGAACCGGCCGGATCTGACCGCCGAGCGGTTCGTACCGGACCCGCACGGTCCCGCGGGCGCGCGGCTGTACCGCAGCGGCGACCTGGCCCGCCGACGCGAGGACGGCACGCTCGAGGTCATCGGCAGGGCCGACAACCAGGTCAAGATCCGCGGCTTCCGCATCGAGCCCGGCGAGATCGAGGCCACCCTGGCCGAGCACCCCGCCGTGCGCACCGCGGTGGTCCGGGCCAGGGCCGGACACGACGGGACTACGCACCTGGTCGCCTATCTCGTGCCGGAACAGGCCGCGTCCGGCCTCGACCGCGGCGCCGTCCGGGCCTGGCTGGCGAGCCGCCTGCCGAGCCACCTCGTGCCCGTCTCCTATCTGGAGATCCCCGCGGTCCCCCTGACGGCCAACGGGAAACTCGACACCGCGGCGCTGCCCGAGCCGGACTCCGCGGCGGTGGCCACGCGCAGCGCCTACGAGCCGCCGCGCACCCCGGGCGAGCAGCGGGTGGCCGGCGCCTGGCGGGAGGTGCTCGGCACCGACCGCGTCGGCGTGCACGACAACTTCTTCGAACTCGGCGGCGACTCGCTGCGGGCGGTCGCGGTCGTGGGCGCCCTGCGCGCCCAGGGCATCGACGCCGCCGTACGCGATCTGTTCGAGCACCGGACGGTCGCGAGTCTGGCCGAAGCGCTCGCCGAACGCACCGGCACAGCCCAACCGCTGCCGAGCATCGAGCCGTTCTCGCTCCTGTCACCCGCCGACGCCGCCCGGCTGCCCGCCGGCCTCGTCGACGCCTACCCGATGTCACAGGTGCAGGTGGGCATGGTCATCGAGATGCTCGCGGGTGAGCTGCGCAACTACCACAACATCACGTCGTTCAGCATCCGCGACAGCGACCCCTTCGACGCGGACGCCCTGCGTGCCGCCGCCGCGGAGCTGACCGACCGGCACGAGATCCTGCGCACCTCGCTGCACCCCACGGAGTACACGGAGCCCCTGCAACTCGTGCACCCGACGGCCACGTTGCCGCTGGCCGTGACCGATCTGCGCGGCCGGCCCGCCGACGAGCAGGAGCGGGCGGTCCGCGCCTACATCGCCGACGAGCGCCGCGACGTGTTCGACCTGTCCCGGGCGCCGCTGCTGCGCCTAGGCGTGCATGTGCACGACGACGGCTGGCGGCTCTCGATCACCGAGTGCCACGCCATCCTCGAAGGGTGGAGCTACCACTCGCTCCTGATGGAACTGCTCAACCTCTACCGTGCCGTCCGCGCGGGCGCGCCCCTTCCCGAGCGCCGCCCCGTGGCCACCCGCTACGCCGACTTCGTCGCCCTGGAACGCCGGACACGCGATTCCGCGGAGCATCAGGAGTACTGGCGGGGCGTGCTCGACACCCACACGCGGATGCGCATGCCCGAGGCGTGGGCGGCGCGCGGGGAGGAGCGGGCCGCGAACGCCCCGTACCAGATCTGGGTCCCCGTCGCCGACCTCCACGACGGACTGCGCGACCTGGCGGGCACGGTGGGCGTGTCCCTCAAGAGCGTGCTGCACGCCGCCCATCTGAAGGTCATGAGCACCCTCACCGAGGAGAAGGCGTTCTACTCCGGCCTGGTCTGCGACACCCGGCCGGAGGTGCCCGGAGCCGACCGGCTGTACGGGATGTTCCTCAACACCGTGCCGTTCCCCTTCCGGCTCACCGCGGCGACCTGGCGCGAGCTCGTCGCCGACGTCTACGCGCGGGAATCCGAGGTGTGGGTCCACCGCAGGTTCCCGCTCTCCTCGATGAAGCGCGCCCAGGGCGCGGGCGGCACCCGGCTCATCGACGTGTTCTTCAACTACCTCGACTTCCACATGGTCGACACCGACCTGGTCGACTTCGGCGACAGCATCGACGAGAGCCCCAACGAGTTCCCGCTCGCCGTGACCTCGCTCGGCGGGCACATCGTCCTCACCACGAGCCCCGACGTGCTCGACCGCGAGCACGCCGAGCGTCTCGCCGCCGGCTACCGGCGCGTCCTGGAGGCGATGGTCGCGGACCCCGACGGCGATGCCCGCGGCAGCCATCTCACACCGGACGAGCGCGACCGGCTCCTCGCCGCACACCACGGCACCGCGGAAGGGCACGAGACCGCTGAGAGGATCAGCACGCCTGCGGACCGCGTCGCCGCACACGCCCGCACCGCACCCGAACGGGCCGCGGTGATCGGCACGGACGGCGAGGTTCTCAGCTATGCCGAGCTCGACGACCGCGCGGGACGGCTCGCCGCCGTCCTGCGCGAGCGCGGCGTCGGCCCCGACATCAGGGTCGGGATCCTCCTCACCCACCGGGCGGAGCTGATCGTCGCGATCCTGGCCGTCCTCAAGGCAGGCGGCGCCTATGTGCCCCTGGACCCCGAACACCCCGCGGAGCGGCGGGAACACGTCCTCACCGACAGCGGGGCCGCGCTCGTCCTGACCGAGGAGGCACTCGCCGCCGGGCTCGGGGCTCACACCGGACGGGCCGTGCTCGTGGACGCCCCTGAGCTGTCGGCCGCCGCGCCCGCGGGCGACGACCTGCCCGCGCCGGATCCGGACGCCCTGGCGTACACGATCTACACCTCCGGATCCACCGGAACACCCAAGGGCGTGATGATCACCCACCGGGGCCTGGCGAACTACCTCGACTGGGCCGTGCGGCGATACGAGGTGACCGAGGGCGGCGTCGTGCCGCTCCTCGGCTCCGTCGCCTTCGACCTCGCGGTGACGAACCTGCTCGTCCCGCTCGCGGGCGGAGCCGCGGTGCGGCTGCTCCCCGACGACCGCCCCGTGGACGCGCTCGCGGAGCTGCTCCGTGGCCCCGGACGGTTCGATCTGCTCAAGGTCACGCCCGCGCATCTGGAACTCCTGCGGGCCCGGCTGGCCGACGGCGGGCCGATCGACACGGTCGGCACCTTCGTGGTCGGCGGCGAGGAACTGCGCGCCGACAGCGTCCGGGCCTGGCGCGAGCTGGCCCCCGGCGCGGTGATCGTCAACGAGTACGGCCCCACCGAAACCGTGGTGGGCTGTGTCGTGGCCGATGTCACCGCCACCGCCGCCGACGCGACCCGGGTGCCGATCGGCGCACCGATCGCCGCCACCCGGGCGTACGTCCTCGACCGGTTCGGCAATCCGGTCGAGAACGGTGTCGTCGGCGAACTCCACCTCGGCGGCGCGGGCGTCGCCCGGGGCTACCTCGGCAGGCCCGACCTCACCGCCGAGCGCTTCGTCCCCGATCCGTTCTCGGCAGGCGGTGGCCGGCTGTACCGCACCGGTGACCTCGTACGGCGTCGCGACGACGGCGACCTCGAGTTCCTGGGCCGCGCCGACAGCCAGGTGAAGATCGCCGGACACCGGATCGAACCGGGCGAGGTGGAGGCGGTGCTGCGCACCCACCCCGACGTCGCGGACGCGGTCGTCGTCGCCCGCGAGGACACACCGGGCGACCGGCGGCTCGTCGGCTACGCGGTGGCGAGCCCCGGAGCCGAGCCGACCCCCGGCGCACTCCGCCGGTTCCTCGGCGAGAAGCTGCCCGGCTACCTCGTGCCCGCCGCGCTGCTGCTGCTCGACGAGCTCCCGGTCACCATCGGGGGCAAGATCGACCATCGGAGGCTGCCCGCACCGCAGGAACGGCCCGAGCTGACCGTGCCGTTCGCACGGGTCCGCAATACGGTCGAGGCCCGCATCGCCGACATCTGGGTCAAGGTGTTCGGCCTCGACCGGGTCGGCAGGGACGACAACTTCTTCGAGCTGGGCGGGGATTCGATGATCAGTCTGCGCATCGTGGCCGAGGCCACGGCGCGCGGCATCGAGCTCGACCTGCGGGACGTCCTCGAGTACCCCACGGTGGCCCAGTTGGCCGACCGGCTCCGCGGCGGCGAGGTCGCGGGTGTGCTCGACCAGGTGCGTGCCGACGCGGAGCTCGACCGGGCGTTCACCGTCTCGGCCGCGGGCCGAGCGGTCGGCGCCGACGCGCCGGTGCTGCTCACGGGCGCGACGGGATTCGTCGGCGCGTTCCTGCTGCGTGAGTTGCTCGACCGCACCACGGGCCCGGTGCGCTGCCTGGTCCGGAGCGCCGACGCCGCCGAGGGCGCCCGGAGGATCCGGGACGCGCTGCTGCGCTTCTCCCTGCCCGACGCGGACGTCGACGACAGGGTCGAGGTGGTGCCCGGCGATCTGGCGGCGGTGCGGTTCGGCCTCGACGACGCCGCGTTCGCCGCGCTCGGTGACGGGCTCGCCGCGATCTACCACAACGGTGCCAAGGTCAACGCCGTGTATCCGTATCCCGCGCTGCGGGCCGCCAATGTGCTCGGTACGAAGACGCTCATCGAGCTGGCGGCCCGCGCCAACACGCCGCTGCACTACATCTCGACGATGTCGGTGTTCTCGCCCCGGCAGGTGGAACGGGGCCCGGTCGGCGAGTACTCCGCCGCCGACGACCTGGACGGCATCCCCGACGGCTACTCGCAGAGCAAGTGGGCCGCCGAGTCGCTGGTCCGGGCCGCCGCCGCACGCGGCCTCGCGGCCACGGTCCACCGCCTGGGCACGATCTCCTGGCACAGCGGGACCGGGGCGGCCAACCCCGAGGACGTGGTCTGCCGGGCCATCACCGCCTGCGCGCGCCTCGGCGCGATCCCGGTCGCCGACCTGGAACTCGACCTGGCCCCGGTGGACTACGCGGTCGCCGCGATCGTCGAACTCTCCCGGCGCAGCGACGGCACGGGCGAGCTGTTCCACATCATCGGCGGACAGCCGGTGCGCTGGAAGGACATGGCGGGATGGCTGGCCGAGCACACCGGCGAACCGGTGGCTTCGCTGCCGTATCTGACCTGGCGTGCCCGGTTGCTCGCCGCGGCGGAGCTGCCGGGGGGCGGGGACCTGAAACTGCTCCTCCCGCTCTTCCCGAACGTGGACTTCGACCCGGAGCAGCCGCTGATGAAGCAGGACCACACGGCGCCGCTCACCGAGCGCCGGCTCGCCGCGGCGGGGCTGCGCCGGCCCACGCTCGGCAAGGACGAGCTCGGTCGCTTCCTCGGCCGCCAGCGTGAACTCGGCGCCCTGGCCGCCGCCAGGTAGTACCGCCCGGCGACAACTGCCCGCGCGACATGGCGACATGGCGCCAATCCTGGTCCAGACGTGGTGCGCGCGGGCAGCGCGAGATTGACTTTTCCGGCGACGATCTCAGTCGTCCCAGGAAATAATGACGAGCGGAGAACTCGATGCGGGAAAAGCGTCGGCACTTGCTTTCCATCGCGGACCTGACGGACGCTGAGCTGTTTCACCTCGTGCGCATGGCGCGTGGCTACGCGGCGACCGCGGCGGCGGGTTCCGCCTACGAGAAGGTGTTGGCGGGCCGGGTCATAGGGACGTACTTCCGGAAGACGTCCACAAGGACCCGCACGGCGTTCTCGTCCGCGGCCCTGCGCCTCGGCGCCGAGGTGATCGCCTATGGGCCGGGGGATCTTCAGGAGAACACCGGGGAGACCGTGGAGGACACCGGCCGCGTGCTCTCCAGGATGCTCGACGGCCTCGTCGCCCGCACCGCCGGGCCGGACCGGGAGTTCGCCGCCTATGCCG
The DNA here is from genome assembly GCF_000414115.1 of Streptomyces aurantiacus JA 4570. Classification (GTDB taxonomy): domain Bacteria; phylum Actinomycetota; class Actinomycetes; order Streptomycetales; family Streptomycetaceae; genus Streptomyces; species Streptomyces aurantiacus_A. The sequence goes on from NZ_AOPZ01000186.1 coordinate 23,640, forward strand.
CGCAGGACCGGATGGCGGTCATCAACGCGATGAGCGAGGGGGAACACCCCACGCAGGCACTCGCCGATCTCACGACGGTACTGCGCGTGCGCGGCGAGGTCGACGGCGCGAAAGTGCTCTATGTCGGGGAGGGGAACAACTCGGCCGTGGCCCTCGCGCTCGCGCTCACCCGGTTCAAAGGCACCGAGCTCTACGTCATCACACCTCCGGGTTACGGCCTGCCCGCGGAGACGCAACAGCGTGCGAAGAGTTACGCGGAAGCGTCCGGCAGCACGTTCGTGTGCGCCCACGATCTGGCCCGGGCGCCGAAGTCCACGGATTTCGTCTACACCACCAGGTGGCAGACGACGGGCACCAGCAAGGCCGATCCGGACTGGCGGACGGTATTCGACCCCTTCCGCGTGGACGCGGCCCTGATGGCCCGGTACCCCGATGCCAGGTTCCTGCACGACCTGCCCGCCCACCGGGGCGAGGAGGTGACCGCGGAGGTCCTGGACGGCCGGGTGAGCGCGGCCTTCGACCAGGCCGAGAACAAGATGCACAGCGCGGCCGCCGTCCTCGCGTGGTGCCTGGCGGGCGCCTCATGACACCGCGGACCGCATGACCTCTCGGCATCACTCGACCCCACTCGACACCACCGGCAGAGATCCGCTCTCGACCCGGCGCCCAGCCCCTAGTCGTGGTAGTCGTGGATGCGCCAACCGACGCCCGGGAGTTCCTCGAAGAGCCGGGCCGCGACCAGCTCCTCGGCCTGCCGTCGCGGGGCCCGTGCGTCGACCACGACTCTGAGCTCCCTCATGGTGATGACGCGGCCGGTGGGGTTTCCCCCCGTCCAGCAGATCGCGGAGACGTACAGGCGGAACGCCCCGTCGGACAGGAACCGCACCCTCCAGTTCCACGGGAACCGTTCATCGATGTGTGCCCACGGCATCGGCGCTTCTTTCGTCGGCGTTGACTGTTCCTCGGCTGAGCACTTCTCGTATACAGGGTGTCTACGCAAACGCACAGCGCTTTGGGGGATACGCCCCAAGGCTTGCGGGGGATGGCTTATCCGCGGCTCGTGGCGTAGGCATGAGCAAGCGCACGGCGACAGGCAGGCGGGATGAGCCTCATGGGCGAGCAGGAGCGGACGGACTTCAACGACCTCGTACGCGGGCGCCGGGCCGAACTGGGCATCAGCCTGCGGGAATTGGAGGCGCGGTCCGTCGACCCGGAGGCCGGTGAGCGGGCCCGGTTCGGGTGGATCTCCAAGGTGGAGAAGGGGCGGCCGACCGACGCCCCGCCTCCCGCGCTGCTCCGCGCCCTGGCGGTGGGCCTCGAACTTCCGCTGCGAGTGCTCCAGGAGGCCGCGGCGGCGCAGTTCCTCGGCATGACCTCGTACGTGTGGAGCGAGGACCGTACGACGCGGGTGCTGGCCGCGCGGATCGAGGAGATGTCGGACGCCGAGCGCCGGCAGTTGGCGGACATCGCGGAGACGTTCGCCCGCAGGCGTGCGCGGAGCGAGGGTGCGACGGGGTAGTGCGGGGCGCCGGTGCGCGGCAACTCGCCCTGGCCGCCGACCGGCCGGTGTGGCACAGTCGGTGATCCGCCGCCTGGGGGGCGCAGTCGGAATCCACCGCGCACGGTCTCTGCCGTGCGGCGGTGACGAGGGTGGCCGCGAGGGACTGGGATGGCAGACGACGACGCGCAACGATGCGATGAGCCGGGCGAGTTGAGTGAGCCGCGGGCCGAGTTCGACATGGAGTTCGTGGACTGGCTGCCGGGTGGCAGGGCCGTGATCCCGGTGGAGAGCCAGGGGCGGTTCACCTGGCTCGTGGTGCGCGGGCACGTCTCGGAACAGGCGCGCCAGGAGTTCGTACGAGAGCTCCAGCACATCGTGGGACGCGGGCTCTGGCGGCAGGACTGGCCGGCCGGGGCGCCCTAGGGCGTGTCCGATGGGTCGGCGCGGCGTCGCGACGCCTGGCACGCACGCTCGCCGCGTTGCCGAAACGTCCTAGTAGCTCCTTCCCCAAGCTCTCAGCTTCGTTCGAGCAGCCGCTCCTTGCTCCACGCCGACCCATCGGACACGCCCTAGCCGGGCGCTAACCTGGTGCGGGAGAGGACGCCGGATGCCATGCGCTCCACAGTGAGGAGCATGTGTTCCACAGTGAGGAGGCGGTGGTGCTCGGAAGGGGCACGCGGTTGCTCGCGGGGGCCATGATCGTGGCCTGCGCGGTGCTCGTCGGCCCCAGCGCGCCGAGCGGTGCCCTTTTCGGCCGGTCCTTGCCCGTCGACGCCGTCAGGGATGTCGTACCGAACCGGGTCATGACGTGGAACATCTGCAACCCCTGCGACGAGAGCAACGTCGGCCGGGCAGCGGAGATCGCCACGTATGCGCCCCAGGTCATCGGCCTGCAAGAAGCGTGCGTGCGGGATGTCGAGAGAATCCGGGACTATCTGGAGAGCCTGCACGGGCTGGTCTACCACGTCGAGTACGGGACGGTTCTGCGGAACCGGAGCCGCTGCGGGGGCTGGCCGTGGAGCCCGGGGGGCTTCGGCCAGGCGGTCCTCTCGGCGGCACCGATGACAGACCGCGTGAACGTGGAGTATCCCGACGGCGGATCCGAGGACCGTGGGTACATGGCGGTGACCACCACGGTGGGCGGCGAGCGCGTCCGGGTCTTCAACACCCACCTCGCCCAACGACGTCAAGAAGCAGTCCGGGCAGATCAGACGCGCGTACTGGCCGCGGAAGTCGCCCGGCACGACCGCGCGATCGTTCTCGGCGACTTCAACGCCGTGCCGGACGCTCCCGAACTCACCCGGATCTGGGCACTGGCCTCGGACACGGACCCTCAGTGCCGTCCCTCGTCAGCCGCCACCTGCGAGCCGACCACCGACTGGCACAGCAAGTTCGACTACGTCTTCCTGCGCGGCATCGCCCCGCTCAAGCACCGCGTGCAACCCACCGCGTACTCGGACCACCACCTGCTCCACACCGATCTGGACGCACCCTAGGCGGCCGGTCTCCCGGTCACACGGTCAGGGGCACCGGGTGGACCTCGTCGGCCCGGTGACCGGCGCGTTCATGGACGCGTTGGACTGCTTCGGCCGAGGGCGCCTCGGAGAGGCAGTAGACCGTACCGGACTGCGGGTCCGCCCACGCCTTCTCGAAATGGACGCCTTCTTCGCTCTCGATGGCCAGGTCGGCCTGGTGCGCCTGCTGCAGCTGGTCGGCCGTGATGCCCTTCATCCCGTGGTGGACGTCCATGAACTGGGACATGGCGTCGCACCCCCTTCCGGCATGCGCGTTCGAGCGTTCGGAGCTGCCAAGACCCATGGGCGGCTCCTGCTCCGCTCTCTCCATTCTGCGCCTGTACGACCGCGGGGGCGACTGTGCGGCCCTGGCCTGGAACGTTCGGGCGCAGGGTGACCGCCCCGCGTCTGTTCTTGGTCCTACCGAGCATGTTGAGCCCTTTCCCCGTTTCTGCTGAGCGCTGCCGCAGGGCGGTGACTGACGACTGCGCATGAGCTTGCGGGCCTGGGTGGGGGCCGAGCAACAGCATCAGGTCGTCCCGGACAGGACGCCGCTGTCCGGGCTGGTCAGAGCCTCGTCCGGATGCTGACCGGAGGCCCTGTCCGGCGGCTCGGACAGGCCCTGCGGTGGATGTTGTCAAGCCCTGGGGGTTCGGCCAGGATGCTCGCCATGGGGAGCCGGGGGGAACGGGATCCGCGAGAGGCACGTGACGCGGCCGCGTTGGTCGAGCTGATGCGGCGGCTCAAAGAACAATCGGGCCTCACCTACCGGCAGTTGGAGGAACGTGCTGCCGAGCGTGGCGAGGCGTTGGCGCGGAGCACCTTGGCCGACGTCATGCGCCGGGACGCCCTGCCCCGCCCGGAGGTGCTGGCCGCGTTCGTCCGTGCTTGCGCGGGCGGTCACGAAGTCGACACGTGGCTGAAGGCCAGGGACCGCATCGCCGCCGGAGAGTATCCGCGCTCCGACACCGCTGCCCCCGTCCGAGTCGCGTCCCTCCTCCGGCGCACCCGCCTCACGGCGGTGGTCGCGGCTCTCGTGCTGACGGCGTGCGCCTGGCTACTGGCAGCCGACGACGCACAGGAGCGCCCGGCAGGCGGCGTAGTGCCGGGCTCGGGACAGAAGCCCCTGCTGCTGTCCGAGGAATGCCCCAGGGTGCTGATCAAAGGGCAGCACCATCCGTGTGTCCAGGAACTGCAGAGGCAGCTGCGGCGTCATGGACTCGACCTTCCCGCGGACGCTGTCTTCGGCCCCTACACGAAGATGCGGGTTGCCGCCTTCCAGACGTTTGCCGGGCTGTCGGTGACTGCGATGGGTGATGAAGCCACAAAAAAGGCGCTCTACGAGAAACACCCGGAGATCGATGTGTGGTCACCGGAACGGGTTGAGCGCCGGCTGCGCGAAGTATTCCCGGAACAGCCCGACACCGCGGTCCGTCTCGTGCGCTGCATGACGCAACTCGATCCCCTCTGGATCTGGGGCAACTCCGACGGCAGCCGGCAGTGGGGCCTGTTCCAGTTCTCGGACCTGGAACTGATGGAGCTCCGTGTCGCTCCGGTGACCGCTCTGGGCCCCGAATGGAGCATCCAGCGGGGCCGCGCCCTGTGGGAGCGCACGAAGGACTTCAGCCATTGGTCCTGCAAGTCCCAGGTCACGACCGCGGAAAAGCGAAGCTGACCGCCCCTTCGGCCATCGGCATGAGCAGTCCGTTCCGGGTAACTCGCGCGGCATGGTGCGGACATGGAGACGGCATGGAAGGCACGACGGGCACGACGCGGCCGGTCGGGAGGCGGAGAGCGGGCGGGGGACCGGCGCCGGGCCGGACGAGCAGGTGGCGCAGCGGGCGCCGGACGCCCCGACCGACCTGCCCAAACGCTCCTGGGGGGCGGTGCTGAAAGGCACGCTCAAGGAGTTCCAGAAGGACGAGCTGACCGACCGGGCCGCGGCCCTGACCTATTACGGGATCCTGGCGCTGTTCCCGGCGCTGCTCGCCCTCACTTCGCTGCTCGGGATCGTCGGCCGGTCGGCGGCGCAGGACGTGCTGGACAACATTCAGCAGCTCACTCCGGGCGCGGCGCGGGACGTGCTCCGCAACGCGGTGCAGCAGATGCAGGGCAACGCCGGGCTCGGGTCGATCATGGCGATCGTCGGTCTGGCGCTCGCCGTGTGGTCGGCGTCCGGCTATGTCGCCGCGTTCATCCGCAGCGCGAACGCCGTCTACGACGTCCCCGAGGGCCGTCCGGTGTGGAAGGTGCTGCCGGTGCGGCTCGGTGTGACCGTGGTCCTGATGGTCCTCGCCGTGATCAGCGCGCTGATCGTCGTGTTCACCGGCGGCCTGGCCCGCCAGGCCGGTACCGCGCTGGGCATCGGGGACACGTTCTTGACGGTCTGGTCCGTGGCGAAGTGGCCGGTACTGATCCTTCTGGTCACGGCCATGATCGCGATCCTGTACTGGGCGACACCGAACGTGAAGGTCCGCGGCTTCCGCTGGATCACACCCGGCAGCTTCCTCGCCCTGCTGATCTGGATGATCGCCTCGGCCGGGTTCGCGCTGTACGTGGCGAACTTCGGCTCGTACAACAAGACCTACGGCGCTCTCGCCGGCGTGATCATTTTCCTGGTGTGGCTGTGGATCACGAATCTGGCGATCCTGCTCGGCTTGGAGTTCGACGCCGAGTTGAACCGCCAGCGCGCCATCGCGGGCGGCCATCCGGCAGGGGCCGAGCCGTACGTCGAACCGCGTGACACCCGCAAGTGGGACGACGAGGACCGCCGCCGTCTCGATTAACGGGCCGAGAAGACCCAGAAGAACCGAGAAGACCGAGAAGAGCCGAGAAGACCCAGAAGACCCAGAAGACAGGAAGACGGAGGTGATCGCTGTGTCGAGCACGCAGCAGCATGCCACCGGAGGCGACCGGGACATCCGTTCGGGCCAGGAGCCGGTGAGTGAGCTGGTGCAGCGGGCCTCACAGCAGCTGACCGAGCTGGTGCGAGGGGAACTGAGGCTGGCACAGGCGGAGATGAAGGAGAAGGGCAAGCGTTACGGCAAGGGCGGCGGCCTGTTCGGCGGCGCCGGCGTCGTCGGCTTCCTGATGCTCCAGGCGCTGGTCGCGACCGCGATCGCCGCCCTGGCGGTGCCGTTGCCGGTGTGGGCCGCGGCGCTGATCGTCACCGCCGTACTGGGCGTGATCGCCGCGGTGATGGCGATGACGGGCAAGAAGCAGGTCTCCCGGGCCCAGCCGGCCGCGCCCCAGCAGACCATCGACAGCGTCAAGGCCGACGTGGCCGAAATCAAGGAGAGTGCCCAGCGATGAACCAGTCGCCACACGACGAGCCCACCGCCGCCGGCCCCGAGGAACTGCGCGAGCAGGTCGAGCACACCCGGCACGAACTCGGGAAGACGGTCCAGGAGCTCGCGGCCAGGACCGACGTCAAGACCCGGGTCAAGGAAAAGGCCGCTCAAGTGAAGGAGCAGACGACGGCCAAGGCCGGCGAGGTCAAGGCCAAGGCCGCCGACGTCGCGCACCAGATGCAGGACAACCTGCCCGACCCGGTGAAGGACAAGGCGGCCCACGCTGCCGAACAGACCCGGGCCAAGGCCGCCCGGGCCGGGCACCTGTGGGAGGAAAAGGCACCCGAGCAGGTACGGCAGCAGACGGCCCGCAGCGTCCAGCTGGCCCGGGACAACCGCACCGCGCTGCTTGCGGCGGCCGGCGCGGGAGCCGTCGCGCTGTGGCTGGTCTGCCACCGCAGGAAGGGATGAGCCGGATGTAGGCGTCGAAGGTGGCCCACAAGCCGGTCGGTCCTCAGTACCTGGGCGGTCGCGAAGTTGTGCGTCGTCGCATTAGTGATTTGCCCCACTGGAAACTACGCTCGTTGGTGGGTTCGGCAGTGAGCCCGCCTACCGCTCCCCGCCGCATCGGTCGGGGAGTGGTGGACCCTCCTCACAGGCCGGCAGGGCGCGAACCGCTTGTTCTTCGCGGCGCAGTGTCAACTGGCGTTCCAGCTCACTGCGCAGAGTGGGGTCGAGCTCGGCGGTGCGCCCCCAGGTCACCAGCTGTTCGGCGACGAGGCGCAGCTTCGTGTTGGTGCGCATGGAGACCTCTCGCAGCACGTCCCACGCCTCTTCAGGGGTCAGCCCGCCTACGGCGATGACGACCCCCATGGCCTGATCGACCGTTGCGTGCGAGTGCACGGCGTGGCGCAGCTGCGCCACTTCCTCTCGTAGCGCCTGCACCTCGGCCGAGCCCGAGGTGTCCTGGGGCTCGGGCCCGACACGGGACGCGGCGAACTGCATACGTGCCTCCGATCGGACAGAGCGGGCGTCCTTTCTCAGGTTCCTTGCCGCAGGAATCCAATGCAACCCCCGCTTGAGGCTGGTTGACGTGAACCCCCGTGTCTTGTTGACCCCACGGCTACTTGCTCCGCTGCGCGGCGGCGGTCAGTAGGGCGACGCCGAGTTCTGCTTCGCCCAGTTCCTCTCGGCGTCGGAGTTCCCCGGGGGCGGCGCGATTCCGTTGATCATCCAGAGGTCCTCGCTGGTCTCGTCGGCGTGGAACTCCCAGTGCAGCCCCGCGTGTTGTGCGAGGTGGGGCTGCACTATGTCCTTGATCCACTGGGCGGTCCGGCGGCGGGCCTCCCGGTCGGGGTTGCGCCGGGCGATGTGGTCGATGGTGATGCGGACCCCGGCCGGGGCGGATTCCCCGCCGACGTAGAAGTCCTCGGGCCGGGTTTCGTGGAACAGCGTGACCACGTAGAACCGCGGCAGCCCGACCTTTTCGTAATGGTCGGCGATGCGGGAGGCGAGCCGGTGTTTGTCGTCGGCGGTGAAGATGCCGGGAGTGTGATGAATTGTCCACAGTGGCATGGCGGTTCGGTGCTCCTTGGATGTTCGGTGGTCCTTGGATGAGGGATGGGATGTCAGCCGGCGGCTGAGAAGGCCAGACGCTCCACGGGGCCGGAAAGCGCTGCTTTGACGGAGACGGTGACGTTGTCGGCGAGGACTTCCGTGTCCCCGGCTTCGAGGCCGTCGATGATCCGCGCGGCGATCTCGGCGGGCGTGGCCTTGGGCCGTTCCATGGCGGCGACCATGTCGGTGTCGATGAACCCGGCGTGCACGCCGACGACCTGGGTGTTCTGGGGCGCCAATTCGAGCCGGAGCGAGTTCGTGAGGGACCACGCCGCGGCCTTGGATGCCCCGTAGGCGCCGCTGCCCGCCAGCCAGGACAGCACGGAATGCATGTTGACGAGCGCGCCCCCGTTGTTGGCGGCGAGGATCGGCGCGAACGCCCGCGCCACCCGCAGCGGCCCGAAGACGTTGACGTCGAAGGTCTCGGCGGCGTTCTCGACGTCGCCTGTCAGCAGTGCGGCCGGCAGCAGCACGCCGGCGTTGTTGAACACGATCTCGGCATCGGCGGCGACCTCCGCGAGGGCGGCTACCGACTCCGCCGAGCGAACCTCGAGCTCGGCGGTGACCACCTCCGGACGGTCGTCGACGTACGCCGAGCGCGCGGTGGCGTACACCTTTCGCGCCCCGCGCGCCAGCAACTCGTCCACCAGCGCCGCGCCGAGCCCGCGCCGGCCGCCCGTCACCACAGCCACCTTGCCCGTTACTGCAACCACTGCACCCCTCCATCTGGATAACGCCGTCGTTAGTGAGATCGAAGCATGCTGCTCTGGCTAACGCAAGCGTTATTCAAGTGGGCTAGCATGGGGGGATGGCGATGGAGTTCGAGGAGCGGCTGCGTGACCGGGACGCCTGGTCGATCGGCGACGGGTGCTCGGCGGAGCGGGTGCTGGGCCTGCTGAGCACCAAGACGGTGTTCCTGGTGGTCCGCGAGTGCTTCTACGGCACAGCCAGGTTCGAGGACTTCGTGGCGCGGATCGGGACCTCCGCGCCCGCGGTGTCACGGGCGCTCAAGCAGTTGGAGTCCGCACGGGTCGTCGTGCGCGTTCCCTATCAGGAACCGGGCAGGCGGGCCCGCGACGAGTACCGCCTGACCGAGGCCGGCGAGGACTTGCTGCCGGTGTTCCTGTCGCTGATGCAGTGGGGTGACAAGCACCTGCAGGACGGCCGCCCGCCCCTGTCGTTCGTCGAGTCCGGCACCGGCCGGGCGGTGCGGGCCCGCGTGACCGCCGACCCGGCGCCGGAGGCGGCGTCCGACGACATCGAGATCCGGCTCAACCCCGCCTGGCAGCGCGGGCACTGAGGTTTTCGATCAGCTCGGCGTCGCGTCCGCCACCGGCCACCGCTGCGCAGACCGCGAACGCCGGCGGCAGAGGCGCGTATCGGTGGGATGACCGATGTGCGGGGGGCAGGGGCGTGGCCATAGTCCTCGGGAGATCGTTTGCGGGCTGCCGTGAGGCGCCCGGTTCTTGAAAGGACCTTCTGTGGACGCGTATGCGGATCTGGTGTTTGTCGGCGGCCGGGTGGTCACGGTCGACGCGGAGTTCTCCGTCGCCTCGGCCCTGGCGGTGACCGGCGGGGTGATCAGTGCCGTCGGCGGGCGGGACGACGTCGCGCCGCTCGTCGGACCGGGCACCCGCGTCGTCGACCTGCGCGGGGCGACCCTGCTTCCCGGTATCAACGATTCCCATCTGCACGGATGCGCCTTCGGCATGGCGACGCCGCCGCTCTCCCTCGACCTCGGCCACCCCGCCGTGTCCTCGCTCGCGGACGTGGCCGAGGCGGTACGGGGGGCCGTCGGGCGGGTTCCGGACGGGCAGTGGATCACGGGGCACGGCTGGGACACCGGTTACCTCGACGAGTGCGCCGCTGATCCGTCGCGGCTGCCCTCGCGGCACGACCTCGACGCCGCGAGCCCGGACCACCCCGTCGTCCTGTACTCCTTCTCCGGGCACGCGACCTGGGTCAACTCCAAGGCCCTGGAGCTCATCGGGATCGACCGGCACACCGTCGCGCCGCCCGGCGGGGCCATCGTCGTGGACGACGCCGGAGAGCCGACCGGGCTGCTCCACGAGGGGGCCCAGGCCCTCGTCCAGAACGCGCTGCCGCCGCTCAGCCGGCAGGAGCGCACCGACGCGATCAGGTCGACCCTCGCCGCCCTCGCCCGGCTCGGCGTGACCAGCTACACCGAGCCCGGCCTCGGCCCCGGCGGCGACGGCATCATGCGGGGCGCGCTCGGCGCGGAGACCCTCGACGTCTACCGCGAACTGCTGGCCGACGGCCGGCTGACCGCCCGCCTGGGCGTCCTGCTCCTGCCCACCGGAATGGCGAGCACCGCCGAGGAGTTCGCCGACTCCCTCACCGGCATCGGCGTGTCCGGCGCCTCCGGTGACGCCGATCCGCGCCGTCTCGTGATCCACGGCGTCAAGATCTTCGCCGACGGCATCGTCCCCAACAAGACGGCCTGGATGCACGAGCCGTACGTCGGCGGAGGCTGCGGCTCCCTGTGCGTCGGCGGTGAGACCGACGCCGAGCGGATCGCCGAGATCGACGCCATGATCCGGCACGCGCACGTCGCCGGGTACCAGCTGGGCGTCCACGTCACCGGCGACCGGGCCTGCGACACCGTCGCGGACTCCTTCGCCGCCGCCGTGGCCGAACATCCGCGGCAGGACGCCCGCCACTACGTCATCCACGGCGACCTCCTCACCGCGCACAGCATGAAGGTCCTTGCCGCGCACGGCTTCGGCGTCAACATGAACCCCACCATCAAGTGGACCGTGGCCGACATGGAGGAGGACTTCGTCGGCTCCGAACGGGCCGCGTACGCCTGGCCCTACCGCGATGCCATCGACGCCGGTGTGCGGGTCGCGAGCGGGTCCGACGCCCCCGTCACGTACCCGGACTGGCGCCAGGGCGTGGCCACCATGGTGCTGCGCGAGTCGAAGGCCACCGGCCGCGTCAGCGGTCCCGAGCAGCGCATCGCACTGGCCGAGGCGCTCCGTACGTACACCATCGAGGCGGCCTGGCAGGACTTCGCCGACGACTGGAAGGGCTCCCTGGAGCCGGGCAAGGTCGCCGACCTGTGCGTGCTCGACGGGGACCTGCTCGCCGCCGACCCGCACGACATCCCCCGGATGCCGGTCGTCCTCACGGTCATGGACGGGCAGATCGTGCACGACACCCTGCGCGATTGACGTATTCCAGACACATGATCATCCTTGGGGGATGGCAGCGGAGCGGAGCACGGCGGACATACTGGACGCGGCCGTCCACGTCCGGCAGGCCGCCCGTAGCGCCACGACCGGCGCGAGCGGCGTCGACGCGGTCCTGACGGCCCTGTCGGACGTGATGGACTACGACCACGCCTCCCTGACCCGGTGGGATCCGCTGCGCCGGCGCCACACCACCCTGGCCGGGAGCTACCCGGACGACGTCACGGCCTACATCGAGACCCGACTCCACCAGGACCCGGTGTTCCCGGTGCTGCGCAGCCCGGACCGGGGCGGACTCTGGCTCGCGGACGTCCCTGCGCCCCTCCTGGCCGCGTCCCCGGGCTTCCAGGAGGGGCTGCGGCCTCTCGGCATCGAGGACGGCGTCGCCCAGTGCTTGTTCGCCGCCGACGGCCGCTACGTCGGCATGCTGAACGTCAGCACCCGCCGACCGCGGCGCGCGCCCGATCCGGCGCGCGCCGTGGTCACCCTGCTCACCGAGGCCCTCGCCGCGGCCGTCGACCCGCGCGAGGGCCGGCCGCCGAAGGAGAGCGCCGCGGCGGCCCGGCCCGCCGCGGGCGCGCGGCCCGGGGG
>NZ_AOPZ01000187.1 GCF_000414115.1 Streptomyces aurantiacus JA 4570
CACCGGAGCCGTCGGCAGCAAGGAGTCCAAGCGGTCCATGATGCCGCCGTGGCCGGGCAGCAGCGTGCCCATGTCCTTGATGCCGAGGTCGCGCTTGATCATCGACTCGCCGAGGTCGCCGAGCGTCGCGCTCACCGCGACCGCGAAGCCGATGAGCAGGCCCTGCCACCACGTCCCGTCGTCGATCAGGAAGTGCATGCACAGCGCGCCCGCGGCCATCGCGAAGGTCACCGCGCCGAGCAGGCCCTCGCGGGTCTTGCCGGGGCTGATGCGCGGCGCGAGCTTGTGCTTGCCGAACCGCCAGCCGATCGCGTACGCGCCGGTGTCGCTGACCACGGTCAGGATCAGGAAGGTGAGCACCCGCTGCGGGCCGTCGTCCGCGGTGAGCATCAGCGCCACGAACGTCGCGAGGAAGGGGACATAGAACGCCGCGAAGACACCCGCGGTGACGTCCTTCAGATAGCCCTCGGGAGGCTCGGTCATGCGCCAGACGAGCACGGCGAGCGCGGTCAGCGCCATCGCCACCCAGGCGCCCTCGGCGCCGCGGACATACCCGGCGACGACCATCGCGGCACCGCCCACGGCGAGCGGCACGAGCGGCGCCTTGATGCCCTTGCGCTCTTCGAGGCGCGAGGTCAGCTCCCAGAGGCCGACCACCACGGCGACCGCTATGACGCCGACGAAGACCGCCTTCTCGATGAAGAGCGACGCGATGATGACCGCACCGAGCCCCACGCCGACCCCTATGGCCGCCCCGAGGTCACGGCCCGCGCTCTTCTTCTGCGGGGCTGGGGCGGGCTGTGGTGCGCCGGTCATGGGCTCCTGCGGCTTCTGCGCGGGGGGTGCTGGGGGCGCGGGCGGCGTCTCGTCACGGAACAGGGGGCCGCTCGGCTGAGCAGCCCCCCGGTCGTCGTCCTGGTGTCCGCCGCTCGCTGCTACGTCGGGAACGATGGGCATGGGCTGCGTCTCTGGAGGAGTCAGTGCATCCTGCGCATCGTATGCGGGACCCGCCGGGGCAGCACCCTGGACCGGTCCCTGGTCGGGCGCCCCCCAGTACCCGGCTCTGGACGGCGCCCCCCAGGAAGTGTCGTTCACGGAGTTCGGATTCCTCAGACCTAGATGGACGTCGAGCGGACTCGATCAGACCTCGAGCAGCTCGGCTTCCTTGTGCTTGAGCAGCTCGTCCACCTGGGCGACGTACTTGGCGGTGGTGTCGTCGAGCTCCTTCTCGGCCCGACGGCCCTCGTCCTCGCCGATGTCGCCGTCCTTGATCGCCTTGTCGAGGGCCTCCTTGGCCTTGCGACGGATCGACCGGATCGAGATCTTGGAGTCCTCGGCCTTGGTCTTGGCGACCTTGATGTACTCCTTGCGACGGTCCTGGGTCAGCTCGGGGAACGTCACCCGGATGATGTTTCCGTCGTTGCTCGGGTTGACGCCGAGGTCCGAGTCGCGGATCGCCTGCTCGATGTTGCGCAGGGCGGTCTTGTCGAACGGGGTCACCACGGCCATGCGCGGCTCGGGCACCGAGAACGAGGCGAGCTGGTTGATCGGTGTCAGCGCGCCGTAGTAGTCGGCCACGATCTTGTTGAACATCGCCGGGTGGGCACGACCCGTACGGATCGCGGCGAAGTCCTCCTTGGCGACCACGACGGCCTTCTCCATCTTCTCCTCGGCCTCGAGGAGGGTCTCTTCGATCACCACTTGCTCCTGCGTGTCTTGAGTAGGCCCGGCTTCCATGATCGGCCGGCTGCGTCGCGTCTCTTTCCTGCACGGTGTCCGACCGGCAGGGCTTTGTCCATCCCCTCGTCGGGGTCGTCCGACGGCGTCGTCGACCCCGAACGAGGGACGTACTCGGCTCAGGCCCGGGAGTCCTGGTCGCCCACGAGTGTGCCGATCTTCTCACCCTTGACGGCCCGCGCGATATTGCCCTCGGCGAGCAGTTCGAAGACGAGAATGGGCAGCTTGTTGTCCCGGCACAGGGTGACGGCGGTGGCATCGGCGACCTTCAGGTCGCGGGTGATGACCTCGCCGTACCCGAGGGAGTCGAACTTCACCGCGTCCGGGTTGGTCTTGGGGTCCGAGTCGTAGACCCCGTCGACGCCGTTCTTGCCCATGAGCAGGGCTTCGGCGTCGATCTCCAGGGCTCGCTGGGCGGCGGTGGTGTCGGTGGAGAAGTACGGCATGCCCATACCGGCGCCGAAGATGACGACGCGGCCCTTCTCCAGGTGGCGCACGGCGCGCAGCGGGATGTACGGCTCCGCGACCTGCCCCATGGTGATGGCGGTCTGCACGCGGCAGTCGATGCCTTCCTTCTCCAGGAAGTCCTGCAGCGCCAGGCAGTTCATCACCGTGCCGAGCATGCCCATGTAGTCGGAGCGGGCGCGGTCCATGCCGCGCTGCTGAAGTTCGGCGCCGCGGAAGAAGTTGCCGCCGCCGATGACGATGGCGATCTCCGCGCCGTCACGTACGACGGCCGCGATCTCGCGGGCGATTTTGTGCACCACATCGGGGTCGACGCCGAGTCCGCCGCCTCCGGCGAACGCCTCGCCGGACAGCTTCAGCAGGAAGCGCCCGGCTACTTTGCCGTCGTCACTCTTGGTGTCGGCCTTGGTCATGGAGTTCTCCTTGTGGTGCACATACGAAGAGGCCATTGCCGGTGGGGTGGTGTTCAACCCATGCGCGGCAATGGCCTCCTCGTCAGATCTTGCGGTCGTCCGTCGCGTGCGAGGGTCCCGTTCTTCCGGGTTTCCCTCGGGTACGCCGTCACGCCCGTCGCGTACGCCGCTGCGTACGCGGGCGACCGCGCTAGACCCTAGCGGGGTCCGGCGTCGATCGTGAACGGACTCAGATGCCGACCTTGATGCGCGAGAAGCGCTTCAGGGTGACACCGGCCTCCTGCAGGACCTTCTCGACGGACTTCTTGTTGTCGAGGGCGTAGGGCTGGCCCAGGAGGGTGGCGTCCTTGAAGAAGCCGTTGAGGCGACCCTCGACGATCTTCGGCAGGGCGGCCTCGGGCTTGCCCTCGGCGCGGGTGGTCTCCTCGGCGACGCGACGCTCGGCCTCGACGACGTCGGCCGGCACGTCCTCCTTGGCGAGGTACTTCGGCGCGAAGGCGGCGATGTGCTGGGCGACGCCCTTGGCGACCTCGGCGTCGGCCTTGTCGAGCTCGACGAGGACACCGATCTGCGGGGGCAGGTCGGGCATCGTGCGGTGCATGTACGCGAAGACGAAGCCGTCGGAGAACTGCGCGAAGCGGTCCAGGACGATCTTCTCGCCGAGGTTGGCGTTGGCCTCGTCGACGTACGCCTGGACCGTCTTGCCGGGCTCGATCTCGGACGCGAGCAGCGCCTCGACGTCGGCCGGGCTGGTCTTGGCGACGTGGGCGGCCAGCGCGTTCGCGACGGACTGGAACTTCTCGCCCTTGGCGACGAAGTCGGTCTCGCACTTGAGCTCGACGATGACGCCGGTGGAGTTGTCGTCGGCGATGAGGGAGACGACGGCGCCGTTCTCGGCGGAGCGGCCCTCGCGCTTGGCGACGCCCTTCTGGCCCTTGATGCGCAGGGCCTCGACGGCCTTGTCGACGTTGCCGTCGGCCTCGTCGAGCGCCTTCTTGCAGTCCATCATGCCGGCGCCCGTGAGCTCACGGAGCTTCTTGACGTCAGCGGCGGTGTAGTTCGCCATGATTCTCGAAAATCTTTCTCGAAGTCGAAGATCTACGGGTGAACGGCGGGGGCCGTGCTTGTGGCACGGGCCCCCGCCGTCAGCAGCTGATGCTGCCCAGACTCAACCGTCAGGCCTGCTCGGCGTCCGCGGCCGGGGCCTCGGCGGCGTCCTCGGCCGGCTTCTCGTCAGCCTTGGGGGCCTCGGGAGCCTCGTCGGCCTTCGGAGCCTCGTCGGCCTTGGGGGCCTCGGGGGTCTCGTCGGCCTTCTTCTCGCCCTCGAGCAGGTCGCGCTCCCACTCGGCGAGCGGCTCGCCCGCGGCCTTCTCGCCCGGCTTCGAGTCACCGGTGGCGACGCCGGAGCGGGCGATGAGGCCCTCGGCGACGGCGTCGGCGATCACGCGGGTGAGCAGGGTGACGGAGCGGATCGCGTCGTCGTTGCCCGGGATCTTGTAGTCGACCTCGTCGGGGTCGCAGTTGGTGTCGAGGATCGCGACGACCGGAATGTTGAGCTTCCGGGCCTCGCCGACCGCGATGTGCTCCTTCTTGGTGTCCACGATCCACACGGCGCTGGGCACCTTGGACATCTCGCGGATACCGCCGAGGGTCTTCTCCAGCTTGGCCTTCTCGCGGGAGAGGACCAGCAGCTCCTTCTTGGTGAGGCCGGAGGCGGCCACGTCCTCGAAGTCGATCTGCTCGAGCTCCTTGAGGCGCTGCAGACGCTTGTAGACGGTCGAGAAGTTCGTGAGCATGCCGCCCAGCCAGCGCTGGTTCACGTAGGGCATGCCGACGCGGGTCGCCTGCTCGGCGATGGCCTCCTGCGCCTGCTTCTTCGTACCGACGAACATGACCGTGCCGCCGTGGGCGACGGTCTCCTTGACGAACTCGTAGGCGCGGTCGATGTACGACAGCGACTGGAGCAGGTCGATGATGTAGATGCCGTTGCGCTCCGTGAAGATGAAGCGCTTCATCTTCGGGTTCCAACGGCGGGTCTGGTGACCGAAGTGGACGCCGCTTTCCAGCAGCTCCCGCATCGTGACGACGGCCATGGCCGTACTCCTTGGTTTTCTCGGTTATGTCCTGACGCCCGGCACGCGCCGTGCCACGTACTCGCGTACGGGACCGAAAGGCGCTGACACCGTTGGCTGTGGGAGCCAGATGTCGGGGCGTGCGAAGTCGACCCGGTGACCCGGATCGCCACATGAAGTGTACGGGACCCGCGAGGCGCCGGGTGACGCCGCTGTCCACAACCGGCTGGTAGTCCACCGTTCCCGGCCATGATCCCCGCGGAACGGCGCGGGGCGGGACCGTTCTGGCATGACGTGTGAGCGACTGTCCCGGGTGCGGGGCGTGACGAAAGTGGCGGTGTGGGTCCTGGTGCTGCTGGCGCTGACCTGTGCGTCCGTGCGGGCGGCCGGGCCGGGGCCGGCGCCGCCTCCGGGCCGCGCGCAGGCGCCGG
>NZ_AOPZ01000188.1 GCF_000414115.1 Streptomyces aurantiacus JA 4570
GGGGCGGACGGCCGGGGCGCCGACACACGTGGTGCGGACGTGCGCGGCCAGGGGCTCGACGGGGCCGGGCCGGACGGGGCCGACCACGAGGCCGGGCGCGGGAGCTGGCAGCTGCTGCCCGCGGCCGTCGTCGCCGCGGCCGCCGTCGTCCTCGGCACCGGCTTCTTCCACGCCTTCACCGGCGGCCACCCGCTCTTCCCGTCCGGCACGGTCGGCTGGTCCCTCGCCGTCCTGACCGGCCTCATCGTCGGCCACCTCGTCGCCCTCGGCCGCGACCGCTGGTGGGGCGGCACGGGCTCCGGCGGCGCGCTGACCGTCGCGGTGCTGCTGCTGTACGGCTGGATGCCCGCGGGCATGGTCAGCCTCACCGTCGTCGTCCTGGTCGGGGTCGCCCGCCGCCACCGCTGGCGCCAAGGGGTCCTGCACGGTGCCGTGGACATCCTCGGCATCGGCGCGGGCGCGCTCACCCTCGCCGCGTTCGGCACCGCGCCGGCCGCCGACGCCCCCTGGAACCCGGAGGACTGGGACCTCTACACGGCGCCCGAGGTCGCCCTCGTCGCCGTCGCGTATCTCGCCGTCACCCGTGTCCTGCTCTGGTACGTGCACGCCCCGCGCACCGGCACGCTGCCCACCGTCACCCGCACCGCCCTGGTCCGGCAGGGGCTGCTCGGCGTGGCCCTGCTCGGCATCGCCCCGCTGATCTGCGTCGTCGCGATGTCGCAGCCGCTGCTCCTGCCCCTGTTCACCATCCCGCTCGTGGCCCTGGACTCCACGCTGTGGATCGCGCGGGCCAGAGCCGAGGAGCAGCTCCGCGACCCGCTGACCGGGCTGCCCAACCGGCAGTGGCTCCTGGAGCGGACCTGGACGGCCCTGGACGACGCCGAGCGCATCGGCGCGCGCTCCGCCCTGATGCTGATCGACATGGACCGTTTCCGTTCGGTCAACGACACCCTCGGCCATCTCGCCGGTGACCGGCTGCTCCTGCAGATCGCCGACCGGCTGCGGCTCGCGCTGCCGCGCGGCGCGGAGGCGGCCCGGCTCGGCGGCGACGAGTTCGCGGTGCTGCTCCCGGTCGCCGACTCCACGACGTCCGCCACCCGCGTCGCCCGCTCCCTGGTCGCCGCCCTCGGCTCCCCCTTGGACCTGGACGGCCTCACCCTCGTGCTCGAGGCGAGCGCGGGCCTCGCCGTCTTCCCCGACCACGCGCTGGACGCGGAGGGCCTGCTGCGCCGCGCCGACGTGGCGATGTACCAGGCCAAGCGGGACCGCACCGGCGTCGAGGTGTACGAGTCCAAGCGGGACTCCAACACCCCCGACCGGCTCGGCCTCCTGGGCGATCTGCGCCGCGCCCTGGACGCGGGCGACGTGGAGCTGCACTACCAGCCGAAGGTGCGCTTCGACGGCCAGGTCGCGGGCCTGGAGGCGCTGGTGCGCTGGGTGCATCCCGAGCGCGGCAAGGTGCCGCCGGACGAGTTCATCGCCATCGCCGAGTCGTCCGGCCTCATGCCGCACCTGACGGAGTACGTCCTCGAGTCCGCCCTCGCCCAGGTGGCGCGGTGGCGCAAGCAGGGCCTGAACGTCCCGGTCGCGGTGAACGTGTCGCCGCGCGACGTGCACACCCCCGGCTTCGCGGGCGCCGTCGCCGCGCGCCTGGCCCGGCACGGCGTGCCCGCGGGAGCGCTCCAGCTGGAGATAACGGAACACGTGCTCCTGGAGGACCCGCAGCGCGCCGCGGACACCCTCGCCGGGCTCACCGGGCACGGCGTGAAGATGTCCCTCGACGACTTCGGCACCGGGTACTCCTCGCTGGTCCACCTGCGCCGCCTGCCCGTCAGCGAGCTGAAGATCGACCGGTCGTTCGTGGCCCGGCTCGCCGTCGACAACGAGGACGCCGAGATCGTGCGCTGCACGGTCGACCTCGCGCACTCCCTCGGTCTGCTCGTCGTCGCCGAGGGCGTCGAGGACGACGAGACCTGGGAGCGCCTGCGTGACCTGGGCTGCGACGCCGTCCAGGGGTGGTTGGTCGCCGCCGCGATGCCGCCGAGTGAGACCACGGCGTGGTTGCGTACGCGCGGGGAGCGCGGGTGGCAGCGGCAGGTGGACCTGGACCTGGCCGAGGCTGCCGCCCCGGCGCCGGCCCCGGGCCCATCCGCTCCGGACCCGGCACCGACGTCGCCCACCCGGGCGGTGCCTTAGCTGTCGGCGGCCTGCTAGGTGCTCCGCTGGATGTGCCGGGCCAGGTCGTTCTGGGGCTGCGGGTGCGTCGTGGCTGGTCGCGCAGTTCCCCGCGCCCCTTCAGGGCGCCACCTCGTCCCAGCCGCACCCCCGAACGCCCACGCCGCCCACATCACGTACCCCAGGGCCAGCCACACGTAGTAGTTGCCCGAGACGAAGTGGAACGGGTCCCAGTGCTGTTCGCGGTGCCAGTGGGGTGTGTACCAGAGGAGGCCGTAGGGGAGCAGTGGACGGGTCGGGTCCCAGGTGCCGAAGCCGTCGATACGGATCGGCCACGCCGCGAACAGCGTGAACAGGCCACCCACCCACCACCAGGGCCGGACCCCGCCCCGCCGGGCCGCCGCGTCCGCCGCGAGGACGAGGGCCGGGACGATCCACACCCAGTGGTGGGTCCACGACAGCGGTGAGCACACCAGCGTCAGCGCCCCCACCAGGCAGACCGCCACCAGCTCCCGCCCCCGCCGCGAGGCCGCCGCGGCGGCGCCGAGCCCGGCCACGGCGAGCAGCCCGCACGCCGCCCCCCACCACGGCCCGCCGACCCCCTCGCCGCCGAAGCCGAGCCGCACGAAGACACCGTTGAGCGACTGGTTCGCCAGATAGTCGCGGCCGCCCGGGCTCCCGGCGAGCGCCCCGCCCCAGAAGTCCGCCGACGCCCCCGGCAGCGCGATCCAGCCCGCGACCACCGTGCCCGCGAACGCCGCCGTCGCCACCCCGGCGGCCCGGAACCGCCGGGTGAGCAGGAGATAGCCGATGAACAGCGCGGGCGTCAGCTTCAGGCCCGCCGCGAGCCCGATGCCGAGGCCCTTCCACGGCCGCCGGTCGTCGGTCGCGAGGTCGGCCAGGACCAGCGCGAGCAGGACGAGGTTCACCTGGCCGAAGTCCAGGTTCTGCAGGACCGGTTCGGTCCACAGCGCGGCGCCCGCGACGGCGAGCGCGCAGCCCGTGGTGACCGGGCCGAGGCGCCGCCCCGCCGTCCGCGCCGCCGCCAGTGCGGCGAGGACCAGGGCGGCGACGGAGACGGCCGCGACGACCTGGGCCGCCGTGGTCAGGTCGAGCCCGGCCAGGGCGCGGAAGGGCAGCAGGGCGAAGGGCGGATACAGGTACGGCAGCCCGTGGATGCCGAACTCGCGCTCGTACAGCTCGTGCTCCGCCACGCCCGCCGCCCCGCCCGCACCCGAGGCGCCCGTCGCGTCCAGGTACACGCTCAGGTCGGCGGGGCGCCGGTGGGCGGCGTACGTGGGGTCCGTCACGACGTACCACCACACGGCGAGTGACGCGGCGAGCGCGAGGGCGCCGGCGAGCGGCACCCCCGGGCGCAGGCCCGAACGCAGCCCCGAACACGCACCCCGACGCCGTCCCCGGCGCAGCCCCGAGCGGGCCTCGGTTCGCAGTCCCATGCGGGCATCCTCGGCCCTCGCCCGGGGCCCGTCCGCGCAGCTCACCGGGCGGGGAGCGGGGAATCACCGGGGGAGCGGGGAGGCGTGCGCCGGGTGGCTGAACGGCGCCGGAGAGCAGCCGGAGAGAAGTCGGGCGCGGGCAGCGCGGCCAGCCCCATAGGATTGGGAGCGAAACCATCACACTCACCCCTGAGGATCGCTGCATGCCTGGCATCACGCGCGAGGAGGTCGCCCACCTCGCCCGCCTAGCACGTCTGGAGCTGAAGGACGAAGAGCTCGACCACTTCGCCGGACAGCTCGACGACATCATCGGCGCGGTCGCACGCGTCTCGGAGGTCGCCGACCAAGACGTACCGCCGACCTCCCACCCGCTGCCGCTGACGAACGTCATGCGCGCGGACGAGGTCCGTCCGTCGCTCACCCCCGAGCAGGCGCTCTCCGGAGCCCCGGCCCAGGAGCAGCAGCGTTTCAAGGTGCCGCAGATCCTGGGGGAGGACTAACAAGTCATGACGGACAGCAACATCATCAAGCTGGGCGCGGCCGAGATCGCCGCGAAGATCGCCGCCGGTGAGCTCACCGCCGTCGAGGTCACCGAGGCCCACCTGGCCCGGATCGACGCCGTGGACGAGAAGGTGCACGCCTTCCTGCACGTCGACCGCGAGGGCGCGCTCGCGCAGGCCCGCGCCGTCGACGAGAAGCGTGCGCGGGGCGAGAAGCTCGGCCCGCTCGCCGGTGTCCCGGTCGCCCTGAAGGACATCTTCACCACCGAGGGGATCCCGACCACGGTCGGCTCCAAGATCCTCGAAGGCTGGATCCCGCCGTACGACGCGACCCGCCGTACGACGCGACGGTCACCAAGCGCCTCAAGGCCGCCGACGTCGTCATCCTCGGCAAGACCAACATGGACGAGTTCGCCATGGGGTCCTCCACCGAGAACAGCGCGTACGGCCCGACGGGCAACCCCTGGGACCTCACCCGCATCCCCGGCGGCTCCGGCGGCGGCTCCTCCGCGGCCCTCGCGTCGTACGAGGCCCCGCTCGCCCTCGGCACCGACACCGGCGGCTCCATCCGCCAGCCCGCGGCCGTCACCGGCACGGTCGGCGTCAAGCCGACCTACGGCGGCGTCTCCCGCTACGGCATGGTGGCCTTCTCGTCCTCCCTGGACCAGGGCGGCCCCTGCGCCCGCACGGTCCTGGACGCGGCCCTGCTGCACGAGGCCATCGCCGGGCACGACCCGCTCGACTCCACGTCCATCGACGCCCCGGTCCCGCCGGTCGTCGAGGCCGCCCGCAACGGCAGCGTGGCGGGCATGCGCGTCGGCGTCGTCAAGCAGTTCGCCGGTGAGGGGTACCAGGCCGGGGTCGTCCAGCGTTTCAACGAGTCCGTGGCCCTCCTCAAGGAGCTCGGTGCCGAGATCGTCGAGCTGGACTGCCCGTCCTTCGACCTCGGCCTGTCGGCGTACTACCTGATCGCGCCGTCCGAGTGCTCCTCGAACCTGGCCCGCTTCGACGCCATGCGCTACGGCCTGCGCGTCGGCGACGACGGCACGAAGTCCGCCGAGGACGTCACCGCGCTCACCCGCGAGGCCGGCTTCGGCGACGAGGTCAAGCGCCGCGTGATGCTCGGTACGTACGCGCTCAGCTCCGGCTACTACGACGCGTACTACGGCAGCGCCCAGAAGGTCCGCACGCTCATTACGCGGGACTTCGAGAAGGCATTCGAGCAGGTCGACGTGATCGTCTCGCCGACGACGCCCACCACCGCCTTCCCGATCGGCGAGCGCGCCGACGACCCGATGGCGATGTACCTGGCCGACCTGTGCACCATCCCGACCAACCTGGCGGGCAACGCCGCCATGTCGCTGCCCTGCGGCCTCGCGCCGGAGGACGGCCTGCCCGTCGGGCTCCAGATCATCGCTCCCGCCATGAAGGACGACCGCCTTTACAAGGTGGGCGCCGCCGTCGAGGCCGCCTTCGTGGAAAAGTGGGGTCACCCGCTGTTGGAGGAGGCACCGTCGCTGTGAGCAGCAAGCCGTCGAAAACCCTGTCCAAGGCCAAGGGCTTCAAGAAGTCCAAGACCGGCACGTATCTGTCCATCGGCACCACCGCGTTCGGCGCGCTCAGCACGTTCAAGCAGGTCAAGAAGGCCCGTGCCGAGCACGACACGCTCAAGCTCGTCGACGCGGTCGTCTCCGCCGCCGCCATCGTCACCGGCATCGCCATCCTGGTGCGCGAGCTGAAGCGCATCGGCGACGACGACGTTCTGCTCGGCTGAGAGGGAAGTTCCAACACCGTGACTGTCACGACCACCCCCGATCTGGTGCCGTACGAGGACGCGCTCGCGACGTACGACCCGGTCATGGGCCTTGAGGTCCATGTCGAGCTCGGCACCAAGACGAAGATGTTCTGCGGCTGTTCGACCGAGCTCGGTCAGGACGCCAACACGCAGACCTGCCCGACCTGCCTCGGCCTGCCCGGCGCGCTCCCGGTCGTCAACGCGATCGGCGTGGAGTCCGCCATCAAGATCGGTCTCGCGCTGCACTGCGAGATCGCCGAGTGGTGCCGCTTCGCCCGGAAGAACTACTTCTATCCGGACATGCCGAAGAACTTCCAGACCTCGCAGTACGACGAGCCGATCGCCTTCAACGGCTATCTGGACGTCCAGCTGGAGGACGGCGAGGTCTTCCGCGTGGAGATCGAGCGCGCCCACATGGAGGAGGACACCGGCAAGTCGACGCACGTCGGCGGCGCCACCGGCCGCATCCACGGCGCCTCGCACTCCCTGCTCGACTACAACCGCGCGGGCATCCCGCTCATCGAGATCGTCACCAAGCCGATCGTCGGTGCCGGGGAGCGCGCTCCGGAGGTCGCCAAGGCGTACGTCGCCGAGCTGCGCGAGCTCATCAAGGCGCTCGGCGTGTCCGAGGCCCGGATGGAGCAGGGCCAGATGCGCTGCGACGTGAACCTCTCGCTGCGCCCGAAGGGCCAGGAGAAGTTCGGCACCCGCTCCGAGACGAAGAACGTCAACTCGCTGCGCTCCGTGGAGCGGGCCGCCCGCTTCGAGATCCAGCGGCACGCGGCCGTCCTCGGCGCCGGCGGGAAGATCGTCCAGGAGACCCGGCACTTCCACGAGGACGACGGCTCCACGACGCCCGGCCGGGTCAAGGAGGAGGCGGAGGACTACCGCTACTTCCCGGAGCCCGACCTGGTGCCGGTCGCCCCGTCCCGCGAGTGGGTCGAGGCGCTGCGCGCGGAGCTGCCCGAGCTGCCGCTGGCCCAGCGCAACCGGCTGCGCGAGGAGTGGGGCGTCTCCGCCCACGACATGCAGTCGATCCTCAACGCCGGTGCGATCGGCCCGATCGTCGCCACCATCAACGCGGGCGCCGACGCGGTCTCCGCCCGCAAGTGGTGGATGGGCGAGCTGGCCCGCAACGCCAACGAGCAGGGCGTGGACCTCGGCTCGCTGCCGATCACCCCGGAGCACGTGGCCCGCGTCTCGGCGCTCGTCGCCGCCGGTGAGCTGAACGACAAGCTGGCTCGCCAGGTCATCGACGGCGTCCTCAAGGGCGAGGGCACGCCCGACGAGGTCGTCGAGAAGCGCGGCCTGAAGGTCGTCTCGGACGAGGGCGCGCTGACCGCCGCCGTCGAGGAGGCCATCGCCGGCAACCCGGCCATCGCGGACAAGATCCGCGGCGGCAAGGTGGCGGCGGCCGGCGCGCTGGTCGGCGCGGTCATGAAGGCCACCCGCGGCCAGGCCGACGCGGCCCGCGTGAAGGAACTGATCCTGGAGCAGCTCGGCGTCGAGGGCTGACGCCGAGTCACCTGGGCGTCGAGGACTGACGCCGAGTCATCTCCGTACGCGCGAGGGGGCGCCGCATCCATCGGGTGCGGCGCCCCCTTCCGCATGCCGGGGACGTTCACGCCGACTTCCGCCGTCGGTCTTCCCAGTGCAACCGGGAGTCACTACCGTCCCAGCTCAACAGACCAATGGGTCACCGATGAACCATTGGGCGTCGACTGGAGGTTGGGCGTGGCGGAGATATCGCGCAGGCGGCTGATGGCTGTGGGCGGGGGCGCCCTCGGGGCCGCGGCGGTGGGGTCGTTCCTGCCGCCCTCCCTCCAGGAGGCGCTCGCCAAGGAGCCGCCGAGGGGCGGGCTCGACGCGATCGAGCACGTGGTGATCCTGATGCAGGAGAACCGGTCCTTCGACCACTACTTCGGAACCCTGCGCGGCGTGCGCGGCTTCTCGGACCGCAACGCGATCCAGCTGCCCGGCGGCAAGAGCGTGTTCGAGCAGCCCGGTGTGCTGCGCACCGTCATGCCCTTCCCGGTACGCGAGGCCGCCGCGGCACAGAAGAAGGACCTCCAGTACATCGGCGCGCTCGACCACTCTTGGAGCGGCGGTGCCAAGGCGTGGCACGACGGCTGGATGGACGGCTGGATCACCGCCAAGACGGCGGCCACGATGGCGTACTACACGCGCGAGGACATCCCGCTGCACTACGAGCTCGCCGACACCTTCACCGTCTGCGACGCCTACCACTCCTCCATCCACACCTCCACCAGCCCCAACCGCAACCATCTGTGGAGCGGCAGGACGGGCTTCGAAGCGAGCGGGAAGCGCGCCGTCGAGAACGACGCGTACGACGAGGGGACGCACCCCGGTTACGACTGGGGGACGTACGCGGAGCGGCTGGAGAAGGCCGGGATCAGCTGGCAGACGTACACCGAGTGGGAGAACTTCACCGACAACCAGATCGAGTTCTTCACCACCTTCAAGGCGATCGCGCGCAAGGTCCTCGCCAAGACCGGCGACACGTACATGGAGGCGTTCTACGCCAAGGTCCGCGACGCCAAGGACGAGCCGGCGCGGGCCAAGCTGCTCGCCGCGCTCGACGACGGCGTCAAGACGCTGACCAAGCGGGAGCGGTCGCTGTTCGAGCGGGGCCTGCGCCGGGTGCCCACCGGCAAGCTCGCCGAGACCTTCGCCGCCGACGTCGCCGCGGGCAAGCTCGCGAAGGTGAACTATCTGGTGCCGTCCGCCCTGGACTCCGAGCACCCCTCGGTCTCCTCGCCGGTGCACAGCGCCACCATCGTCTACAAGGTCCTGGACGCGCTCGCCTCGCGTCCCGAGGTGTGGCGGCGTACCGCCGTCTTCATCAACTACGACGAGAACGACGGCTTCTTCGACCACGTGCCGCCGCCCGTGCCCCCGACCGACAACCAGGAAGAGCGCTGGCAGGGGCTGCCCACCGGGCTCGGGGCGCGCGTGCCGATGCTCGTCGTGTCGCCGTGGACCGTCGGCGGCTATGTGTGCTCGGAGGTCTTCGACCACACCTCGGTCGTGCGGTTCCTGGAGAAGTGGACGGGCGTGCGCGAGCCCAACATCGGCGACTGGCGCCGGAAGGCAACGGGCGATCTCACCAGCGCCTTCGACTTCCACCGGGGCCACCGCCAGCCGGAGGTGGAGCAGCCCGGCA
The DNA here is from genome assembly GCF_000414115.1 of Streptomyces aurantiacus JA 4570. Taxonomy (GTDB): domain Bacteria; phylum Actinomycetota; class Actinomycetes; order Streptomycetales; family Streptomycetaceae; genus Streptomyces; species Streptomyces aurantiacus_A. The sequence goes on from NZ_AOPZ01000188.1 coordinate 9,112, forward strand.
CCATCCCGGTCTTCAGCGGCCGCTGGCAGCCGAAGCCGCCGGAGCGGCAGTCGATGCCGGAGCAGGAGCCCGGTGTGCGCCGGGCGCGCCCGCTGCCCTACCAGCCGGACGCCGACCTGAAGCGCACCAAGGACGGCACCCTGAAGGTGCGGCTGCGCAACGGCGGGCGGCGCAGCGCGCACTTCGCGCTGTACCCGTACGCGGGGGAGTTCACCGTCCCGCAGCACCAGGACGTGGCGCACGAGAGCTCCTGGGTCGTGCCCGCGCAGAGTGACGCCTATCACTTCACGGTCACCGGGCCGAACGGATTCCGCCGCGAATTCGTAGGACGGAGAGAAGACGCGGCCGCCCTCTCCTCGGCGATCACCCGGCGCGAGATCCATCTGACGCTGGCCAACCGGGGCAAGGGGCACCTTGTCTTCACGGTCAGGCCGCTCGGATACGTGGAGGAAGCGGACGTCCGGCGGCGCACACGAACGGTACGGATCAAGGCAGGCAGCAGCCGCACCATCGCCTGGCAGACGGGCGACGAGCGCGGCTGGTACGACATCGAGGTCACCGCCGAGGGCGACAAGTCCTTCCGGCGGCGCCTGATGGGGCACATCGAGAACGGTCGCGCGAGCGTCTCGGGCTGACCCGTCCGGCGCCGCTTGTGATCTTGTGAGTAAGGCCACGAAACGGACCAAGGATCTCCGGGGGGTGTCAGAGTGTCTGCGCATGGGTCATGTCGCCGCATAAGTGATGATCATGATCCATTTCCCCGCTCATGTTCCTCATGTGTTCTTTACGGGTCACTCCGACGCTTCCCGGCTGTCCCCGCTGAAGATCCGCGAATCATTCAGGGAGCCAGTTCGTGGCAGCACTCGCCCGGTGGTGCGTCCGGCACCGCCTAGTCGCCGTACTGCTCTGGCTCCTCGCACTCGGCGGCACGGCGGCCGCGGCCGCCGCGGTCGGCTCCGCGTACTCGAACAACTACGAGGTGCCGGGCACCGAGGCCGACCGCGCCACCAAGCTCCTGGGCGAGGGCTTCCCCGACCTCGGCGGCGACAGCGACACCGTCGTCTGGCACACCGGCGCGGACCAGAACGCGCGCTCCGCCGCCGTCGAGCAGACGATGACCGAGACCCTCGACAAGATCGCGGATCTGCCCGGCATCGCCTCCGTCACCAGCCCGTACACCGACCAGGGCGCCGCGCAGATCAGCGAGGACGGCCGCACCGCGTACGCGACCGTCACCTTCCGTGAGCAGAGCGACTCCATCGACCAGTCCCAGGCGCAGGCGGTCGTCGACACCGCGAAGGCCGCCGAGGCCGTAGGTCCTGATGGCCTGGACGTCGAACTGGGCGGCAGCGCGATCGGGCTCACCGAGGCCAAGAGCGCCAAGACCGCCGAGATCGTCGGCGTGGCGGTGGCCGCCGTCGTGCTCTTCCTGGCCTTCGGCTCGCTGGCCGCCTCGCTGCTGCCCATCGCCACGGCGGTCGTCTCCGTCGGCACGGCGTACGCGGGCATCGTGCTGCTCGGCCACTTCATGACCGTCGCGGACTTCGCGCCCATGCTCGGCACCCTCATCGGGCTCGGCGTCGGCATCGACTACGCGCTGTTCATCGTGACCCGGCACCGCAAGGGCCTGAAACAGGGCCTGCCGGTGGCCGAGGCCGTCGAACGGGCCGTCGCCACCACCGGCCGCGCCGTCGTCTTCGCGGGCGCCACCGTCTGCATCGCCCTGCTCGGCATGCTGATCCTGCGCCTGAGCTTCCTCAACGGCGTCGCCATAGCCGCCTCGCTCACCGTGATCCTCACGGTCGCCGCCTCCGTGACGCTGCTCCCGGCGCTGCTCTCCTTCATCGGGCCGCGCGCCCTCAGCCGCCGCGAGCGCCGCAAGCTGGCCGAGCGCGGGCCCGGCCCCGAGGTGCCGACCGGGCTCGCCGCCCGCTGGTCCGCGTTCGTCGAGCGGCACCCCAAGCTGCTCGGCGGTGTCGCCGTCGCCGTGATCGCGCTGCTCGCCATCCCCACCCTCTCCCTGCACCTCGGCACCTCCGACCAGGGCAACAACCCGGCCGGCAGCACCACCCGGCAGGCGTACGACCTCCTCGCGGACGGCTTCGGCCCCGGCGTGAACGGCCCCCTCACCCTCGTCACCGAGGTCAACGGCGCCCCCGACCGGCTCGCCCTCGACAACCTCGGCGGCACCCTGAAGTCCACGCCGGGCGTCGCCTCCGTGAGCCCCGTGACGTACGACGAAAGCGGCGGCGCCGCCTTCCTCACGGTCGTGCCGGACTCCGCCCCGCAGTCGCAGCAGACCAGCGACCTGGTCGACCGGCTGCGCGCCGACGTGCTCCCCAGGGCCGAGACCGGCACCTCCCTCGACCTGCACGTCGGCGGCGTGACGGCCGGCTACGACGACTTCGCCGAGATCATCGTCGGCAAGCTGCCGCTGTTCGTGGGCGTCGTCATCGGCCTCGGCTGCGTCCTGCTGCTGCTCGCGTTCCGCTCGGTGGGCATCCCGCTCAAGGCCGCCGTGATGAACGTGGCGGCCGTGGCGGCGGCGTTCGGCGTGGTGGTGGCGGTGTTCCAGTGGGGCTGGGGGAGCGAGCTGATGGGCCTGGGACGGGCGGGGCCGATCGAGCCCTTCCTCCCGGTCATCATGGTCTCGGTCCTCTTCGGCCTCTCCATGGACTACCAGGTGTTCCTGGTCAGCAGGATGTACGAGGAGTGGCTGGAGACGGGTGACAACCGCGTCGCCGTCCGCGTGGGCCTCGCCGAGACCAGCCGCGTGATCAACTCCGCGGCCGTGATCATGATTTCGGTCTTCCTGGCGTTCGTGCTCAGCGGGGACCGGGTGATCGCGATGTTCGGCATCGCGCTCGCCGCGGCCGTCGCGCTCGACGCGTTCGTGCTGCGTACGCTGCTCGTGCCCGCGCTGATGCACATGCTCGGCGGCGCCAACTGGTGGCTCCCCAAGCGCCTGGACCGCTGGCTGCCCCGGATCAGTATTGAGGTGCCCGAATCGCGGACGCGTGCGACGATCCCCGGACAGCGCGCCGGGGAGGACGTCCCCCTCGCGCTGAAGGACCGGTGACGAGAGGCACGGCGCGCGGGACGTCGCGCGCCGTGCCCGACGCGTGAGGAGCAGCGGGGATGTTCGCGATATCCGTGGGGGAAGGGGCCGAGCTGCGGCCGATCGAGCCGTGGCAGGCCGAGGAGCTGCTGGCCCATGTGGAACGGGCGCGCGAGTACGCGGGCCCCTGGGTGCCGTTCACCGTGAAGGTCAAGGACGTGGAGTCGGCGCGGGCGCACCTCCAGCACTTCGCCGAGCGGCAGGCCGCCGACACGGGGCGGCTCTACGGAATCTGGCTCGACGGGAAGCTCGTCGGCGGCGTCCTCTTCCGTATCTTCGACACGCAGACCGAGTCGTGCGAGGTCGGCGTGTGGTTGGAGCCGTCCGCCGCGGGGCGCGGGCTGATCACCAACGCGGCGCGCGTCATCATCGACTGGGCGGTCGACCAGCGCGGCATGCACCGCGTGGAGTGGCTGGTGTCCTCGCTCAACGAACGCAGCAAGAAGACGGCGGAGCGGCTCGGCTTCGTCCGCGACGGGGTGCTGCGGGAGTCCTTCCCCTGGCAGGGGATACGGCACGACATGGAGGTCTGGTCGGTCCTCGCGCCGGAGTGGCGGGAGGCACGGAGTGCGCGGGGTGCGCGGGCAGGTCGGTGACACACCCGCGGGTGAGTGGGGGCTGGTCGCGCAGTTCCCCGCGCCCCTTACGGGGCGCGGCACTGCGTTAAGGGAGTTCTCAGACTCCGTCCGTACGGTGCGGGGCATGGGAACCAAGGCAGTTGACGAGACCGACCTCAAGGACGCGAAGAGCACCGACGCCGAGGTGGTGGGCAAGGAAACCAGGAAGGCCGCGGAGACCGAGGACGCCGTCGTAGCCGAAGGGGCCGCCGTGGCCGACGGGGCCGACGGCGCCCTGGACGACGAGGACTTCGAGCAGGACGAGGACGGCGCGGACGCGGCGGGGACCGACAAGGGCGCCGCGTCCGCCGGGGTCGGCCAGGGCGCCGTCGCCGTCGTCGCCGCCGCGCTCGGCGTCGTCGGGCTCTCCGGCGGCTGGCTCGGCACCGTCGCGTCGGCGCGCGAGTCGCTCATCGGCCAGCTCAAGACCTCGCAGAGCGCGAGCGTCGCCGAGCAGGTCCAGCAGGTGTACGGCGACTCCTGGAAGACCACGGCCCTGGTCGGCGGCCTGTTCGCACTCGCGGCGCTGGTGACCGGCGTCGCCGTGCTGCTGCGCCCGGCGTTCGGCGACCCGGGGCGCGTACAGGCGCCGTGGATCAAGTCCGTCGCGTGGGCCGGTGTCGCGCTCGGCGTGATCGGCCTCGCGTTGGCGATCGCGAAGTACTCGAACATCATCCTGGGGCTGCCGTCGACGGCCTGACGCTGTGCGTCTAAGGCCCCACCCCCGCCCTAAGGCCCCCACCACCCGCAAGATGCGGCACTCTCCCGATGTGCCGCACCCCCCTGGCCGACGACAGTGGAGGCATCGCAAAAAGCGATGACGAACACCACTGAGAAGCCAGGAGAACGACATGTTCGAGTACGAACTGCACCAGCTGCGGACCGCTGAGCTCGCGCAGGCGGCCGAGCGGCGCCGCCTCGTCCGTGAGGCCCGCCAGGCCCGCAAGGCCGAGCGGAAGCGCGGCCACGAAACCGAGGGGCGGGTGATACCGGCATCCGTCAGGGACCGCTTCACACGCGCCGCGTGACGGGCCGGACGTGCGGACCGCGCGTACGCCACCCGAGGCCACCCCGGTTTCGCCCACCGGAAAACGCGCTGCCCTGAACCCCCAGGTCTGTGCCATGCTCACGACCGTGGAGACCAGGTCAGTCAGCCCGGTGTTCGTCGGCCGGGCCGACGAACTGGGCGCACTCAACGACGCGCTCGCCCGCGCGGCCGCCCCCACGGCGGGACCGGTGGGCGAGCCGCAGGGGGCCGGGGGGGGGAGCCGCAGGCGCTGCTGCTCGGCGGGGAGGCGGGCGTCGGCAAGACCCGGCTCCTGGAGGAGTTCGCGGCCGGAGCCTGCGCCCGCGGCGCGGTCGTCGCCGTCGGCGGCTGCGTGGAGATCGGCGCCGACGGGCTGCCGTTCGCCCCGTTCTCGACCGCCCTGCGCGCCCTGCGCCAGAAGCTGCCCGCCGAGTTCGCCGCCGCGGCGGCCGGCCAGGAGGAGGAGCTGGCCCGGCTGCTGCCCGAGCTGTGCGACGCCGCACCCCTGCCGGGCACCGGCGGGCGGAACGGCGAGGAGGCCACGGCCCGGCTCTTCGAGCTGACCGCACGCCTCCTGGAGGCCATCGCCGCCGAGCGCACCGTCGTCCTCGCCCTGGAGGACCTGCACTGGGCCGACGCCTCCACCCGCCACCTCCTGTCCTACCTCTTCCGCACGCTGCGCCACGGACGCCTCGTCGTGCTCGCCAGCTACCGCGCCGACGACGTCCACCGCCGCCACCCGCTGCGCCCCCTGCTCGCCGAACTCGACCGGCTGCGTACGGTCCGCCGCGTCGAGCTCGGCCGGTTCACCCGCGACGAGGTCGGCCGCCAGATGGCCGGCATCCTCGCCGCCGAGCCCGAGCCGAAGCTGGTCGACGACATCTTCGAGCGGTCCGACGGCAACGCCTTCTTCGTCGAGGAACTCGCCGTCGCCTCGCACGGCGGAAGCTGCGCGAACCTCACCGACTCGCTGCGCGACCTGCTCCTCGTACGCGTCGAGGAACTGCCCGAGGACGCCCAGCGCGTGGCGCGGATCGTCGCGGAGGGCGGCTCGACCGTCGAGTACGACCTGCTCGCCGAGGTGGCCGGGCTCTCCGAGGACGACCTGATCGACGCGCTGCGGGCCGCCGTCGGCGCCAACATCCTGATCCCCTCGCCCGGCGGCGACGGCTACCGCTTCCGGCACTCCCTGGTGCGCGAGGCCGTCGGCGACGACCTGCTGCCCGGTGAGCGCTCCCGCATCAACCGCCGCTTCGCCGCCGCCCTGGAGGCCGACCCGTCGCTGGTGGCCGCCGACCAGCGCGCCACCCGCCTCGCCAGCTACTGGTACCACGCCCATGACGCCGCCAAGGCCCTGCCCGCCGTCCTCAACGCCTCCGTCGAGGCCCGCCGCCGGCACGCCTACGCCGAGCAACTGCGGCTGTTGGAGCGGGCGATGGAAATCTGGGACGAGGTCCCGGACGACGTCTGTCTCCGTCTCCGCCCCGTCGACTACACCGAGGTCTACCCGCCCTGCGGCTGCGACCCCGAGACCACCCCGCTGCGCTATCTCGACCTGATGGCCGAGGCCGCCGTCGCGGGCCGCCTGTGCGGGGAGCGCGAACGCGCCCTGAAGATCACCAAGCGGGCGCTGCGGCTCCTGGAGGAGGAGCCGGATCCGGACGCGCTGCGCGCCGCCTGGTTCTGGGTGCAGCGTTCCCGGCTCGTGCAGACCCTCGCCCGCGGCGACGGCTGGAAGGAACTCGCCACCGCCCAGGACCTCGTACGCGGCCATCCGCCGTCGGTCGTGCACGCCGAGGTGCTCGCCATGGTCGCCGGCTGGTCGATGCTGCACGAGCCGGGACCGGAGGCGTTCGCCGCCGCCGAACAGGCCGTGGAGTACGCCCGCATGGTCGGCGCCCGCGACATCGAGCTGACCGCCCGCCTCACCCTCGGCGGCCTGATGGTCGACGCGGGCGACATCGACGCCGGGTTCACCGAGCTGTACGACGTCCGGGAGCAGGTGCTCGCGAGCGGCAGCGTCGGCCCGGTCGGCCGCGCCTACATCAACCTGCCGTCCGTCCTCGAAGGCGTGGGCCGCTCCCGCGAGGCCGTCGAACTCCTCGACGAGGGCATCGGCCTCGCCCAGCGATACGGCCTGCTCGAGTCCGAACACTGGATGTGGGCCAACCACTCCGAGTCGCTGTACGCCCTCGGCCGCTGGCAGGAGGCCGCGGCATCGGCCCGCCGCGCGGGCCTGAGCGCCAAGCCGCGCGGCGGCGCCTGCCTGCGCCTGGCCCATCTGGCGCTGGCCCGCGGCGACATCGCCGAGGCCGCCCGCCGGCTCGCCGACGCCCGCAAGCACTTCGGCACCCACGACCCGATGCCGCAGAACTCCCTGCCGGAGCACCGCGTCGCCATCGGCGTCGCCGCGGGGGAGGGCCGCATCCTCGACGCCCGCGCCGAGCTCGCACAGGCCGTCGCCGCCGGCTTCCCGCCCGGCACCCAGCGGTACGGCTGGCCGCTGCTCCTGGCCGCCGCCACCGCCGAGGCCGACGCCCGCGCCCTGCCCGTCGCCGGACCGGGCCGCACCGAGACCCTCCACCTCATCCGCACCACCGCCAAGGCCCTGCCCGCCCCCGTCCCGGTCTGGCAGGCGTACGAACTCTGGGTCCGCGCCGAGCTCCTGCGCGCCGAGAACCGCGCCACCCCCGACGACTGGCTGGCCGCCCTCACCGCCGTCGCCCCCCTGGAGCGCCCCTACGACCTGGCCCGCGTACGCCACCGCCTCGCCGAGTCCCTGCTCACGGCCAACGCCGCCGCGGGCAGTGGCGCCGCCGACCGCGACCGGGCCGCCGAACTGCTCCGCCAGGCCGGTACCGTCGCCGAGCACCTGGGTGCCCGCCCACTCGCCGAAGCCGTCGCCCAACTCGCCCAGCGCGCCCGGCTCTCCCTCACCGGCGTGGACCCGACCGAGCCCCTCGACCCCGCCGAGGCCCTCGGCCTGACCTCCCGCGAACGGGACGTCCTGCGCCTGGTCACCGCGGGCCGCACCAACCGCCAGATCGCCGAGGAACTCTTCATCGCCCCGAAGACGGCGAGCGTGCACGTCTCGAACATCCTGGGCAAGCTCGGCGTCGCGGGCCGCGGCGAGGCGGCGGCGCTCGCGCACCGCCTACAGCTCTTCCGGGCCCCGTAGGGGCGCGGGGAACTGCGCGACCAGCCGTGTCAAAGCCGCAGACGCGTCTGCCGGGTGGCCCGGCAACCGCGTCTGCGGCTTTTCCTGCGCTGAGCGCGCCCACGCGGCGGAGCCGCATATCTACACGGCCCCGCGCCCCCACGGGGCGCCGCTCACGGCAGATTTCCGGCGGGCTCGCTTACGCTGGGAGGAGGACCACCCGTCCGGTCCTTGGAGGCGCAGTGTTCAACGTGTTCGAGCAACTCTTCGCCCCGGGGCGCAAGCACACGGACGATGAAAACAAGCGCCTTGAGCTGTCCCGCGTCGATGTGGACGACGGCGACCCCGGGCGCGGGCCGATCGACCTGTCCTCGGGGACGGTCGTCGTCCGGGTGCCCAAGCAGGCCGCGGCGGACTCCGGGGACTGCTCGGGTTCCGGGGAGCCCGGCGACCCCGCCTCCGGCTGACGGCCGCCGCTACTTCACCCGCACCTCCAGGATCTTGTCGTCGCCCTTCTTGGGGGTGCCCCGCGAGTCCGTCTCGCTCGTCACCAGCCACAGCTTGTCGCCGCCCGCCGCGACCACGGTGCGCAGGCGGCCGTGCTTCTCCGTGAGGAACGCCTCCGTCTTCGGCTCGCCGCCCACGCCCCGCACCGGGATCCGCCACAGCCGCTGGCCGCGCAGGCCCGCCATCCAGACCGAGCCCTGCGCATAGGCCACACCGCTCGGGGATGCCTCGGAGGTCTTCCACTGGGCCACCGGCGCGTGGAAGCCGCCTCCTCCGTCGTCGCCCTTGCCCTTGCCCTCGACCTCCGGCCAGCCGTAGTTGTCGCCGGCCTTGATCTCGTTCAGCTCGTCCCAGGTGTCCTGGCCGAACTCCGAGGCCCACAGGCGCTTGTCCTCGTCCCAGTCCAGGCCCTGGACATTGCGGTGGCCGTACGAATACACGGGGGAGTCGGCGAAGGGGTTGCCCGGGGCCGGTTCGCCGTCCGGAGTCAGGCGGAGGATCTTGCCGCCGAGGGACTTCTTGTCCTGGGCGAGGTCCGTCTCGCCCTTCTCGCCCGTGCCCGCGTACAACATCTTGTCCGGGCCGAAGGCGATCCGGCCGCCGTTGTGGATCACGCCCTTCGGGATGCCCTTGAACACCGTGTCGGGTGCGCCCAGTTGCCGGCCCGAGGGCTTCTTCTCGTCGTACAGCATCCGGGCGATGCGGTTGTCGGAGTCGGTGGTGAAATACGCGTACACCTGGTGGTCGGACGCGTACGTCGGGGAGAGGGCGAGGCCCATCAGGCCGCCCTCGCCGGCGGGGGCGACCCCGGGGACCGTGCCCACCTCGGTCTTCTTGCCGCTCTCGCCGTCGATCCGGGTGATGGTGCCCTCGTCGCGCGAGGACACGAGGAGGTCGCCGCCGGGCAGCGGGGCGAGGCCCCAGGGGGACTTCAGGTCCGTCGCGAGCGTCTTGGTGACCTCGGCGGAGCCCTTCTCCGGCGGGGCCTCGGCGGCATCGCCCGACGGCGCCGCGCCCGTCTCGGCGGATCTCGACTCGGCGCTCTTGCCGTCTCCCGGGTCGCCGCCGTCGTCGTCGGACGAGCACCCGGTCGCGAGCAGCAGCGCGGCAGCGGCCAATGCGGCCGTGACAGCGGAACGTTGGGCAGAGAGCACGATCAGGATCCCTTCGACGCGGCGCTTCTACTGTTCATACACCGCAGCCGCCCCTCGGGTTCCCATCCACCGCGCCCCAATTCCGATCAGCTTCGCGGGGGCGCGGCCGTCCGGCCGAAGGTTTGGACGGTGCGCCCGCCGGGCCGCAGTGGGGCGGTGAGTCCCCCGGGCCCACGGGCCCCGGTCGGCGAGGGCCGCGAGTCCGGCCGGTCGGCGGGGATGCTCAGCCCTCGCCGACGCGTATAGGACGGTCAGTGCCCGCCGAAACGTACGGGGACGGTCAGTCCCAAGAGCCCTGTGCGGGCGGCAGCGCCGCGATGGCCGCCAGGTCCTCGCGCGTCAGCCGCACCCCCGCCGCCCCGGCGTTCTCCCGTGCCCAGCGCTCCCGCTTGGCGCCGGGGATCGGCACCACCTGCGGGCCCTGCGCGAGCACCCAAGCCAGCGCCACCTGCGCGGGCGTCGCGCCGTGCCGCTCGGCGACCCGGCGCAGGCCCACCACCAGCGGCTGGTTGGCCGCCATCATCTCGGCGGTGAAGCGCGGGTGCCGGGCCCGCAGATCGTCCCGCTCGAAACCCTGGCCGGGCGTCAGCGTGCCGGTGAGGAAACCGTTCCCCAGCGGCATCGCCGCGAGCAGCCCCACCCCGCGCGCCGCGCACCACGGCAGCAGCGACTCCAGCGCCTCCGGCGACCACACCGACAGCTCGGCCTGCACCGCCGTCACCGGGAACACCTGCTGGACCCGCTCCAGCTGCCGGATCGTGGCGTCGTGCAGCCCCGTGCGCACCCCCGCCCTGCGGCCCGCGCGCGCCCCCACCGCGCACAGCCCGAGCGCCCGCACCTTGCCCGCCGTCACCAGCTCGGCCATCGCGCCCCACGTCTCCTCGACGGGCACTTCGGGATCGGCGCGGTGCAACTGGTACAGATCGATGGTGTCCGTCTGGAGGCGCCGCAGCGACGCGTCGCAGGCCCGCTTCACATAGCCGGGGCGGCCGTTGGCGACGATGTGCTGCTCGCCGACGAGCAGCCCGCACTTCGTCGACACGAAGGCGTCCGCGCGCCGTTCCCTGAGTACCCGGCCGAGCAGCAGCTCATTGGTGAACGGCCCGTACATGTCCGCCGTGTCGAGGAGCGACGAACCCTGGTCGAGCGCCGCGTGCACGGTCCGCAGCGAGGCGTCCCCCCGCTGCCGCGAGCCGGTGTACGCCCAGTGCATCGGCATGCAGCCGAGCCCGACGGCGCCCACTGCGAGCGCTCCGGCGCCGATCGTCCTGCGCTCCACCTGGCCGTACCCTCCCCTGTCCGGTGATCTTCGTCCCGGCGGCCCCCAACGTAACCTCTGCGCCCGGGCGCGCCGCGTGCGGCCTGTGCGCATTAGCCTCCTGACCATGACAAGCGACGTCTGGCTGCCAGTGGAAGCGTCCGAGATCGAGGGACTGCCCGCCACCTCCGAAGGAGGTCTCACCTACCGATACTGGAACGGCGGCGACTATCCCGCCGACCCCGCCGACTGCGTCTTCTACGCGGTCCCGTACATGATCGACCCCGAGGTCTGCGCGCGACCGCTGCCCGCGATGACGTCCCTGCGCGTGGTGCAGACCCTGACGGCGGGCGTCGACCATGTGCTGTCCGCGGTCGAGCGGCTCCCTCCGGGTGTTCAGTTGTGCAACGCGCGCGGGGTGCACGAGGCCAGCACCGCCGAGCTGGCCCTTACGCTGACGCTCGCCTCCCTGCGGGGCATTCCGCGTTTTGTGGAGGGGCAGCGGGTGCAGGAGTGGCGCCAGGGGTTCAATCCGGCGCTCGCCGACAAGTCCGTGCTCATCGTGGGGTACGGATCGATCGGTTCCGCGATCGAGGACCGGCTCGCGGGCTTTGAGTGTGCGCGGGTGGCGCGCGTCGCGCGCTCCGAGCGCACCACGGAGCGCGGGCTCGTGCATCCGCTCTCCGAACTGCCTCGACTGCTCCCGGAGGCCGATGTCGTGATCCTTTCCACCCCGCTCACCACCTCCACGCGCGGGTTGGTGAACGCGGACTTCCTGGCGCGCATGAAGGACGGCGCGCTGTTGGTGAACGTCGCCCGCGGCCCCGTCGTCGACACCAAGGCGCTTCTGGCGGAGCTGGAGAGCGGCCGCCTCACCGCCGCCCTGGACGTCACCGATCCGGAGCCGCTGCCCGCCGGACACCCGCTGTGGCAGGCCCCCGGCGTGCTCATCAGCCCGCACGTGGGCGGGCCGACGTCCGCGTTCCTGCCCCGCGCCAAGCGTCTGCTGTCGGGTCAGGTGAACCGCTGTGCCGCCGGGGAGCCGCTCGTCAACGTCGTCCTGACGACGTCCTAGCCGAGGGGCGCGGAGCCGGGGAGCCCCGATATCCGCACGCTCCGCAGCCGCCCGCGTGCGCCGCGTGTCCGCATTGACGCTGACAGTCACGGAGAGTAGAGCGACCCTGTCCCTGAGTGACGAGACTGGTGTATCGTCCCGACAGGGGCTGCGCCGTGCACCGTTCGGCGCCGGGGATGTGAGCAACAGGACTGCGAGGGGGGCGACGGGCGATGCACGGCCTATGGGCGAACGATCCGACGCGGCGGGACCACCGCCTGCGACTCTCGCGCACACCAGCTCGCAGACGCCGGCCCAGTGCCGGGCGCCAGCGACTCCTGCACTTTCTGCGCCGGTCCGGCCGACACCGTCCGCGTCCGCCCGGTGTCACTTCGCCACCCACCCACCCGTCGCGTACGAGCCCTTCGCGGCCGAACCCGTCGGGCGTGGGCCCAGACCGCAGGAGCCGAACCCGCACCAGCTTGCCGCGTACGACGCCGTCATGCGCGTATCCACGCCGGACGGCCCGGCAGTTCGGCGACTCGCGTACGGCGAGCCCGCCCTGCCGCGGCCCCGCGCCGGACACCGCCGCGCCGAGGGGAGCGGGCCGGTGAGCGGGCAGTCGGCCTCCGCGACCGTCCTGGAGGGCAGGCTCGGGTCGCCCGTGCCGCCGCCGGGGACGCCGACGGCCCGGCGCCCGGCCTCCGGCGGCGGTGCCGGACTGCTCTCCCAGGTCGTCCTGCTGCTGGTCTGCGGGGGGTACGCGACCGGGTCCGCGCTCGGCTGGGGCTCCGGCCGACTCGCCCTGATCATGGGCGACTTCGGGCTCAGCGCCGCCGCCGCGGCCGCCGCCGTGTCCTGTTACCGGTACTCCCGTACCCGCCGCAGCCGCTTTCGACCCGCATGGCTGCTGTTCGCGCTCTCCTCCGCGATGGCGGCCTGCGGCAACGGCGTCTGGGGCTGGTACGAGGTCGTCCTCCAGGTGCCCGTGCCGGACCGGGGCATCGCGGACCTGTTCTTCCTGTGCTTCGCGCCGCCCGCCATCATCGGGCTGCTCGTGCTCGCCAAGCGGCCCGTCACGCGGGCCGGTTGGGTGTGCCTCGGCCTGGACGCCTGGCTCATCGGCGGCTCCCTGCTCACGCTGTCCTGGAGCCTCGCCCTCGCGCACAACGCGCAGTTCGAGGGCCCCAGCGTCGCGCACGCCGCGCTGTCGCTCGCGTATCCGCTCCTGGACATCGCGCTCGTCAGCATGGTTCTCGCGCTGCACTTCAGAAGGTCCTCGGCCAACCGCACGGCCGTGAACACCGCCATCGGCGCGCTCGCCCTCACGGTGATGTGCGACGCGCTGTTCACCTCGCCGCTGCTGCACGCCAGTTACCGCTCGGGGCAACTGCTCGACGCGGGCTGGTTCGCCGGCTCGCTGCTGCTCGCGTACGCCCCCTGGGCCGCGCCCTGGCCCGCCCGCGCCGAGGAGAGCCCGGCACGCGCGGCGTCCCGGGTGTACGGCAGAGCCCGGTTCGACGTCCGCGGCCGCGAGCACGACGACCGGCCGGGCGAGCGCGGCGACAACCGCGGGAGGTACGCCACCACCCGCCCCATCGCCGGATCGCTCGCCGCCCTCACGCCCTACCTGGCCGCCGCCGTCTGCACCCTGGGGATCCTCTACAACGTCCTCAACGGCAGAAGCGTCGACGAGGTGGTGCTGTTCACCGCGGGCACGGTCGTCCTCGCGCTCGTGGTGCGCCAGGGCATCATGCTGCTCGACAACATCACGCTCACCCAGGAACTGGCCCAGAAGGAGAACCACTTCAGGTCCCTCGTGCAGGGATCGAGCGACGTCATCATGATCGCCGCGCCGAGCGGCATCCTGCGGTACGTCAGCCCGGCGGCGGCCGGAGTCTACGGCCGCGAGGCCGACGAACTCGTCGGCTCCGAACTGGCCACGCTCATCCACCCGGAGGACCTCGGCCGCGTCGTCCACGAAGTGCGCCGCTTCCTCGCCGCCAACCCGGTCGAGGAGCCGACCACCCGCATCGAGTGCCGCTTCAAGTCCGGCTGCGGCGAGTGGCTGAACGTGGAGTCCACCGTCAACCGCCACCACGGCGGCCTCATCTTCAACAGCCGTGACGTCACCGAACGCGTGCGCCTCCAGGCCCAGTTGCAGCACAACGCCGAGCACGATCCGCTCACCGACCTGCCCAACCGGGCACTCTTCACCCGCCGAGTCGCCGCCGCGCTCGGCGGTCGCAGAGTCACCGACCGGGGCACGGCAGTCCTCTTCATCGACCTCGACGGATTCAAGGCCGTCAACGACACGATCGGGCACCAGGCGGGCGACGCGCTGCTCGTGCAGTCCGCCCAGCGGCTCCAGGAGGCGGTCCGCGCCTCCGACACCGCTTCCCGGCTCGGCGGCGACGAGTTCGCCGCCCTGATCGTCGGCGACGGCACCCGCGACCAGGTCGCGCGCGAGAAGCACATCTTCGAGCTCGCCGACCGTCTGAGAATCCGCCTCTCCCAGCCCTACGACATCGACGGCAACGATGTCCGGGTCGCCGCGTCCATCGGCGTCGCCTTCGCCGAACCGGGCGTCGGCGCGGGGGAGTTGCTGCGCAACGCCGACCTCGCGATGTACCGCGCCAAGGCCGCGGGCAAGGGCCGCGTCGAGCTGTACGCCCCCCAGATGCAGGCCGACGTGGCGCGCAAGGCCGAGCTGGCCACACGGCTGCGCAGCGCCCTGCACGACGGCGAGTTCGTGCTGCTCCACCAGCCCGTGGTGTCCCTGGAGACCGGCCGCATCACCTCCGTCGCCGCCCAGGCGCGCTGGCGCTCGGCCCAGGGCATCCTCTTCACGCCCGCCGAGTTCCTGCGCCCCGCCGACGGCGGCGACCGCGCCGCCGAGCTCGGCCGCTGGCTCCTCGAAGAAGCCGTGGAGCACGCCGCCGAGCGCGCCCAGACCGGCCACGCCGTGCCCGTCTGCGTGCGGGTCAGCGCCCGCCGCCTCGTCGACCGCTCCCAGCCGCTCGGCTCCGTCGAGGCGCTCCTCACCCGGCACGGGCTGCCCTCCGGTGGACTCGTGGTCGAGCTCGCGGACAGCGACCCTCGGGTCTCGCTCGACGACCTGGAGCGCCGCCTGGCCGGTTTGCGCCGCCTCGGCGTCCGCATCGCGCTGGACGGATTCGGCAGTGGCAGTGCGGCCATCACCGCACTGCGCCGACTGCCCCTCGACGTACTGAAACTGGACCGCGGTCTGGTCGAGGGCGTCGTGGAGTCCGCGCGGCTGCACAAGATCACCGCCGGGCTGCTGCGGATCGCGGGCGACCTGGGACTGTGCTCCGTCGCCGAAGGCGTGGACCTCCCCGAGCAGGTCATCGCCCTGCGCGCGATGGGCTGCACCCATGGTCAGGGCATGGCCTTCTCCGGTCCGCTCGACGAATACCGGCTGCGCCGGGCCCTGGCGGCGGGCGAGTATCCGGTGCCGGGCGCCCCCGTCGAGCCGGTGTGCGTGGGCGGCCCGACCGTCGAGCCCGCCGTCTACGGGGAGGGTGCGCCCGCCTTCAAGGCCGCCACGGCGGCGTACGGCGAATCCCCCACTCCGTTCGGCGGACCCACCACGCCCTTCGGCGGCACGGGCGCGGCGTACGCGGCCGGATCCGGCTCCTACGGCCGCTCACATAATGAGACGCCCGTCCCACCTACTTGACAGGTGTGGCGCGCCGGAGGGAGGGTCAGAGCCATGCGCACCCGAATTCTCGTACTTGGAAAGCGCGTCGGCTGAAGCTGGGACGCCCCGGTCCGGACACCGGAGACCCAGCGACCGCACCCGGCGCGCTCCCCTCGCTTGCCCCACGGCACGAGGGGTTTTTTGTTGCACTGGCACCTGCCAAACCCTGGCAAACCCCCCGCGAAGACCCCCGCATCAACCCTCAGCTTCGAGAAGAGAATGCCGATGACCGAGCAGGCCACCGGGGCCCATCCGCAGCCGCGGCCCCGATCCTCAGGACCGCAGACCGTCTCCGTCGAGAACGTCACGGGCGCGCAGTCGCTGATCCGTTCTCTTGAGGAAGTCGGGGCCGACACGGTATTCGGCATTCCCGGAGGCGCGATCCTCCCCGCGTACGACCCGATGATGGACTCCACCCGGGTGCGCCACATCCTCGTCCGGCACGAGCAGGGCGCCGGCCACGCGGCCACGGGGTACGCGCAGGCCACCGGCAAGGTCGGCGTCTGCATGGCGACCTCGGGCCCCGGTGCCACCAACCTGGTCACGCCCATCGCGGACGCCCACATGGACTCCGTCCCGCTCGTCGCGATCACCGGCCAGGTGGCCTCCAAGGCGATCGGCACGGACGCCTTCCAGGAGGCGGACATCGTCGGCATCACCATGCCGATCACCAAGCACAACTTCCTGGTCACCAAGGCCGAGGACATCCCGCGGACCATCGCGGAGGCATTCCACATCGCCTCCACCGGCCGTCCGGGCCCGGTCCTGGTCGACATCGCCAAGGACGCCCTGCAGGCGCGCACCACGTTCACCTGGCCGCCGCAGCAGGAGCTGCCCGGCTACCGCCCGGTGACCAAGCCGCACGCCAAGCAGATCCGCGAGGCCGCGAAGCTGATCACCGCCGCCAAGCGGCCGGTCCTCTACGTCGGCGGCGGCGTCATCAAGGCGCAGGCCACCGCCGAGCTGAGGGTCCTCGCCGAGCTCACCGGCGCGCCCGTCACCACCACCCTGATGGCACTGGGCGCCTTCCCCGACAGCCACCCGCTGCACGTGGGAATGCCGGGCATGCACGGAGCGGTCACCGCCGTCACCGCGCTGCAGAAGGCCGACCTGATCGTCGCCCTCGGAGCCCGCTTCGACGACCGCGTCACCGGCAAGCTGGACAGCTTCGCCCCGTACGCCAAGGTCGTGCACGCCGACATCGACCCGGCCGAGATCGGCAAGAACCGCGCCGCCGACGTCCCGATCGTCGGCGACGCCCGCGAGGTCATCGCCGACCTCGTCCAGGCCATCCAGGCCGAGCACACCGCCGGCCACACCGGCGACTACACCGCCTGGTGGGCCGACCTCAACCGGTGGCGCGAGACCTACCCGCTCGGCTACGACCACCCGGACAACGGGCAGCTCTCGCCGCAGCAGGTCATCGAGCGCATCGGCCAGTTGGCGCCCGAGGGCACGATCTTCGCGGCGGGCGTCGGCCAGCACCAGATGTGGGCAGCGCACTTCATCCAGTACGAGCAGCCCGCCACCTGGCTCAACTCCGGCGGCGCCGGGACGATGGGCTACGCGGTCCCGGCCGCGATGGGCGCAAAGGCCGGACAGCCCGAGCGCACGGTCTGGGCGATCGACGGCGACGGCTGCTTCCAGATGACCAACCAGGAACTGACCACCTGCGCGCTGAACAACATCCCGGTCAAGGTCGCCATCATCAACAACGGCGCCCTCGGCATGGTCCGCCAGTGGCAGACGCTGTTCTACAACCAGCGCTACTCCAACACCGTGCTGCACAGCGGCCCGGACGCGGACGGCAAGCAGCCGAGCGCCGGCACCCGGGTCCCGGACTTCGTCAAGCTGTCCGAGGCGATGGGCTGTCACGCGATCCGCTGCGAGGACCCGGCCGACCTCGACAAGGTGATCGAGGAGGCCAACTCCATCAACGACCGGCCCGTCGTCATCGACTTCATCGTCCACGAGGACGCCCAGGTCTGGCCCATGGTGGCCGCCGGCACCTCCAACGACGAGGTCATGGCAGCGCGGGGCGTGCGCCCCGACTTCGGCGACAACGAAGACGACTGAGAGCCCAGGAGAGGTACCACCCGCCATGACTCCCATGTCCAAGCACACGCTCTCGGTCCTCGTCGAGAACACCCCCGGCATCCTGGCCAGGATCGCCGCACTCTTCTCCCGCCGCGGCTTCAACATCGACTCCCTGGCCGTCGGCGTCACCGAGCACCCCGACATCTCCCGCATCACCATCGTCGTGAATGTCGAGGACCTCCCGCTCGAACAGGTCACCAAGCAGCTCAACAAGCTGGTCAACGTCCTGAAGATCGTCGAACTCGAGCCGGGTGCGGCCGTGCAGCGCGAGCTCGTCCTCGCCAAGGTGCGCGCCGACAACGAGACCCGCTCGCAGATCGTCGAGATCGTCCAGCTGTTCCGCGCCAAGACCGTGGACGTCTCCCCGGAGGCGGTCACCATCGAGGCCACCGGCAGCAGCGACAAGCTGGAAGCCATGCTCAAGATGCTCGAACCCTTCGGCATCAAGGAGCTGGTGCAGTCCGGCACCATCGCGATCGGCCGCGGCTCGCGCTCCATCACGGACCGCAGTCTGCGCGCGCTCGACCGATCCGCGTAGCGGCGCTCCAGCGCCGCCCGCGAGACTGTCCCTGTGCGCGGGAGACCGCATCGCTCCCGCGCGCGGGGCACAGGTTCCGGATAGCGAGACCCGACAACTTCCCTCACCCCGCCCGCCGTACGGTGGGACGCAACATCAGCACACATAGGAGATTTCCAGTGGCCGAGCTGTTCTACGACGCCGACGCCGACCTGTCCATCATCCAGGGCCGCAAGGTCGCGGTCATCGGTTACGGCAGCCAGGGTCACGCCCACGCCCTCTCGCTGCGCGACTCCGGTGTGGACGTGCGGGTCGGCCTGCACGAGGGCTCCAAGTCCAAGGCGAAGGCCGAGGAGCAGGGCCTGCGCGTGGTCACGCCCGCGGAGGCCGCCCAGGAAGCCGACGTCATCATGATCCTGGTGCCGGACCCGATCCAGGCCCAGGTGTACGAGGAGTCCATCAAGGACAACCTGAAGGACGGCGACGCGCTGTTCTTCGGTCACGGCCTGAACATCCGCTTCGGCTTCATCAAGGCCCCGGCGGGCGTCGACGTCTGCATGGTCGCCCCCAAGGGCCCGGGCCACCTGGTGCGCCGCCAGTACGAGGAGGGCCGCGGCGTCCCGTGCATCGCGGCGGTCGAGCAGGACGCGACCGGCAAGGGCTTCGAGCTCGCCCTGTCGTACGCCAAGGGCATCGGCGGCACCCGCGCGGGCGTCATCAAGACGACCTTCACCGAGGAGACCGAGACCGACCTCTTCGGCGAGCAGGCCGTCCTCTGCGGCGGTACGGCCGCGCTGGTCAAGGCCGGCTTCGAGACCCTGGTCGAGGCGGGCTACCAGCCGGAGATCGCCTACTTCGAGTGCCTGCACGAGCTGAAGCTCATCGTCGACCTCATGTACGAGGGCGGCCTGGAGAAGATGCGCTGGTCGGTCTCCGAGACCGCCGAGTGGGGCGACTACGTCACCGGCCCGCGCATCATCACCGACGCCACCAAGGCCGAGATGAAGAAGGTCCTCGCCGAGATCCAGGACGGCACGTTCGCCAAGAACTGGATGGCCGAGTACCACGGCGGTCTGAAGAAGTACAACGAGTACAAGCAGCAGGACGCCGAGTCCCTGCTGGAGACCACCGGCAAGGAGCTGCGCAAGCTGATGTCCTGGGTCGACGAGGAGGCGTAAGCCGTGCGGCGCGGGTACGGGGCCAGTTCCTCTGGTGCCGTGCCCGCGCCGTTGTCCTGCGTACTGTCGCGGGGCTCCGCCCCAGACCCCGCTCCTCAATCGCCGGAGGGGCTGAATCTTCACGTGCGGGTGATCCTTCCGGTGAGGCGCATCAGGCCCCCGTACGCGCCACTACACTGCAAACCACATTCGCGTCAGGCCCACAGCGTCGTGCGTCTTCGCGGCTAGCCACCTCCACCGCCTGCGGCCGTCGGGACGGCCGTCCGCATTGGGACTTGTGAGGACTCACGTGAGCACTGCTGCCAACGGCAAACCGGTCGTACTCATCGCTGAAGAGCTGTCGCCCGCCACTGTCGACGCCCTGGGCCCGGACTTCGAGATCCGGCACTGCAACGGCGCGGACCGCGCCGAGCTGCTGCCCGCCCTCGTCGACGTCGACGCGATCCTGGTCCGCTCCGCGACCAAGGTCGACGCCGAGGCCATCGCCGTCGCGCGCAAGCTGAAGGTCGTCGCCCGCGCGGGCGTCGGTCTGGACAACGTCGACGTCTCCGCCGCCACCAAGGCCGGCGTCATGGTCGTCAACGCCCCGACGTCGAACATCGTCACCGCCGCCGAGCTCGCCTGCGGCCTGATCGTCGCCACCGCGCGCAACATCCCGCAGGCGAACACCGCCCTGAAGAACGGCGAGTGGAAGCGCTCCAAGTACACCGGCGTGGAGCTCGCCGAGAAGACGCTCGGCGTCGTCGGCCTCGGCCGCATCGGCGCGCTCGTCGCGCAGCGCATGTCGGCCTTCGGCATGAAGGTCGTGGCGTACGACCCGTATGTACAGCCCGCGCGTGCCGCGCAGATGGGCGTGAAGGTCCTCTCGCTGGACGAGCTCCTCGAAGTCTCCGACTTCATCACCGTGCACCTGCCGAAGACCCCCGAGACCCTCGGCCTCATCGGCGACGAGGCGCTGCACAAGGTCAAGCCGTCCGTGCGTGTCGTCAACGCCGCGCGCGGCGGCATCGTCGACGAGGAGGCGCTGTACTCGGCGCTCAAGGAGGGCCGCGTCGCGGGCGCCGGCCTCGATGTGTACGCGAAGGAGCCCTGCACCGACTCCCCGCTCTTCGAGCTGGACCAGGTCGTGTGCACCCCGCACCTCGGCGCCTCCACCGACGAGGCGCAGGAGAAGGCGGGCATCTCCGTCGCCAAGTCGGTGCGCCTCGCGCTCGCCGGTGAACTGGTGCCGGACGCGGTGAACGTCCAGGGCGGCGTCATCGCCGAGGACGTGCGCCCCGGGCTTCCGCTGGCCGAGAAGCTCGGCCGGATCTTCACCGCGCTCGCGGGCGAGGTCGCCGCCCGGCTCGACGTCGAGGTGTACGGCGAGATCACCCAGCACGACGTGAAGGTGCTCGAACTGTCCGCCCTGAAGGGCGTGTTCGAGGACGTCGTCGACGAGACGGTTTCGTACGTCAACGCGCCGCTGTTCGCGCAGGAGCGCGGTGTCGAGGTGCGGCTCACCACGTCCTCCGAGTCGCCCGACCACCGCAACGTGGTCACCGTGCGCGGCACCCTCGGCGACGGCGAGGAGATCGCCGTGTCCGGCACGCTGGCCGGGCCCAAGAACCACCAGAAGATCGTGGCCGTCGGTGAGTACGACGTCGATCTGGCGCTCGCCGACCACATGGTCGTGCTGCGGTACGCGGACCGGCCCGGGGTCGTCGGAACGGTGGGGCGCGTCCTTGGTGAGGCCGGGATCAACATCGCCGGGATGCAGGTTGCGCGGGCCGATGCGGGGGGTGAGGCGCTCGCCGTTCTCACCGTCGACGACACGGTGCCGCTGCCGGTCCTCGCGGAGCTGTCCGAGGAGATCGGGGCGGCGTCGGCCCGCTCGGTCAACCTGGCGGACTAGGGGGTCCCGTAACCAGGGGGCTCCGCCCCCTGGACCCCCGTATCGGAGGAGCGGGGGTCCGGGGGCGGAGCCCCCTGGGCTCGCAGGGCCCACGCCCCCAGCCCGGCTGCGGCAAGCAGTATTCCCGCCCCCGCCAGCGCAGCGACATGCATACCGCTGGTGAACGCGGACCGCGCCGCCGAGGCGAGCGCGTCGGCCGCCGGTGACGGCAGGTGACCGGCGGCGGCCAGCGCGCCGCCGAGCGTCTCCCGCGCCGCGTCCGGCGCCCCCGCGGGCATCTCGTCGCGATACACCGCCGTCCCGACAGACCCGAGCACAGCCATCCCGAGCGCCCCGCCGAACTCCTGGCCGGTCTCCAGGAGCGAGGACGCCGCCCCGGCCTTCTCCGCGGGCGCCGACCCGAGTGCCAAGTCGGTGAGCTGCGAGCCGACCACCACCGCCCCCCACGCGAGCACCCCCGCCCCCGCGAGCACCGTCCACAGCGCGTCGGTGTCCGCGAGCAGCAGCAGCCCGTACCCGCACGCCGCGACCGCGAAGCCGCCCGCGACCACGTACGCCCGGTCCGTGCCCCGCCGCACCAGGGCCGTCGCGACCGGCGCCGCGCAGCCGATGAGGACCGACGGCAGCAGCGCCCACAGCGCGGCCTCCATCGCGCTCTTGCCGAGCACGGACTGCAGATACTGCGTCGTGTAGTACGCCGAACCCATCATCGCGAACGACGAGACGAGGTTCAGGACGACGGCGGGAGCGAAGCCGCGCGACCCGCGGAACAGGGCGGGGGAGATCAGCGGGGACGCGGCGGTGCGCTGGCGGCGTACGAACAGGGCCGCGAAGACGAGGCCCACGGCGAGCGACGCGACGTACTCCACGTGGACACCCTCGGAGGGGATCTCCTTGAGGCCGTACACGACCGGAAGCACCGCGGCCAGTGACAGCGGCACGCTCAGCAGGTCGAAGCGGCCGGGACGCGGGTCCCTGGACTCCGGGATGAGGACCGGCGCGAGCACCAGGAGCAGCGCCATCGCGGGCAGGTTGACCAGGAACACCGAGCCCCACCAGAAGAACTCGACGAGCAGCCCGCTCAGCACCGAGCCGAGCGCGATGCCGGCCACCATCACGCCGGACCAGATGCCGATCGCCGTCGCGCGCTGCCCGGCGTCGCGGAACAGCGTCCGCACCAGCGCGAGCGTGGACGGCATCAGGGTGGCGCCGCCGATGCCGAGGACGGCGCGGGCGGCGATGAGGAGTTCGGCGCTGTCGGCGTAGGCGGCGGTGAGGGACGCCGCGCCGAAGGCCGCCGCGCCGCAGAGCAGCAGCCTGCGGCGGCCCACGCGGTCGCCGAGCGAGCCCATGGTCATGAGCAGTCCGGCGAGCACGAAGGCGTAGATGTCGAAGATCCAGAGTTGCTGGGTGCCGGTCGGTTCCAGGTCCGCGTTGATCGCGGGGACCGCGAAGTAGAGGACCGAGACGTCCATCGAGACGAGCAGCAGCGGCAGCATCAGGACGGCGAGGGCCGTCCATTCCCTGCGGCCCGCGCGTGCGGGCGTCGGATTCGTAGCCATGCCCAGGGACTGTACGGACGTATAAAACAGTTGTCTAGAACGAGTGTGTAGGACGAGTGTGTGGGACGAGCGTGTAGGACGAGCGTGTAGGACGAGCGTCTGGATTCTGGGTAGAGTCGGCGCATGGGACACCGTGAGGATCTGCTGGAGGGCGCCCAGCGCTGCCTGCTGGAGAAGGGGTTCGTGCGCACGACGGCGCGCGACATCGTCAAGGAGTCGGGCACGAATCTCGCGTCCATCGGCTATCACTACGGCTCGAAGGACGCCCTGCTCGCGCAGGCGTACATCGCGCTCATCGAGTCCATCGGCGACGCCTTCCATCCGGTGGATGACGCGGGCGCGGCGCCCGGCGGCTCGCTGGAGCGGTTCCAGGAGGTGTGGGGGAACGTCATCCGTACGTTCCCCGAGGCACGGGGTGTGTGGATGCTCAGCCTGGAGTTCGTCACCTACGGCGACCGGCTGCCCGGGGTGCGCGAACTCGTCGCCAAGGCGCAGCGGGAGGGGCGCGCGGGCGTGGCCGCGCTGATGCTCGACATCGACGAGGACACGCTCGGCGACGACGTCCTCGACGCGGAGGGGCGGCTCTATACGACGCTGCTCAACGGGCTGATGGTGCAGTGGCTCTTCGACCCGGAGTCGGCGACGGACGCGGCGCAGCTGACGGAGGGACTGCGGCGGGTGATGGAACGGGCGGGGCGGGAGGGGCTCTAGCAGGTGGTGATCTCGCGGGTCGTGTTGCGCGTCAGCCTGTGAACCCGGCTGTCGCGTCGCGCGTCAGCCCGTGAACCCCGGCACCACCAGACCCGATTCGTACGCGATCACCACCGCGTGGGTCCGGTTCTGCGCGCCGAGCTTGGTCAGTACGTTCCCGACGTGTGTCTTCACCGTCTCCAGGCCGAGCCTCACCTGCCGGGCGCCCGCCGGTTGAGGTGGGCCCCTACAGCCGTGACGCCTTCAGGATCATGTGCAGGAGCAGGCGGTCCTCGCCCTCGTCCAGGTCCAGCTTCGTGAGCTGCTCCACGCGCGAGAGGCGGTAGTAGAGGGTCTGGCGGTGGATGCCCAGCTCGGCCGCCGCGCGGCCCGCCTGGCCCGCGCGGTCGAGGAACACCTCGGCGGTGCGGGCGAGTTCGCGGTGGGTGGGGGAGAGCAGTTCGCGGGCCACCGTGTCGTACACCGCCTCCGGGGGCAGTGCCGTGAGCAGCCGGTAGGGGCCGATGTCCGACCACCGCGCGAGCGGCGCGAACCGCGGCTCCGCGAGCGCCGCGCGCGCCGCCGCCGTGGCCTCCCCCCAGGCCGCCCACGTCTCG
>NZ_AOPZ01000189.1 GCF_000414115.1 Streptomyces aurantiacus JA 4570
CCACGGCCGTGACGGCGGCGGTGATCGCCGCGGTGCGGCACACGGACACGGAGTACGACGGGCTGCTGATGCGCGGCGTGCCACGGGGTGAGGCGAGACGAGCCATCGCGGGGGCGGTGGCGGAGCGGCTGCGGGAGTGGGAGGGACCGGGAGGCGGACTCGGCGCGTGAGGCGGGGCGCGGACGACGCGGCGACCCGCGTGCGACACGGCACCCCGCCCAAGACGCCCGCGTATGGCTCTGCGGGGTCCGCGTATGGCGTGGAGCGCGCCGTGGTCATTGACTGTTCTCAGACAGTTCTTGACTGTTCTCAGGCAGTTCGCGCCATGCCGGAGCCGGCGCGGCGTGCCGACCGCCAGAGGCCGGACCCACTCAGGGAGTTGCCATGATCGACGGACCCTACTTCGTGCTCACCGTGCTCGGTGCGGTCGCCTGCGGCCTCGTCGCGGGGGTGTTCATCGGCTTCTCCACCTTCGTGATGAAGGGCCTCGCCGCGCTGCCGCCGGCGCAGGGCGTCGCCGCGATGCAGGCGATCAACGTCGCGGCGGTCAAACCGGCGTTCATGGCCGTGTTCATGGGAGCGACGGGCGTCAGCGCGGTGCTCGCCGTGGTCACGTTCGTGGTGTGGCCGGACGAGGGCACGGTGGAGCTGCTGCTCGGCTGCGCGCTGTATCTCTTCGGCTGCTTCGGCGTGACCGTCGCCGCGAACGTGCCGCGGAACGACGCGCTGGCGAAGGTCGACCCGGCGTCCGAGCACGGCGCCGAGTACTGGCGTACGTACGTGACCGAGTGGACGATGTGGAATCACATCCGCACCGCCGCCGCCACCGCCGCGACCGTGTGCCTCGTCCTCGGCCTGACCTGAGGCGTTTCCGGTCCACATGCCGCCCCCACCGCCCCGACGTACCGTGGCTGGAAGACGCGCCCTACGCGTAGGGAGGCGGCCATGGCCGACCCCAAGGGGTTCCTGCGGCATCCGCGCCGGGAGTGGCCGCGGCGGCCGGTGGGTGAGCGGGTCAAGGACTGGGACGAGGTGTACGTCCCCGGCGCGCTGCTGCCCCTCGTGGAGCCGCAGGCCGAGCGGTGCATGGACTGCGGGGTTCCGTTCTGCCACGAGGCATGTCCGCTGGGGAACCTGATCCCCGAGTGGAACGATCTCGTCTCGCGCGCGGACTGGCACGCCGCCGCCGAGCGGCTGCACGCGACGAACAACTTCCCCGAGTTCACCGGGCGGTTGTGCCCGGCGCCGTGCGAGGCGGGCTGCGTGCTCGCCATCAACCAGCCCGCGGTGACCATCAAGAACGTCGAAGTGGCCATCGCCGACCGCATCTGGGCGGACGGCCTCGCCGCGCCGCGGGCGCCGCAGCGGCTCACCGGGCGGACGGTGGGGGTCGTCGGTTCGGGGCCCGCGGGGCTCGCGGCGGCACAGCAGCTGACGCGGGCGGGGCACACGGTCGTCGTGTACGAGCGGGACGACCGCGCGGGCGGGCTGCTGCGGTACGGGATCCCCGCGTTCAAGATGGAGAAGCGGCACCTGGAGCTGCGGCTCGCGCAGATGCGGGCCGAGGGCACGAAGTTCCGTACGTCGACGGAGGTCGGCCGGGACATCGGCGGGGCGGCGCTGCGGGCCCGCCACGACGCGGTCGTGCTGGCCGTCGGGGCCACGGCGTGGCGGGAACTTCCGGTGCCGGGCCGGGAGTTGGACGGCGTACGGCAGGCGATGGAGTATCTGCCGCCGGCCAACCGGGTGTGCGAGGGCGACCTCGACGTCTCCCCGCTGTCCGCCGCCGGCAAGCACGTGGTGATCGTGGGCGGCGGCGACACCGGCGCGGACTGCCTGGGGACGGCGGTGCGCGAGGGCGCCGCGTCGGTCACGCAGGTCGACATCCGCAGCCTGCCGCCGGCCGAGCGCGACGAGGAGGCCGACCCCTGGCCGTCCTACCCCACCGTGCACCGGGTCTCCCCCGCCCACGAGGAGGCCGGCGAGCTGGGCTTCGCGCAGGAGTCGGACGCCGACGCGCGCCTGTTCGCGGCGTCGACACTGCGGTTCGCCGGGGACGCGGCGGGCCGGGTGCGGGCCGTCCACGTGGGCGCCGTGGACGCGCGGCGGCGGCCGCTGCCGGGCGCCGAGCGGGTGCTGCGGGCCGACCTGGTGCTCCTTGCGCTGGGGTTCCGGGGGCCCGAGGTGACGGCGGGCGGCGCGGTCGCGGAGCTGGGCGTGACGGTGGCACCGGACGGGACGGTGGCCCGGGACGAGGGGTACGCGACGGACGTGCCCGGCGTGTACGTCGCCGGGGACGCGGGCCGCGGCCAGTCCCTGGTGGTCTGGGCGATCGCGGAGGGCCGCGCGGCCGCGGCGGCGGTGGACCGCCACCTCATGGGCACGACGTCCCTCCCCGCACCGGTGACGGCGAAGGACCGCCCGCTCAGGGCGTGAGCGGGAGCACGGCGTGCCCCCGGCAGGGGACGTAGACCCGAGCCCGAGCGCGACCGTCAGAAGCCCCACCGTCAGAAGCGCGCCCGCCAGGAGCCCGACCGTCAGGAACCGGCCAATCTCACGGCCCGGGCACGCCCAACAGGAACCCGCCACCCAGCGCCTGAGCAACACCCGGGACACCGGGAACACCCGGACACGTGCCTGTTCGGCCCCGTGCCCCCGCCTCCCCGTGGCCGCACGGCCCAGCGCCCCTCACTCCTTGTGAGCGACCCCGCCGTATATGGGCAGCGGTCCGTCCCCCACGGGGGGCGTCGGTTCGCCCAGTTCCGGGTGCCACTCGTCGGCCACGGTCACGCCGGGCGGCACCAGGGTCAGACCGTCGAAGAAGCGGATCACCTCGGCGCGGTCGCGCAGGGCGAGGCTGAGGGCACGGGACTTGTAGAGGTCACCCGCCTTCCGCGCCTGGTCCGGGGTGAACTCACCGGTGCCGTGGGACAGCATCAGATAGCTACCCGACGGCAGCGCGGAGACCAGCTCGTCCACCACTTCGTACGCACCGTCCTCGTCCGGGACGAAATGCAGGAGCGCGACCAGCGACAGGGCCACCGGCCGGGTGAAGTCGAGGGTCTTGCGGGCCTCCGCGAGGATCGCGGCGGGGTCGCGGGCGTCGCCCTGGATGTACTCCGTGGCGCCCTCGGGAGCCGACCGCAGCAGCGCCTCTGCGTGGGCGAGCACGATGGGGTCGTTGTCGCAGTAGACGACGCGGGCGTCGGGCGCGACTCCCTGGGCGATCTGGTGCAGGTTGGGCTCGGTGGGTATGCCGGTGCCGATGTCGAGGAACTGCCGGACCCCGGCGGCGGCGAGCCATCGCGTCGCACGCTGCATGAACGCGCGATTGGCCCGCGCCACGGCCGGGATCCGCGGGTCCATGGCGACGAGCTGACGGCCCATCTCCTCGTCGACGGGGTAGTTGTCCTTGCCGCCGAGCCACCAGTCGTACATCCGCGCGGGATGCGGCTTGCTCGTGTCGATGTACGACGAGTCGCCGCCCGACGCGCCGTCCGCGTCGCCCCGAACCTGCCCCGCCCCTGCCATCTGTGGCTCCCCTGCCCCTTCACCGACGTACAAAGACCGCGACGTACAAAGCACACCGACGTACAAAATCCTTCGCCGTACAAGGCTCACCGACGCACAAAGCCCGCCCCGACACGTGTCACGACAGCAGGAAGTCCGCCTCCCCCGCCTTCGCGCCCTGTATGAACGCCCTGATCTCACCGTCGGTGTAGATCAGCGCGGGCCCGTCGGGGTCGGAGGACTGCCGGACGGCGACCCGGCCGTCGGCCAGCTTCATGGCTTCGAGACAGTTGCCGCCGTTGCCGCCGCTCCACGGCTTGTGCCAGCCCTCCGCGCCGAGTTCGCGCGCGGGCATGCCGTTGTAGATGCGGGTCCCGGGGGGCCGGGAATCGGCGCGGGTGTCGGGCCGGGACGCCGGGCCCGTGCCCGCACGATGTCGATCTCGGTCCATTCACAGCTCCTTGCGGACATCCCGGAGGATCTCCTTCGTGCGTTGTGCGGTCGCGGCCTGGGCCGCCATGCGGTCCATGACCTCAAGATGGGTCGCCACCTCGGTACGGGCGTCCAGGTAGACGGCGCCGGTCAGGTACTCGCTGTAGACCATGTCCGGCAGCTCCGCCATCGCGAATCGGAAGAGCACGAACGGTCCGAAGGTGCCGGGGTGCGGACCCGCCGCGAACGGCGCGACCTGCAGTGTCACGTGCGGCAGCTCCACGGCTTCGAGCAGGCGGTCGATCTGCGCGCGCATCACCTCGGGCCCGCCGACGGGGCGGCGCAGCGCGGTCTCGTCCATCACGACCCACAGCCTCGGCGCGTCCTCGCGGCTGAGCAGCATCTGGCGCTCCATGCGCAGCGCCACGTACCGCTCGATGTCCTCGGGCCGGGTCTGGCCGATGGCCCCGGAGCGCAGCACGCCACGCGCGTAGTCCTCCGTCTGGAGCAGTCCGGGCACGAAGTGCGGCTCGTAGGACCTGATGAGGCTCGCGGCGCCCTCCAGGCTGACGTACATGCTGAACCAGCCGGGCAGGATGTCGTGGAAGCGCTGCCACCAGCCGGGTTTGTTCGCCTCCTCGGCGAGCAGCACGAAGGCGTCGGCCTCTTCGTCCGTGACGCCGTACGCCTTCAGCAGGAGCTGGAGGTACGGGATCTTCAGGGCGACCTCGGCCGTCTCCATGCGGCGGACCGTGGCAGGGGCCACGCGGAGGATCCGCGCGGCTTCGTCACGTTTGAGGCCCGCCCGTTCGCGCAGGTCCTGCAGGCGACGACCGAGAACGACCTGTCCGACGGTCGGCGCCGACCGCGGTTCGCTCACGTCCTACCTCCACCCACTTCGCGTCGCTCTCCGCATCGCTTCCGTGCGACCCGCGTTACCGTGCGTCACCGCACTTCACTGCGCGTCGCGCCAAGTCACGCCGCTTGGTGAGGCGTTGCGAGAAGTGTGCCATGCGGCGTCTCAAAGGAACACGTCACTGTGCACTTTTCAGAGTGGGTCTTGCCAAGGTGTTCGCGGCGGGGCGATAGTGGAGAGCGTGACTCCGCCCGCATCGTTAGGAACTGAAGCCACCCGAGCCCGACTTGGCGCCTTCGCCAAGGGTCGGGCGGAGGGTGGCGAGCCTTGTGTCACCTTCACCCTGGCCGCGATGCCGAGTTCCGTGGCCAGGGCCAGGCGGTTGACGCGTGAACGGCTCAGTTCCCTCGCGGTCGGCGACGACGCCTGCGACACCGCGGCGCTCGTCGTATCGGAGCTGGTCACCAATGCGATCGTGCACACCGCGAGCCGCACCGTCGTCTGCGAGATCTGTACGGGTGCCGACACCGTGCGGATAGCCATACGGGACGAGGGCTGCGGAGCGGGAGTGCCACGGCCGACGGGGCTGCGGGGGCCCGACGAGGAGCACGGGAGGGGATTGCTTCTCGTGAGCGCCGTGAGCAACGCATGGGGTGTCCAGGACTCCGGATCCGGCCTTTCGGTGTGGGCGGAGCTGCCAAGATCACCCGATCCGGCGGCGTGCGGTTTCGAGACAACGGCCGACGTCGGGGACCACGGAATGACCGACGGCCTTTGAGCCGATTGACGGGGATGCGAGTGCGACAGTGATGCGGCCGGGGGACATGTGAGCACGGGGACAGCGCGACTGTTGGAGCTTGACACCTTGGTACGGCTCTCGCGAGAGCGGGAGCGGGCGACCGGACGGCGAGTCGTGAGTGTGCAGCCAGTGGCACGGCTCGCCGTCCCCGCCGGAATGCGGCAACCCCTCGGCTGCGACGCGGTCGCCGTGCCCGCCGAGTTCGGGCCGCGGCTCCTCGACCGGCTGCCCCGGGCGGGTTGTGTGTACGAGGACGGGCCGCGCTGGTGGTGGATCGTGCCGGCGGACTCGGACGTGGCCCTGGAGTGGCCGCCGTCGGCGTTCTACTCGCCGGGGGCGGTGGTGCCGGACGCCACCCGGGAGCCGGTCCTGGTGCACCGCCCCGACGACACCGTCCCCTATACCCCGCCGATCCCCCTCTATCTGGCCCTGTGCCGGATGGCCGGGGCGGTCCCGGGGTGGGCCGGGGCCGTCCGGGCCTGAGCCGGGCTCATATCGCCTGCCGGTGCCGGGCCGACGGCACATGCCCATCGGCCCGGCGGCGCCCGGTCACGCGGCGGCGCACTCTTCCACCTCCTGGCCCCGCACGATCACCAGGAACGCGTCGGTCGCCAGATCCATCACGACCTCGGCCCGCTGTCCCTCGCCGCGTCGCGCCCTGGCGAACTCCTCCGCGGGCCACGACCCGCGCGGCCCGCCCGCCGGAAAACGCTCCAGCACTACTCGTCCGTTCATCATGTCCTTGATCCCCCGTGTGCGACTCAGTGCTACGTACGAAGCCTTCGAAAGCGAAGACTCCGCACCTAAGAGAACGCGCGAAGCACCCCCGGGGACTCGCAACGTGACGCAACCGACACGGAGTTGGGGCTATTCGGCGGTTTTCAGTACCCGAACTCCTCATATTCGTCGTGGTACTGCACGCCCCACTCGTCCTGTCGGCCGAGCGCCGTGAGGTCGAGCAGGCTGGTGGTGGACCCGAGGCCGTCGAGGCCGCGGTCGAACGTCGAGTAGGTGTGGAAGACGCGGTCGCCGTCGCGCAGGAAGCAGCTCAGGCCCGGCCGGTCGTGGACCTGCCCGTCCGCGTCGGCGTACGACGCGGCGAAGTCGCGGTTGAACTCGCCGCCGCACGCCGAGAACCAGGGCACGACCCAGCCCATGCGAGCCTTGAACGGCAGGATGCGGGTGAACGGCGCGCGCGAGACGGCGACGAACGTCGTGCCGCGGGCCCGCAGGTGCGCGAGGTGCCCGATCTGGTCGATGAACCCCGAGCAGCCGCGGCAGCCGGCGTCCCACTCGGGGGCGAACATGAAGTGGTACACGATCAGCTGGACGCGGCCGGCGAACAGGTCGAGCAGGGTCGCCTTGCCGTCCGCGCCGTCGAACAGATAGTCCCTGTCCACCTCGACCATCGGGAGCCCGCGCCGCTCGGCGTTCAGCTCGTCGCGGGCGCGGGTGGCGGCCTTCTCCTTGGCGAGCAGCTTCTCCCGCGCGGCCAGCCACTCCGCGCGCGTGACGATGTGCGGCAGTCCCATGGCGCATTCCTCCGGATCCGGTCCGCGGTTCGCGGTTCTCGGGAGGGCTGACTGGACGTCTCACAAGAACTCATCGGTCCCGTACGGGATTTCCCTGAGTTTTTCTCAGCGTCCCTGCGGAAGTGCCGCTCAGAACACCACCGGCAGCGCGAGCAGCCCTCGCGCCCGGATCGAGGGCCGCCACCGCAGCTCCTCCTCCGGTACGCCGAGCGCGAGGTCCGGGAAGCGTTCCAGGAGCGCGCCGATCGCGATCGTCAGCTCCAGACGGGCCAGCGGCGCGCCCACGCAGTGGTGGATGCCGTGGCCGAGGGCGAGGTGGCCGCTCGCGTCGCGGCCGATGTCGAGGCGGTCCGGATCGGGGAAGCGGCCGGGGTCGCGCCCCGCGGAGCCGAGGCCCAGGAACACGGTCTCGCCCGCCGCCACGCGCGCACCGCCGATGGTGAGGTCCTCGCGCGCGAACCGCCGGATGGAGAACACCGCCGAGGTGTCGTACCGCATGAACTCCTCGACCGCGCCCGGCAGTCGCGCCGGATCGGCCCGCAGGGCGGCGAGCTGCTCCGGGTGCCGAAGGAGTGCGAGGGCGGCGTTGCCGATGAGCTGCACGGCGTTCTCGTACCCGGCGAAGTGCAGCAGGAAGG
The DNA here is from genome assembly GCF_000414115.1 of Streptomyces aurantiacus JA 4570. Classification (GTDB taxonomy): domain Bacteria; phylum Actinomycetota; class Actinomycetes; order Streptomycetales; family Streptomycetaceae; genus Streptomyces; species Streptomyces aurantiacus_A. Next base: position 7,768 of record NZ_AOPZ01000189.1, read on the forward strand.
CGAGCGACGTCAGCTCGTCCTCGCTGAGCCGGTCGCCCTCGTCGCGCGCCGCGATCAGGTCGGACAGCAGGTCCTCGCCCGGCTGTCTCCGCTTGTCCGCGACGAGCCCGGTGTAGAAGCCGAGCATGGCGACGACGGCTTCCTTGGCGAGGTGGGGCCGGGCGGGGTCGGGCGCGATCAGCGCGTCGGTCCAGGCGGTGAAGTCGATCCGGTGCGTGGCGGGCACGCCAAGGAGGTCGCAGATGGCGGCGATCGGCAGCGGTGCCGCGTACGCGGCCACGAGGTCCGCGCGGCCGTGGGTGCGGGCCTTCTCCTCGATGGCGTCGAGGAGCGCGTCGGCCGTGCGCCGGATGGGCTCGCGCAGGCTCTCGACGCGGTGCTTCGTGAACGCCTTGACGACCAGGCGCCGGATGCGGGTGTGGTCGGGCGGATCCATGTTCAGCATGTTCGCGTCCAGCGCGGGCGGCAGCGAGAAACCGCGGTAGCTCCCGGGCAGCGCGTGCCTCTTGTCCACCGAAAGGTGCTGGTCGGCGAGGGCCGCGCGTACGTCGGCGTAGCGCGTGACGAGCCAGGCCGGGTTGCCGTCGGGTCCGGCGATGCGCCGGACCGGGGCGGTCTCGCGCAACTGCGCGTAGGTGCCGTAGGGGTCGTTCATGAGCCCGTCGAGGGGCTCGGGTGCCGCGGGAGTCGCCATGCCCTCCACCCTAAGGAGCGCGGCGGACCGGTGATCGGCGGGCCCCGCGCCCCGGTGGGCCCTATGCCGTGGCCGCCCCCCTCACGCGTCGTACTCCTGGATCCGGCGCCCGTGCCCCCGCTCCACGAGCGCGGGCAGCCGCTCCCCCAACTCCCGCACCACGGCGGCCACATCGACCGTCAGCAGCTCGCGGTCGCGCATCAGGACGCGGCCGTCGACGATCGTCGTGCGTACGTCACCGCTGCGCGCGCTGTGCACGAGGGTGGCGGCGAGGTCGTGTACCGGCTGGGTGTGCGGTCCGGTGAGGTCGACCAGGATCAGGTCGGCGCGACGGCCGACGGCGATGCCGCCGATCCGCTCGTCGAGGCCCACGGCCCGCGCGCTCTGGAGCGTGGCGTGGTGCAGGGCTTGACGGGAGGTCAGCCAGCGCGGGTCGCCGGTGGTGGACTTCTGGACGAGCGCGGTGAGCGCCATGGCCTCCCAGACGTCGAGGGAGTTGTTGGAGGCGGCGCCGTCCGTGGCGAGGCCGACGGGGATGCCGAGGCCGGCGAGGTCACGCACGGGGGTGGGGTCCCAGGCGAACTTCAGATAGCCGCGCGGCGCGCTCGCGATGCCGACGCGCCCGGTGGCTCCGGCCAGGACGGGCAGGTCGCGGTCGACGATGCCGGTGCCGTGGGCGATGAGGACGTCGACGTCGAGCAGCCCGGCGCGGCCCAGGATCTCGATGGGCGTGGCGCCGTGCCGGGCCAGGCTGTGCTCGGTCTGGGCGCGGCTCTCGGCGGCGTGCAGATGCACCAGCAGGCCGTGTTCCCGGGCCAGTTCGGCGGTCGCGGCGAGGTCTGCCTCGTCCACGGTGTAGGGCGCGTGCGGCGCCAGGCAGGTGGTGATGCGGCCGTCGGCCGTTCCCCGGTGGCGCAGCGCGAAGTCCAGTGACGCCGCGCGTCCCTCCGGCCCCTGGGAGGAGAAGTACGCCTGCCCGAGGTTGGCGCGCAGGCCGGTGTCGGCGACGACCTCCGCGACGGTGTCCATGGCGAAGTAGTGGTCGGCGAAGGTGGTGACGCCGCCGCGGATCATCTCGGCGCAGGCGAGCCGCGCGCCCAGTTCCACGTCGCGCTCGGAGAGGTTGGACTCGATGGGCCAGACGTAGTCGTTGAACCACTCCTCCACGGGCAGATCCTCGGCGATGCCGCGCAGGGCCACCATCGGGGAGTGGGTGTGGCAGTTGATGAGCCCGGGCAGGGCCGCCTGGCCCCGGGCGTCGACGCGCTCCACGGCGTCGAGGTCCGCGACGCCGTCCGTGGTGGTGACGTCGGCGATCACCCCGTCGCGTACGACGATCGCGGCGTCCTCCGCGAAGCCGACGCGCTCGGCCGAGTCGTGAACGAGGGCCGTACAGCCCATAATGATGAGGTCGGCGGGGCCGGATGCGGCAGGCTCGGTCATCCGTTCACGGTACGGCGAGTGGGTCCGCCGTGGCCCTGTCACGGCAGGCGTTTCGGGAGCACTCTGGCGTGAGGCCGCCCGCCGTCCCGGGTGGTGTGCGCCGCCCGCCCGGCCCCCGGGCCCGCGGGGAGACCTCACGACACTGCACGACACCTCACGACACCTCACGCGGTGAAGGAGCCCCAGCATGCTCCTCGGCACCTGGAACCTGGAGAACCTCTTCCGTCCCGGCGGCCCGTCCGGGCCGACCGACAAGACGGCGTACGAGGCGAAGCTGGCCGCGCTCGCGGAGACCGTGAGCGCCCTCGACCCGAGCCTGCTCGGCGTGCAGGAAATCGGCGATCCGGCCGCCCTCGACGACCTGGCCGGGATGCTCGACGGCGACTGGCACACGGCGGTGTCGCAGCACGCGGACGACCGGGGCATCCGCGTCGGCTTCCTGAGCCGGCTCGACCTGGAGGTGCTCGCCGACGTCGAGGCGTTCCCGCCGAAGCTGCGGCCGGTGCAGGGGGACGACGCGGGCCGGCAGGTCTCCGCGACGGGCCGGGGCCTGTTCGCCGTGCGGGTCGTCAGCCGCGCCATCGCCCTGGACGCCGCCGTCTGTCATCTGAAGTCGAAGCTCCTGACGTATCCGGGCGGCCGGTTCCAGCCGCGCGACGAGGGCGAACGCGCCCGCGTCGGGGCGTACGCGCTCTACCGCCGCACCGCCGAGGCCGCGACGCTGCGCGCCCTGGCCGACCAACTCCTCGACGGCGAGGGCCGGTCGCGCGACGTGGCCGTCCTCGGCGACCTCAACGACGAGGCGGCCGCCGCGACCACCCAGATCCTGCTCGGCCCGCCGGGCTCCGAGCTCGGTACGCCCGGGCACGGCAGGCCGGACAAGGGCGACGCGACGCGGCTGTGGAACGTGGCGCCGCTGATACCTGCCGAACGCCGCTTCTCCCGCGTCAACTTCGGCCGCCGCGAACTGATCGACCACGTCCTGCTGAGCCACCGCCTGACCGGCCGGGTGGTGGCCACCGGCGAGGCGGGCACGGGCCTGCCGGAGGACACGGCGGCGCCCGCCCTGCCGTCGGTGGGCGCGGATCCGCAGGAGCGGCGGGACGCGGCGGGGTCGGACCACGCGCCGGTGTGGATACGTTTCCAGCCGTAGCGACGACCGCGGACAACGGTCAGCCGCGCGGAAGCACCGTCGAAAGCACCCCCGGCAGCGGATACCAGTCGGACGACACCACGCTGGCGTGCCGGCCCGCGAGGAGGGTGACGCGGTCGCGGGCCTGGGCCTCGGTCGGGTTCGTGGCGCTGATGGCGGGCGGCACGTTGTGGGCGTCGGACATGACGACGAGATAGCGCCGGTCGGCGTACCACTTGGTGTCGACCGACCCGCCCGCGTACACCGAGGCGTCCCCGTCGAACAGCACGAACCACGGCCGGATCGAGGCGTCCGTGTACCGCGTGCGCGGGTCGCCGGACGCGGCGCCCAGGACGGCCGGGAAGGCGGCGGCGTCGCCGAGGCGGCCGGCGGCGGCCAGGTCGCGCAGGTGCGTGGCGTACTCGCGGTCGGTCCACAGGGTGTCGGCCGGGTTGCCCTGCTCGACGGTGCCGGGGATGAGTTCGACGATGAACTTCCCGGCGAGCTCGGACCGCGTGGGCCACCCCTTCTTCCGCACGGCCTCGTCCAGACTGCCGCTGCCCTCGGCCAGCTGACCCGGCCGGTACAGGGCGTCGCCCAGCTTGCCGCGCAGCAGCGCGTCGAGGTCGGCGGGGCCGCGGCCGGCCCGACCCTGGAAGCCGTCCTTCAGCTCGACCTTCAGGAGCACGGGACGGTGGCCCGGGTGCGCGTCGTGCCATGCCTTCATGTCGGCGAGGCAGCCGTCGAGCCGCTGATCGCGGGCCTTGGTGCGCAGCTCCTCGGGCCGCTGCGCGTTCGCGCAGTTGTTGTCGTTGCCGAGCGGGTTGCTGTGCGAGACGCGCCAGCCGCCGCCGAACACGTTGGTCCACACGTCGAGTTCGAGCATCGCGGCACCGGAGTCGAGGGCGTCGGCGAAGTAGGGGTACTTCGCCTTCTCGTACGCGTTGTGGACACCGACGCCGGTGGTGGCGGCGTACGGCCGGTCGTCGGCGGCGCCCGCGGCACGGCCCTCGGCGACGGCCGCCCCCGGGGCACCGGCCACCACCCCCACCACGGCGCCCGCCACCGCGATCCCCGCCACCACCGTACGTACCGCCGATGCGCGCACCGTCGTCCTCCTCCGTCACACCCGTCAAGTCAGGTGAAACGTAAGGGATTCGTGTGGCGAACCGGAAGACGACGACTTACGGCCAGACCTCGCGTCGCTCCCCTGGGGAGCCGAACGCGTCCTCTACCGTTTACGCCCGTCGACGATCAGCGCTGCCCGCGCCCACGCCCGAAAGGCAGGACCTCATGGCCCTCACCCTCACGCTCACCGGCCCCCGGATGGCCCTGGCCGCGACGGCGGCCGTCCTCGCGATCGGCGCGCCGACGGCGTACGCGGCACTCGACTCCGACGACCCCCGCCCCGCCGCCGCCCAGGCCACGCCTCCCCGCGGCGAGCCCTTCGTCGAGACCCGCCTCTTCTTCGGCACCGAACGCCCCGACGGCGGCCCGGACGTGACGGACAAGCAGTTCATGAAGTTCATCGACGACGACGTCACCCCCGGCTTCTCCGACGGCCTGACCGTCCAGCAGGGCCGGGGCCAGTGGAAGGACAGCAACGGCAAGATCGAACGGGAGCGCTCCTACGAGCTGATCCTGCTGTACCCCACGGCGGAGGCGAAGAAGCGCGACGTCCTGATCGAGGAGATCCGCTCCGACTACGAGAAGAAGTTCGCGCAGGACTCGGTGGGGCGGCTGGACGACCGGGCGCGGGTGGACTTCTGACGGGCGAGGACGCCCGGGCACGCCTGGGGGCCGTCCGACTACCCGAGCTGGACGTCCCCCACGGTGTGGGCCTGGATCACATTCCCGTGCTGTACACCGCCGGTGATGCGGTTGCTCACGCTGCCACCGCGTCCGGAGCTCCCAGCGTCGGGCGCCAACTCGTCCAGCAGCAGCCGTAGTTCCGCGGCCGCCTCCGGATCGGCGCGCAGCGCCCGGCGCATCCGGTTCCGCCACTCGGCCTGCACGTCGGCGACGGCGCCGTCGTCCTCCGCGTCCCGTGCGGCGACCAGTTCCTCGCGCGCCTCGTCGAGCTCCCCGGCGACGGCGACGGTGTCCTCTTCGTTCCCGGCCGGGCGCCGCCGCGTGAAGAACCCCACGGCCCGGTCCCGCGCGTGCGCCCACCCGTCCCCGACCATCGACTGCACCAGCGCCGTGGCTCCGGCTGTCGCGAGGGCGGTCAATTCTGCGTCCACGGGGTCTCCTTCGTCGCCGCTGCTGGAGAGTCAACGGTAGCGGCGATGTCCCCGCACGCACCGGCCGCGGCGAAACCCGGGGCCGGGGGGCCGAGGACGCTCAGGAGCCGAGCAAGCCCGTGCAGGCGCCCACCGGGTCCTCGTCCGGCGGGCCCTCCGGCCACCAGTCGGTACGGCCCCCGTGGGTCTCGCCGCGGTACGGGTACCAGCGGCCGTCGTGGCCGTAGCGGAGTTGGAGGGTGCCGGTGGGGTCCGTGAGGTGGTTGTGGTGGATGGTCATGCGGGGGAGGTCCGCTGCGGCTAGGGCGCCGCGGGCGCGGTCGAAGGGGCCCGCGGGCGGGTCCCAGGGGGACTCCAGGACCGCCAGGCCCTCCTCACCGCCCTGGCGCCAGGCCGCCGCCGCGCGGGACAGGTCCGTGGGGGTGCGGCCCACCGAGTCCGCCAGTGCGGCGAATTGGCGGCTGAAGGTGCGGCGGCCGGTCAGGCCGGGGTGGGAGGCGGCCAGGCGCACCGCGTCGTGCCAGGGGTCCGGCGCGACGAAGGCGGGCGCGCCCCACTTCAGGTACGCGTGCGCCCGCGCCACCGCGTCCGTCGCCAGGAATTCCAGCGCGGTGGCGTCGGGGGCGCCGGGCAGGGCCGGGAGGAGGGGCGGCTCGCCGGGGTACGGCGGGGCGGGGAGCGGGGGTGGGAGCGGAGGGCGGTAGTCGGTGGCCAGGGCTTCTCGGGCGGGGATGGAGGGGAAGGAGGGGGGCGGGGCGGGCGAGGAGGGAAGCGCGGGAGATGAGGGCGGGGTCGGGGCGGTTGCGGGAGCGGGGCGCGCTGGGGCCCGCTCCGCCTCTCCCGCCGCCGCGCGCGCGTTGCGCCGCGCCAGTTCCTCCAGTACGTGCGTCTCCTCGCCTCCTCGTACGAGGAGGAGGACGAAGGGGTCGGCGTCCAGGATGCGGGCCGTCTGGTACGTGAGGGCCGCCGCGTGTTTGCAGGGGTGGCCGCGGTCGGGGCAGGTGCAGGAGGGGACCAGGTCGCCGCGGCCGGGGAGGAGGGGGACGCCGGTGTGGTCGGCGGTGGCCGCCAGGGCGTGCGGCATGTCCCGGGTGAGGAGGGCCGTGAGGTGCGCGGGGTCCGCCGTGGCCGCGTCGAGGAGGCGGTCCCAGTCGTCGGGGGTGAGGGTGCGCATGCGGAGTTCGGCGCGGTAGGGGCGGGGGCGGCTGCCGTGGACGTACGCGACGATGCGGCCCGGCTCGACGGTGATCGTGTCGACGTGGCCCTCGCGGGCGTACGCGCGCCCCCGGGCGAGGCGGGCCGGGTCCAGGGCCGAGTCCTCCAGGGCGGCGATCCACGCGTTGCCCCACCACGAGGAGGCGAAGGGCGCGTGGGGGTCGGTGCGGGGCGGCAGGGGCGGGAAGGTCCGGGGCCGGCCGCCGCCCGAGCGCAGTCCGGGGCTCATCGCGCCCTCCGCAATGTCACCAGGTCGGACAGCTCCGCGTCCGACAGTTCCGTGAGCGCCGTCTCTCCGCCCTCACCGAGCACCGCGTCCGCCAACGCCTGCTTCGCAGCGAGGAGTTCGGCGATGCGGTCCTCCACCGTGCCCTCGGTGATGAGGCGGTGGACCTGGACGGGCTGGGTCTGGCCGATGCGGTAGGCGCGGTCGGTGGCCTGGTCCTCGACGGCGGGGTTCCACCAGCGGTCGTAGTGCACGACATGGCTCGCGCGGGTCAGGTTCAGGCCGGTGCCCGCCGCCTTCAGGGAGAGGAGGAAGACGGGCACCTCGCCCGCCTGGAAGCGGTCGACCATCGCCTCGCGCGCGGCCACCGGCGTACCGCCGTGCAGGAGTTGGTTCGGTACGCCGCGCGCGGTGAGGTGGGACTCGAGGAGCCGCGCCATTTCGACGTACTGCGTGAAGACCAGGACCGAGCCGTCCTCGGCCAGGATCGTGTCGAGGAGTTCGTCGAGGAGTTCCAGCTTCCCGGAGCGGGAGCGGCCGGCGCTCGTGCGGGTGGCGCCGTCCTTCAGGTACTGCGCGGGGTGGTTGCAGATCTGCTTGAGCGCCATGAGCAGCTTCATGACCAGGCCGCGGCGCGCGATGCCGGCCGCCGCCTCGATGCGGGCGAGCGTCTCGCGCACCACCGCCTGGTAGAGCGCGGCCTGTTCGCGGGTGAGCGGGGCGGGGTGGTCGGTCTCGGTCTTCGGGGGCAGTTCGGGGGCGATGCCCGGGTCCGACTTCTTGCGGCGCAGCAGGAAGGGGCGCACCAGGCGGGCGAGGCGCGCCACCGCCTCGTCGCTCTCGGCGGAGCCGCCGGTCTCGGCGAGGCGGGCGTGCCGGGCGCGGAACGCCTTGAGCGGGCCGAGGAGTCCGGGGGTGGTCCAGTCGAGCAGGGCCCACAGCTCGGAGAGGTTGTTCTCGACGGGCGTCCCGGTGAGCGCGACCCGCGCCGCCGCGGGGATGGTCCGCAGCGCCTTGGCCGTGGCGGCGTGCGGGTTCTTCACGTGCTGCGCCTCGTCGGCGACGACCAGGTCCCAGTCGCGCGCGGCGAGTTCGGCCGCGCTGGTGCGCATCGTGCCGTACGTGGTGAGGACGATGGCGCCGTCCGGGATCCCGTCGAGGCCGCGGCCCGCGCCGTGGAAGCGGCGTACGGGGACGCCCGGCGCGAAGCGTTCGATCTCGCGCTGCCAGTTGCCGAGCAGCGACGTGGGGCAGACGACGAGGGTCGGTTCGGGGCGCGCCCGGTGCAGGTGCAGGGCGATCAGGGTGACCGTCTTGCCGAGCCCCATGTCGTCGGCGAGACAGCCGCCGAGGCCGAGCGAGGTCATGCGGTCGAGCCAGGCGAGGCCGCGGAGCTGGTAGTCGCGCAGGGTGGCCTTGAGGGCGGGGGGCTGCGGCACGGGACGCGGTTCGCCGGTGAGGCGTTCGCGTACGCGGGCGAGGGCGCCCGTCGGCACGGCCGCGACGCGTTCGCCGTCCACCTCGGCGGCGCCGGTGAGCGCGACGGTCAGGGCGTCCACGGGGTCGAGCAGGCCGAGATCGCGCTTGCGTGCCTTGCGTACGAGGGCGGGGTCGACCAGCACCCACTGGTCGCGCAGCCGGACGATGGGGCGGTGCGCCTCGGCGAGGGCGTCCATCTCGGCCTCGGTCAGCGGGATGTCTCCCGGGCCGTCCGCGCCCTCGCCCCCTTCGCCCGCCGCGTTCCCGTCGCCGCCGCTCAGCGCCAACTGCCAGCGGAACTCCAGGAGTTGTTCCGTCTTGAAGAAGTCGAAGTTGTCCGCGGCGGTGCCCGGCGCGGGGCGCACCACGGCGGTCGCGGTCAGCTCGCGGGCCAGCTCCCGCGGCCAGTGCACGGCGACCCCGGCCGCGCCGAGCCGGGCCGCGGCGGCGCCGAGGAGGTCGTACAGCTCCTGGTCCGTGAGCGGGAGCACGTCCGGGCGCGGCCGGTCGAGGAGGCGGCCGAGCGGCGGCCAGACGCGGCCCGGCGCGGC
>NZ_AOPZ01000190.1 GCF_000414115.1 Streptomyces aurantiacus JA 4570
CGGAAGCCACCACGGTCACCACGGTCACCACGGTCGCCTCGGTCGTCACGGCGATCATCACGCCGGTCGTCGCGACGGAACGGGGGCCGTCCGCTGTCGCGGTCGTCACGGCCTCGGTACCCGCCACCGCCACGGTTGTCGTCGCGGCGGAAGGCGGGCCGGTCACCGTCACGACGGTCGTCGCGACGGAACCCGCCACGGTCACCGCGGTCGCCTCGGTCGTTGTCACGGCGGTCATCGCGCCGGTCGTCGCGGCGGAAGGGGGGGCGGTCACCGTCACGACGGTCGTCGCGGCGGGGCCCGCCGCGGTCGCCGCGGTCGTTGTCGCGACGCGGCCCACCGCGGTATCCGCCCCGGTCGCCACCATCCCGGCGGCGCTGGTCGCGCTCCGGACGCTCGTCGGGAGAGTTGGTGGACATGGGTGACTCCTAGTCTTCGGTACCGCAGTCATTCTGACGCAGCCGCGTAGTCGGCGCTCTTCGAGCAAAAACAAAAAGGACCCTTGGTCCCAGCGTGAACGCTGGGACCAGGGCTTCTCCAAATTTAGTTCGGCGGCGTCCTACTCTCCCACAGGGTCCCCCCTGCAGTACCATCGGCGCTGTAAGGCTTAGCTTCCGGGTTCGGAATGTAACCGGGCGTTTCCCTCACGCTATGACCACCGAAACACTATGAATATCCCGTTGTTGAACGGGATCTCAAACAGGGCAGCGAACAAGCACACTCTTCAATTGAGTAGTAGAGCTGTTCAGCCAGCACAACTGTTCGTTGTTTCAGAACCAACACAGTG
>NZ_AOPZ01000191.1 GCF_000414115.1 Streptomyces aurantiacus JA 4570
GTGCGCGATCTGAAGGTGCACTTCCCGACCGACGACGGCCTGGTGAAGTCCGTCGACGGGCTCAGCTTCCAGTTGGAGAAGGGCCGCACCCTCGGCATCGTGGGCGAGTCCGGCTCCGGCAAGTCGGTGACCTCGCTCGGCATCCTCGGCCTGCACACGGCCGGGCAGTACGGCAGGCGCAAGGCCCAGCTCTCCGGCGAGATCTGGCTGAACGGCACCGAGCTGCTCAGCGCCCCTGCCGACGAGGTGCGCAAGCTGCGCGGGCGCGAGATGGCGATGATCTTCCAGGACCCGCTGTCCGCGCTGCACCCGTACTACTCCATCGGCAAGCAGATCACCGAGGCGTACCGGGTCCACAACAACGTCGACAAGAAGGTCGCGCGCAAGCGGGCCATCGACATGCTCGACCGGGTGGGCATCCCGCAGCCGGACAAGCGCGTCGACGCCTACCCGCACGAGTTCTCCGGTGGCATGCGCCAGCGCGCGATGATCGCCATGGCGCTCGTCAACAACCCGGAGCTGCTGATCGCGGACGAGCCCACCACGGCGCTCGACGTGACGGTCCAGGCGCAGATCCTGGACCTGATCCGCGATCTGCAGAAGGAGTTCGGCTCCGCGGTCATCATGATCACCCACGACCTGGGCGTGGTGGCCGAGATGGCCGACGACCTGCTCGTGATGTACGGCGGCCGGTGCGTCGAGCGCGGCAGTGCGCAGCAGGTGTTCTACGAGCCCCAGCACCCCTACACGTGGGGCCTGCTCGGCTCGATGCCGCGCATCGACCGCGAGGAGACCGAGCGTCTCGTGCCGGTCAAGGGCTCCCCGCCCAGTCTCATCAACCTGCCGAGCGGCTGCGCCTTCAACCCGCGCTGCCCGTACGCCGACGTGCCCAAGGACCAGATCACGCGCAGCGAGCGCCCCGAGCTGACCCTGGTCGGCTCCGGGCACTACTCGGCGTGCCACATGTCGCGCGAGGAGCGCACCAAGATCTGGACCGAAGAGATTGCGCCGAAGCTGTGAAGGACCAGGACATGACCATCCCCCCGCAGGCGAAATCCGCCACGGACGCCGAGCGGGACGTGCTGCTCAAGGTCGAAGGACTGGTGAAGCACTTCCCCATCAAGAAGGGTCTGCTCCAGCGGCAGGTCGCGGCCGTCCAGGCCGTCGACGGGCTGAGCTTCGACGTGCGCTCCGGTGAGACGCTCGGCGTCGTCGGCGAGTCCGGCTGCGGCAAGTCGACGATGGGCCGGCTCATCACCCGGCTGCTCGAACCGACCGGCGGGCGCGTGGAGTTCGAGGGCGTGGACATCACGCACCTGGGCACGGCGAAGATGCGGCCGCTGCGCCGCGATGTCCAGATGATCTTCCAGGACCCGTACTCGTCGCTGAACCCCCGGCACACCATCGGCACGATCGTCGGCGCGCCGTTCAAGCTCCAGGGCGTGCGGCCCGAGGGCGGCCTCAAGAAGACCGTCCAGGACATGCTGGAGCGTGTCGGGCTCAACCCCGAGCACTACAACCGCTATCCGCACGAGTTCTCCGGCGGCCAGCGGCAGCGCATCGGCATCGCCCGCGCGCTGGCCCTCAAGCCGAAGCTGGTGGTGGCCGACGAGCCCGTCTCGGCCCTGGACGTGTCCATCCAGGCGCAGGTCGTCAACCTCCTCGACGACCTCCAGGACGAGCTCGGCCTCACCTACGTGATCATCGCGCACGACCTGTCGGTCATCCGGCACGTGTCCGACCG
>NZ_AOPZ01000192.1 GCF_000414115.1 Streptomyces aurantiacus JA 4570
GGGCGGGGGCGGCCCGAAGGAGCCCGGCGGCTGGCCTTGCGGTTGTCCCTGTGAGGGCTGGTCGGGCGAGGGCGAGGAAGAGGACGGGTGGGGCATCACGGCTCCATGGAGGGGACGGAAGCGCCCCGAAGGGGCGCGGGGACGGGCGCGCCCCGAAGGGGCGCGGGGAACTGCGCGACCAGCCACGATGGCGCCGCAGCCGGGCGACGGCACAGCGCGGCCCCGCGGCACGCGGGCGTGACCAGCCGAGAGGCAGGCGTCACCGCCCGTACGAGAGCATCCGTCCCTTCCCGTCGTCGCCCTCGGCGCCGTGGGACTTGCCGTCCAGGCGGGAGGACGTGACGTAGAACCGCCCGTCGGCGTACAGCGTGTGTCCGGCGAACATGAACGTCTCGGTCTTGCGGGCCGCGGAGGTGTGCCGGAGCAGCACGTCCGGCTTGCCGCCGCCCGGACCGAACCGCAGCACCCGCCCGTTCTTCTCGCCCGAGGGGCGCGCGTAGGCGATGACGCCGGGGCGCCCCTCGCCGCTCACGGGCACCGGCTGGAGCTGTCGGCCGCCCCACGACTCGGACCACTTGACCTTGCCGTTGCGCAGGTCGAAGGCGACGAGCTTGTTGGGCCCGATGCTGTCCTTCGGCTTGCTCCCGAGGTACAGGGTGTCGCCCTCGACGACGCCTCCGGGGCAGTTCTGCACGCCTTCGCCGGAGTCACCGGCCCCCGCACACTGCTCGAACTCGGTCTTGCCGCCGCCGAGGCCGATCCACGAGCGCTGGCGGCCCTGGTCGTCGACGGCGGCGACGGCCCAGTTGTCGTAGTCGTTGCGCTTGCGCAGGGACACGACGACGGGATCGACGGAGTAGACCTTGTCGATGGACCAGCCCTTCTTGCTCCGGTACGTCCACTCGACCTTGCCGGTACGGGGATCGAGCTTGCGCAGCCGGCCGTGCTGGGTGGACGTCATGGCGGCGCACGTCTGCATCTGGAGCAGCCTGCTGCCGCCCGCGACGCCTTTCAGGAAGCAGGCCCCCTCACGCTGCGGCTTGGTGCTGAACAGCCGCTTGCCGTCCCCTACGCGGTAGGCGTGGGCGGTGGAGTCCTGGTCGACCATGACGGTGGAGCCGGAGATCGCGACGTGCGTCATGGTGGTGCCGTCCGACAGATCGTGCTCGACGAGCTTCTTGTGCCAGCCCTTCTTGCCGGTCTTCAGGTCGATCATCTGGAGCTGGTCGCACTTGACGCTCTGCTTGGCCTTGCTCGTCGTGTAGACCACGACGACCTTGCCGTCGGGCGAGGCGTTCACGGGGGTGTCGCACACCGGGCCGGGCAGCCGCACCGACCACGCCTTCGTGCCGTCGGCGGACTTGAAGGCGGTGACCTCGTCGTACGTCGCCTGGGCCACGATGTCGCCCTCGCGCCACAGGTCGTACAGGATCGTGCCCTTGCCGGGCAGCTTCACGCCGTCGAAGCCGAGCCATGCCTTGGCCTCGCCGGGCTTGCGCCCGGCGTTGACGTCGATGCCGCGTCCTTCGCGGTCGTCGTCGGAGCCGGGCCCCGCGGTCTCCTGCCCGCCGCCGCCCGTGGAACTCTCGGGCCCTTGCGACGAGGCGGGCGGGGCCGCCGCGGGCTCGCGGGAACCATCGCCCCGCCCGTCGCCGTCTCCCCGCGTGGCGAGGAAGACGCCGCCCCCGACGAGCGCCAGGGCGAGGACGGCGGCACCGATGCCGAGCGCGCGGGCGCGGGATGAACTCCCCGTACGGGCAGGGGGGTCGGGCTCGGCGTACGGGTTCCCGGGCAGCGGCTGATGCACGGGCTGGGGCGGTACCTGCGGTGCCGGTTGCTGCGGTACGGCGGGTATCGGCCGCTGGGGCTCCCGCTCCGGCCCGGACTCTTGACTGACCATGCCAAGAGTGTGTCCCAGCAAGCCACTCTTTTAGAGACTTTTTCTAGAAAAAGTTTCGGGCGCTGGATTCTGGACTACGCTCTTCCGCATGGCGCCCAAGCAGCAGCGTGGCGAGGCCACCGTCGACTTGCTCCTCGACACGGCTCTGCGGGTGTACGCCGAGTCGGGCCGCCAGGGCTTCACGGTCAACGCGGTGACGGCGGCGAGCGGCGTCAGCTTCGGCAGCCTTTACCACCACTTCGGCAGCTTCGACGGCCTGGCGGCCGCGCTGTACATCCGCTGCATGGACCGGCTCTGCGACCCGGTGGTGGCCGCGGTGACCCGCTCCCGCACGGCCCGCACCGGCATCCGCGCCCTGGTCCGGGCCTACCTGGACTTCACCCGCGACCACCGCGACGTGGCCCTCTTCCTGCACGCCTCCGTCCAGTCCCGCTATCTCGCGGCCCACGCCCAGGAGGTCATGGCGGCCAAGGAGGCCAAGTTCGCCCCCATCGCGGCCTGGCTCCACCCCCGCGTCGTCGCCGGTGAACTGGCCCCGCTCCCCGCCCACTTCATCGAGATCCTCGTCATGGGCCCGGTCGCGGAGACGGCCCAGCGCTGGCTTTCGACGGCGTACGAGGTCGACCTGGACGAGGCGGCCCGGGTCCTGCCGGACCGGATCTGGCGGTCCTTGCGGCCGGATTAGCGTGCGGGTGCCTCGATGCCCAGGGCGCGTGCCATCGCCTCCGCCGCCCGCACGGCCGCGTCCCCGCAGCAGTTGTTGAACAGGACGTGCACCTGCTCCACCCGCCCGGCGAGCGCGCGCAGCCGCGGCACCCACTCCGCCAGCTCGTCCTCCGCGTACGCGTACCGGAAGCGCTCCTCCTTGCTGCCCGAGCCCCAGGCGGTGCTGCGCCCGTGGAAACGCACGACGGACAAGCGGGGCGAAGTGACCGGGGTGACCGGAGGGACGGAGGCCGGCAGGGCCTGGGTCATGTCCACGGCCACGGCGGGGAAGCCGTGCCCGGCGAGGAGGGCGCGGGTCGCGTCCCCCTGCCCGCCCCGCCACCACGCGGGGTGCCGGAACTCGACGGCGACGGGCCACCCGGCCGTGCGCGCGGCGCACTGTTCGAGGAACGCCTCGGCCCGCGCTCCCGGCCGGAACCACGGGGGGAACTGGAACAGCACACAGCCGAGCCGCCCGGCCCGCCGCAGCGGTTCGATGCCGTCGGCGAAGCGCGCCCAGACCTCGTCGAGCACGCCGGGATTGCGCAGCGCGCCGGGTGCGCGGGCGGCGCGGTCCCGCAGGTCGTCCGGCAGCGCGGCGGGGCGCGTCGGATGGCCGGTGAGCGGCGAGAACGCCTTGACGTCGAACACGAACCCCGGCGGTGTCCGCTCCACCCACAGCCTGCTGTTCCGGGCGCCGGGCAGGGCGTAGTAGCTCGCGTCGACCTCGACGACCCGGAAGCGCTCGGCGTAGCACCGCAGCCGTCCCTCGGCGTCGCGCCGTCCGGGCGGATACCAGCCGCTGCGCACCAGCGCGGCATCCGTCCATGAGCAGGAGCCGACGAGAACGTCACCCATGGCACGCCGGGTACCCGCCCGGCCCGGCCTCGCACCCCTCGGACGCGCCCTAGGAGCTGTTGCTGCTGCCGGGGTCGCCGGTGCCGGTGCCGGACCTCTGGCCGGCCGCAGACCTGCGGTACTCCGCGTTGATCCGCTGCGCCTCCTCGAGCTGGTCCTCCAGGATGACGATGCGGCAGGCCGCCTCGATCGGGATGCCCTGGTCCACGAGTTCGCGGGCGCGGGCGGCGATCCGCAGCTGGTAGCGGGAGTAACGCCGGTGTCCGCCCTCCGAACGGAGGGGAGTGATCAGGCGTGCCTCGCCGATGGCCCGGAGGAAACCCGGGGTGGTGCCGAGCATCTCTGCGGCCCGGCCCATCGTGTACGCGGGGTAGTCGTCGTCGTCCAGACGACCACTGAGCGGGGAATCTGCTGTCATTTCACCTCGTTGAGCGACGCGTCGAGGGCCCCGATGCCGTACCGGCACCCGGGCCCCGAGGGAAATTCAACACCATGCCCCGACCCCGCCGCCGTACCGGAAACGGACGAGGGGTCCTGCCGGCGCGTGTCACGCGTCGGCAGGACCCCTCGGGTCCGGGTGGCGGCTCCCGCCGCGGCTCATCCCTCCAGCGGGTCCGCGGCGGTCACCGGCGCGGGGCCGCCCAGCGGCGCGTCCATGCCGCCGAGCAGCGCCGACGCGGCCTGCACCGGCGGGAGGGCGGCGGGCGTCTGCTCCTGGCCGCTGCGGCAGGTGAAGCCGAGGCGGGTCATGGCCCGCGTGACCTCACCGCTGGTGAAGTCGCGGCGGTCCTGCCGGGTGATGACCGCGCCGACCTGCTTGGCGGGGTAGCTCCGGCGGCCGATGATCACGTACTCGCCGCCCGAGAGGGGCTCGGGGTCGATGTTCTTCATCGTGGCCAGTACTTCGCTCTTGGAGAGGTCGAACGGGAACCTGGCGATGACGCAGCGCATGATGCCTCACAGAGTCGAGGAGGTGCTGAACGGAGCACTGGGCGCCGACGCCGTGGGGCGGCGCGTGCCCGGTTCTGGCGGTCTGGGTGGAGGACCCTTACTCAGACCTTAGGCCCTAGCGGGGCCTCAGGCGGCAGGCTTGTCGGCGCGGCCGGTCCGGGCCCGGCCGCCGCGCCCCCGCCGCCCGCGCTGCGCGGACGAGGTCGAACGCTTGGGGCGTTCGGTGACCGGGGCCCGGATGACGACCGGCACCCCCGAGGGGGCCTGCGCCCCGGTGATACGGGTCAACTCCGCCTCGCCCGAGCGCACTTCGGTGGTCCGCGCGGAGACGCCCGCGTCGGCCATCAGCCGGGTCATGGCGCGCCGCTGGTCGGGCGTCACCAGGGTGACGACGCTGCCCGACTCGCCGGCGCGGGCCGTGCGGCCGCCGCGGTGCAGATAGTCCTTGGGGTCGGTGGGCGGATCCACGTTCACGACCAGGTCGAGCTGGTCGACGTGGATGCCGCGCGCCGCCACATTGGTGGCCACGAGCACCGTGACGTGCCCTTCCTTGAACTGCGCCAGGGTCCGGGTGCGCTGCGGCTGGGACTTGCCGCCGTGCAGCGCGGCGGCGCGGACACCGCTGCTCAGCAGGTGCTTGGTCAGCAGGTCCACCGCGTGCTTGGTGTCCAGGAACATGATCACCCGCCCGTCCCGGGCGGCGATCTCGGTGGTGGCACGGTGCTTGTCCGCGGTGCGTACGTGGAGCACGTGGTGCTCCATCGTGGTGACCGCTCCGGCCGACGGGTCGACGGAGTGCACCACCGGGTCGGTCAGGTAGCGCCGGACCAGCAGGTCCACGTTGCGGTCCAGGGTGGCCGAGAACAGCATCCGCTGGCCCCCGGAGCGCACCTGGTCGAGCAGCGTGACGACCTGCGGCATGAAGCCCATGTCGGCCATCTGGTCGGCCTCGTCGAGGACGGTGATGTCGACCTGGTTCAGCCGGCAGTCGCCGCGGTCGATGAGGTCCTTGAGCCGTCCCGGGGTCGCGACGACCACCTCGGCGCCGCCGCGCAGCGCGCCGGCCTGCCGGGCGATGGACATCCCGCCGACCACGGTGGCGACGCGCAGCCTCACGGACCGGGCGTAGGGCGTGAGCGCGTCGGTGACCTGCTGGGCGAGCTCGCGGGTCGGTACGAGGACCAGGGCGAGCGGCTGCTTGGGCTCGGCACGCCGGCCGGTGAGCCGGGCGAGCAGGGCGAGGCCGAAGGCGAGGGTCTTGCCGGAGCCGGTGCGGCCGCGGCCGAGCGCGTCACGGCCCGCGAGGGTGTTCGGCAGGGTCGCCGCCTGGATCGGGAAGGGCACGGTCACGCCCTGCTGGCCGAGCGCGGCAAGCAGCTCCGCCGGCATGGCGAGTTCGGCGAACGTCTCGACGGCGGGCAGCCCGGGGGTGATCGTCTTCGGCAGGGCGAACTCGCCCTGGGGTGCGCTCGGCCTGCGGCCGTAGCCGTTGCCGCGCGAGCCGTTGCCGCGGG
>NZ_AOPZ01000193.1 GCF_000414115.1 Streptomyces aurantiacus JA 4570
GAGGGCCTTTGCCTTTCGGCTGATCCGACTTTATCAGAAGTTTTCGGCCGGTCTTACCGGCTCAACATTCCGAGTGATCGGGATGGCTTCTCGATTAATGAAATTCAAGAAGCAGGCAGATGTTAACTGCCGCCGCTGGAGCTGTCCAGCTCTAGGCAACTGTTCGAATCTACCTCCCCAGTCCTGCCATGTCAATGACTTTTCTGGGGCGACGAGGAGACTAGCAGGTCAGACGCGTCGTGCGCACATCACGCCGCGGTGGGCACCGCGGCGCTCCGCTCGCCCTCGCCCACGTCGCCCGTCTCGCCGGCGCGCGCGGCTCGGCCGCCGAGGACGTAGACGTACACGAGGAACACCAGCTCGGCGGCGATGCCTATGCCGATGCGGCTCCAGGTGGGGAGGCCGGAGGGGGTGACGAAGCCTTCGATCGCGCCGGATATCAAGAGGACCAGTGCGAGGCCGATGGCCATGCCCAGGGCTGCTCGGCCTTCTTCGGCCATGGCTGTGCGGCGGGTGCGGGGGCCCGGGTCTATGAGGGTCCAGCCGAGGCGGAGGCCGGTACCGGCGGCTACGAAGACCGCGGTCAGCTCCAGAAGGCCGTGCGGGAGGACGAGGCCCAGGAAGGTGTCCAGGCGATCCGCGGAGGACATCAGGCCGATGCCGACGCCCAGGTTGAGCATGTTCTGGAAGAGGATCCAGATGACCGGGAGGCAGAGGAACGCGCCCAGGACCAGGCACATCGCCGCTGCTTGCGCGTTGTTCGTCCATACCTGGGCCGCGAAGGACGCCGCCGGATGGCTGGAGTAGTACGTCTCGTACCCGCCGCCGGGGCGGGTGAGGTCGCGCAGTTCGGAGGGCGCGGCTATGGAGGACTGGACTTCGGGGTGGGTGCCTATCCACCAGCCGAGTACGGCCGCCAGGGCGGTGGAGAGCAGCGCTGTGGGTACCCACCAGTGGCGGGAGCGGTAGACCGCCGCGGGGAAACCGTGTGTCAGGAAGCGAGTGGCGTCTCTCCAGGAGGCGCGGCGCGTGCCTGTCACGGCACTACGCGCGCGTGCCACCAGTTGCGTGAGGCGGCCGGTCAGCTGTGGGTCCGGGGCGCTGGACTGGATCAAGGAGAGGTGCGTGGCCGTGCGCTGATAGAGGACGACGAGTTCGTCGGCCTCGGGGCCGGTGAGACGGCGCTGGCGGCGCAGCAGGGCGTCCAGGCGGTCCCACTCCGCTCGGTGGGCGGACACGAAGACGTCGAGGTCCATCGGGTTGGCTGCTCCTCGGCTTCTCGTACGGCGGCTTGAGGACTGAGGCGGGCTACGGCGACTACACGGGCGCGATCCATTGTCAGCTTGGCAGACTGGCGGTTCAGGGGCGGCGACGGGAAGGGCGGCAGGCGTGAGTGAGCTGGTGACAGGCGAGGCGGTGGCGCTGGAGCTGCGTCCCGCGAAGCTGCCGAGCCGTGCGCTGGCCGTGCTCATCGACATGGTCGTGGCCTGGTCCGTCTATTTGGCGGTGACGCTGGGGCTGCTGGCGGCGGCCGGCTCGCTCGACGACGCGGCGGTCGCCGCCATCGCGGTGGGGACGTTCGTCCTGGTGCTCGTCGGGGTGCCGATCGCGGTGGAGACGCTCAGCCACGGGCGGTCGCTCGGGAAGCTCGCGTGCGGGCTGCGGGTGGTGCGGGACGACGGCGGACCGATCCGGTTCCGGCACGCGCTGGTGCGCGGGGCGGTCGGGGTCGTCGAGATTCTGCTGATGTTCGGGGTCGTCGCATGCATCGCGTCACTGGTGTCGGCGCGCGGGCGGCGGCTCGGGGACGTGTTCGCGGGGACCCTCGTCGTACGCGAGCGGGTGCCGACGGGGCGTATGGAGTATGTGCCCGCGCCGCCGCCGTGGCTCGTGGGGCGGTTCGCGGAGCTGGACCTGTCCGCGGTGCCGGACGGGCTGTGGCTGGCCATCCGCCAGTACCTGACGCGGATGGGGCAGTTGGATCCGCAGGTCGGCTGGGCCATGGCGGAGCGGCTCGCGGCCGATCTCGTGGCACGGACCGGGGCTCCGGCCCCGGAGGGCGTGCCTCCGGCGGCGTTCCTCGCCGCTGTCGTGCACGAGCGGCAGGCGCGTGAGGTGCGGCGGGCGTTCGGGGGGCCGGGCCGGCCCGGCGTGCAGGGGGAACCTTTCACCCCTCCGGGCATCACACCCGCCGCCCCGGCCACGTACGCCTCCTCGACCCCACCGGCACCATCACAGTCGCCCGGGCCCTCCCCCGGCCCCGGCGCGCCCGCTCCCGCGGCTCCCGCCCCACCAGCCCCACCAGCTCCGGCTTCCTCGCGCTCGGCGTCGGCGGCGCCGTCGGCGTCCGAGGAACCCCCTCGGCCCGCGACGGGATTCGTGCCGCCCGCGTAAGTGGCGTGAGCGCCTCTCAGCCCGCCTCAGCCGCTATCAGCGGCCATCAGGCGCCGTCCGCGGCCCTCCGCCGCCCTCAGTCCCCCGGGCCGAACGCCGACGGCGGCGACTCGAGGTTCTCGAGCTCGATGCCGGGCGCCGCGAGGACCACGTCGCCGGTGATGTGGACGGCGTGCTGCTCGCCCGTGTCCAGGGCTGTGACCTGGTATTCGTCCACGGTCAGAGGGCCGTTGTCAGTGGCGTGTGCTTCTCTTTTCAGCAGGGCCCAGGACTGGTCGAGGGTGCGGGGGGCGAGGACCGGGTCCGTGAAGGCGACCAGGCGGACGCTGGTCGCGGGGGAAGCGGGGGCGAGCCGCAGCAGCCGGGCGGTGGCGATGAGGAAGGCGGGGGATGTGCCGGTGAAGGCGTGAGCGGGGGCGTTGTTCTCGGTGGCGTGCGCGCCGGACGGGTCGGAGCGCACCCAGGTGACGCCGTCCAGGGCGGCGGCGCGCACCTGCCAGCCGGAGGCGTGCAGTTCGAGACGGAGAGGGCGGCCGAGTTCGTCGAGGGTCAGGTCGACGGAGCCCGAGTGGTCGCCCGAGGGGGTGGTGCGCTGGGCGACATAGCGCCAGCCGGAAGGGCCTGGCGCGCACTGGAAGTGTTCTTCACCGAGGGGGGTGTGATCGTGCGGATCGTGAAGCGAATACCGGCCGCGGGGCATGGTGCGTGGTCCTTGTCGGGGGACGTGTGGTCCTGGTCGCGGGACGTGGAGCGGGGCTTCCTGGCGGAGAGCCGGCCGCCGAGGGCCTGACGCGGGCGAGGGTACGAGATGGCCGCCGAGGGCGTGGGATGGCCAGGGCCGGGCCTGGGGCATACCGCTGCCGGGGCCCTGGGGCGGACCGCTGCCGGTTCGGCGCCACGGCCACAGGCCCCCGCCCCGGTGGGCGAGGGCCTGCTGAAGGCGCACTGCCGGGCGGCCGGCGTGCGTGACCGGGCCCCGCGTCGGGGGCCTGGTCACGACGACGGCCGGGGCCGGGATCAGTAGCGGTAGTGGTCCGACTTGTACGGGCCCTCGACCTTGACTCCGATGTACGACGCCTGCTCCGGGGTGAGCGTCGTCAGCTTCACGCCGAGCGAGTCCAGGTGCAGGCGGGCGACCTTCTCGTCGAGGTGCTTGGGAAGCACGTAGACGTCGGTCGGGTACTCGTCGGGCTTGGTGAACAGCTCGATCTGGGCCAGCGTCTGGTCCGCGAACGAGTTGGACATCACGAAGGACGGGTGTCCGGTCGCGTTGCCCAGGTTCAGCAGGCGGCCCTCGGAGAGGACGATGAGGACCTTGCCGTCGGGGTGCGTCCAGGTGTGGACCTGCGGCTTGACCTCGTCCTTGACGATGCCCGGGATCTTCGCGAGGCCGGCCATGTCGATCTCGTTGTCGAAGTGGCCGATGTTGCCCACGATCGCCTGGTGCTTCATCTTGGCCATGTCCGAGGCCATGATGATGTCCTTGTTGCCGGTCGTGGTGATGAAGATGTCGGCCGTCTCGACGACCTCGTCGAGCGTCGTGACCTGGTAGCCGTCCATCGCGGCCTGCAGGGCGCAGATCGGGTCGATCTCGGTGATGATCACGCGGGCGCCCTGGCCGCGCAGGGACTCCGCGCAGCCCTTGCCCACGTCGCCATAGCCGCAGATGACCGCGGTCTTGCCGCCGATGAGGACGTCCGTGGCGCGGTTGATGCCGTCGACGAGCGAGTGGCGGCAGCCGTACTTGTTGTCGAACTTCGACTTGGTGACGGCGTCGTTGACGTTGATCGCCGGGAACAGGAGCTGCCCGTCGCGCTGCATCTCGTACAGGCGGTGGACGCCGGTCGTGGTCTCCTCGGTGACGCCGCGGATCTCCGAGGCGAGCTGGGTCCACTTCTGCGGGTTCTCACCCAGCGTGCGGTTCAGGACCTGGAGGATGACGCGGTGCTCGTCGTTCTCGGCGGTCTCCACGGCGGGGACCTTGCCGTCCTTCTCGTACTGGACGCCCAGGTGGACGAGCATGGTGGCGTCGCCGCCGTCGTCCAGGATCATGTTCGGGCCGCCGGTGGGCGTGTTCGGCCAGGTCAGGGCCTGCTCCGTGCACCACCAGTACTCCTCCAGGGTCTCGCCCTTCCAGGCGAAGACCGGGATGCCCTGGGGGTTGTCCGGCGTCCCCTTCGGGCCGACCGCGATGGCCGCGGCGGCGTGGTCCTGGGTCGAGAAGATGTTGCAGGAGACCCAGCGGACGTCGGCGCCGAGGGCGACCAGGGTCTCGATGAGGACGGCGGTCTGCACGGTCATGTGCAGCGAGCCCATGATGCGGGCGCCGGCGAGCGGCTGGCTGGCGGCGAATTCCTTGCGGATCGCCATCAGGCCGGGCATCTCGTGCTCGGCGAGGGTGATCTCCTTACGCCCGAACTCGGCGAGGGAGAGGTCGGCGACCTTGAAGTCTTGGCCGTTGACGGCAGTCATTCTGAGCTGCTCCTCGTGGTAGATCGAGGGTGGGCATGGCTGACCTGCGGCGTCGGGGCACAGAGATGCACCGGCGCACGCAGTGCAGTCCGTCGGAGGCCCTCTCTCCCTCGGCCGGTCCAGGAGCGGACCGCCCGACCGCCATCAGCAGCGACGTCTGGCACTGTCACGAATCTACACCGATTGGCGCAGCGAGCCCCAGCCCGCCCCCTCTCGGACTGTGGCCGAATCGAGCACTGAACAAAGGTCGTGAGACCCGCCTGAACCGGGACCTTTGCGCTTTGGCAGCTGTCCTCGTCTGTTGCAGGATGCCTGGAGATCGGGAACATGTGCGCGATCGTGTTTGGCCAAGGTGTTAGGAGACCCACGTGACCAGTCCGGCCGACCCCCCGGCAGGCGGGGACCCCAGCGGGCGGAAGCGGCTGAAGCTGCTCGCGGTGACCGCCTGCCCGACGGGCATCGCCCACACGTACATGGCGGCGGAGAAGCTCCAGCAGGCCGCCGACGGTCGGGGCATCGACATGAAGGTGGAGACGCAGGGCTCCATCGGGGCCGAAAATGTACTGACTGACAACGATGTCAGAGACGCCGACGGCATCATCGTCGCGGCCGACAAGGACGTCGATCTGGCGCGGTTCGCGGGCAAGCGCGTGCTGTCCGTCGGGGTGTCCGAGGGCATCAGCAACCCGGAGCGGCTGATCGAGCAGGTGCAGAGCGCGCCGGTGCACGGCGGTGGCTCGGGCGGTGGCGCGCAGTCGGCGGCCGGCGGCGGGGGTGCGGGCGGCGGCCGGGAGCGGAGTGTCGCGTACAAGGCGCTGATGAACGGCGTCTCGTACATGATCCCGTTCGTCGTGGTCGGTGGGCTGCTGATCGCGATCTCGCTGTCGCTGGGCGGGCACACCGACCCCAAGGGCGGGCTCGTCATCCCCGACGACTCGTTCTGGATGCATGTGAATCAGATCGGGGTCATCGGGTTCACGCTGATGGTGCCGATCCTGTCGGGGTACATCGCGTACGCGATCGGGGACCGGCCGGCGCTGGTGCCGGGCATGATCGGCGGGTGGATCGCCAACACCGGTGAGCTGTACGACTCCGAGGCGGGGGCGGGCTTCATCGGGGCGATCGTGACCGGGTTCCTGGCCGGGTATCTGGTGCTGTGGATCAAGAAGGTCAGGGTTCCGAAGTTCGCCCAGCCGATCATGCCGATCATCGTGATCCCGATCATCGCGACCAGTGCGCTCGGTCTTTTCTTCATCTACGTCATCGGCAAGCCGATCTCGTGGGTGTTCGAGCATCTGACGGACTGGCTCAGCGGGATGACGGGGACGAGCGCGATTCTGCTCGGCGCGATCCTGGGGCTGATGATCGCGTTCGACATGGGCGGGCCGGTCAACAAGACCGCGTTCCTGTTCGGCGCGGGGCTCATCGCGACCGGCAATCAGACGGTCATGGGCATGTGCGCGGCCGCGATTCCCGTGATGCCGCTCGGCCAGGGTCTGGCCACGCTGATCCGCAAGCGGCTCTACAGCGAGCAGGAGCGGGAGACCGGGCTCGCGGCCTTGTTCATGGGCATGTTCGGGATCTCGGAGGGTGCGATCCCGTTCGCGGCGGCGCGGCCCGCGCAGGTCATTCCGGCCAACATGCTCGGTGGTGCGGTGGCCGGTGCGATCGCGGGGCTCGCGAGCGTGGAGGACGCGGTGCCGCACGGCGGGCCGATCGTCGCGGTGCTCGGGGCGATCGGCGGCGTACCGATGTTCTTCGTGGCGGTGGCCGTCGGCACCGTCGTCACGGCGCTCGCGACCGTGACGCTGGTGGACATCAGCGAGCGGCGGCGGCGCGGTGAGCCGCTGGTCGGCGGGTCCGGTGGGCCGGGTGGGGCCGGGCCGGTGCTCGCCGGAGTCGGCGCCGGGGCCGGAACCGGAGCCGGGGCGGCCGTCGCGGGCGGTGGCGTCGGCTCGGGGGCGGGGCAGAAGTCCCCCGCCGCGCCCGCCCCTTCGGCGTCCTCACCCGCGGAACCGTCGGCCGACGCCGCGGCCCCCGGTGACGAGGTCCTCTCCGGGTATCTGACCGAGCAGACCGTCAAGGTCCAGCTCGCGGCCGACGAGAAGGAGGCCGCGATCCGGGAGATGGCCGGGCTGCTCGCGCGGACCGGCAAGGTCGCCGACGTGGAGGAGCTGGTGCGGACCGCGCTGCGGCGCGAGGCGCAGGGCACCACCGGCCTGGGCGAGGAGATCGCGATCCCGCACGCCAAGACGGACGCGGTGACGGCCCCGGTCGTCGGCTTCGCGCGGTCCGCCGAGGGCATCGAGTGGGGTTCGCTCGACGGTACGAAGGCCAAGCTGATCTTCATGATCTCCGTGCCGGAGGCGGCCGCGGGGGACGAGCATCTGCGGATCCTCGCGCTGCTCTCGCGGAAGTTGATGGATCCCGGGTTCCGGGAGCGGTTGGAGGCCGCGCCGGACGGGGCGGCGATCCTGGAGGTGCTGCGCGAGGTCCGGTGACCCGGACTTCGTACGCCGAGACCCCGTGACGTACGTTACGCCGAGGGCCCCGCACCACACAGGTGCGGGGCCCTCGGCGTACGGGAAGTACGAAGGTCAGTGGCCCGTCTCCGGCGGGGTGCCGCCCGGGGACCTCGCCGGGTTCGTGCCCGCGGCGGCCGCCTCCTCGCTGTATATGTCCGGCTCGAGGTAGATGACGCGGGCGATGGGGACGGCCGCGCGGATGCGGTCCTCGGCGGCGTTGATCGCGTCGGCGATCTCGCGGGCCGTGTCGTCGTGCTGGACGGCGATCTTGGCGGCGACGAGGAGTTCCTCGGGGCCGAGGTGCAGCGTACGCATGTGGATCACGCCGGTGACGGTGTCGCCGTCGACCAGCGCCTGCTCGATCTTCTCGACCTCTTCGGTGCCCGCGGCCTCACCGAGGAGCAGCGACTTGGTCTCGGCCGCGAGGACGATCGCGATGACGATGAGCAGGACACCGATGCACAGCGTGCCGATGCCGTCCCACACGCCGTCGCCGGTGGCGAGCGCGAGGCCGACGCCGCCGAGCGCCAGGACCAGGCCGACGAGCGCGCCGAGGTCCTCCAGGAGCACGACCGGCAGCTCGGGCGCCTTGGCGCGGCGCACGAACTGCGTCCAGGTGAGCTTGCCGCGCAGGGCGTTGGACTCCTTGATGGCCGTACGGAAGGAGAACGACTCCGCGATGATCGCGAAGACCAGGACGCCGACCGGCCAGTACCAGTGCTCGATCTCGTGCGGGTGCTTGATCTTCTCGTAGCCCTCGTAGATGGCGAACATGCCGCCGACCGAGAAGAGCACGATGGAGACCAGGAACGCGTAGATGTAGCGCTCGCGGCCGTACCCGAAGGGGTGTTGCGGGGTCGCCTCGCGCTGGGCCTTCTTGCCGCCGACGAGCAGCAGGCCCTGGTTGCCGGAGTCGGCGAGGGAGTGCACGCTCTCGGCGAGCATCGACGACGAGCCGCTGAAGAGGAACGCCACGAACTTCGCCACCGCGATCGCGAGATTGGCGGCGAGTGCCGCCACGATCGCCTTTGTTCCGCCTGACGCACTCATGTGTGCCCGATGTCCCTTCGCCTTGCGTCACTGCTCTTCGCCCGGGCGCTGCTTTGCCCGGCCTTTGCGGTGGGTCATTGTTGCAGCACCAGAGACGCCCGGTGGGTCAGGCCACCACAGTGGCGCGGAAAAGCGTGCCGGTTCCGGACACTTCGGCCTTTTCGCCCGCGGGGACGAAGGCGGACTGTCCGGGCGTCAGGGCGATGTCGCCCGCGCGGACCGCGCCGGCCGTGCAGAGCAGGATCTGCGGGGTCCCGGTGGTGAGGTCGTGCGCGGCGCCGCCCTCGGGCAGGACAAGGCGGGAGAGGCGGAACTCGTCGATCGGCGTTTCGTAGACCTCCTCGCCGTCGGGCGACGCCTCGGGGCGCAGCACGCCGGGGTCGGTGGCCTCGAAGCGGACGACGCGCAGGAGTTCGGGTACGTCGACGTGCTTCGGCGTCAGGCCGCAGCGCAGCACGTTGTCCGAGTTGGCCATGATCTCCACGCCCAGACCGTCGAGGTAGGCGTGCGGGACGCCGGCGCCGAGGAACATCGCCTCGCCGGGCTGGAGTCGGACGTGATTGAGCAGCATGGCCGCGATGACGCCCGGGTCGCCGGGGTAGTGCCGGGCGACGGCGGCGTACGGGGCGTAGGCGCCCCCGAGGCGTTCGGCGGCGGCCGCGGCCTCGGTGACGGTCTTCGCCATGTCGTCGGGGTCGGCGGTGAGCACGGCCGTCAGGACCTCGCGCAGGGCGGCCTCTTCGGGCTTGGCGTGCAGCAGGTCGACGTACGGCTTGAGGGAGTCGACGCCCAGGCCCGCGAGCAGCTCGGCGGCCTCGGCGGGCGCGCGGAAACCGCACAGTCCGTCGAAGGGCGTGAGCGCGCAGATCAGTTCGGGCTTGTGGTTGGCGTCCTTGTAGTTGCGGTGCGGGGCGTCGATGGGGACGCCGCGGCGCTCCTCGTCCTCGTACCCCTCCTTGGCCTCTTCCAGGTTCGGGTGCACCTGGAGGGAGAGGGGGGCGCCCGCGGCGAGGATCTTGAGCAGGAACGGCAGGCGCGGGCCGAACTTGGCGACGGCGCGCGGGCCCAGCTCGCGCGCCGGGTCCTCGTCGATCACCTCGTTGAGCGGGCCGCGCTCGGTGCGCGACGGCGCGCCCGGGTGGGCGCCCATCCACATCTCGGCCTGCGGCTCGCCGGTCGGCTCGACGCCGAGGAGCTCCGCGATGGCGGTGGTGGAGCCCCAGGCGTAGGGGCGGACGGTGTTGGTGAGGCGGTCCACGGAGGGGGTCTCCCTTACGGGTACGGGCACGTACGGGGGTTCGGCGCTGCGGCTGTGATCGCTGCGGTCGCGATCTCTGCAGCTGTGATCGCTGCTGCCGCAGTCGCTGCGGTCATGAACGCTGCGGTCATGATCGGTCCCCGGAGGCGAGCGCCAGGTAAACGGCCGCGAAATCCGTGATGGCGATCAGCTCGGCGAGGCGCTCCAGGTCGCCGCCGTCGGCCGGTTCCAGCTCGCTGAGCGGGGTGCCGTGGCTGTGCACGAGGTCACGGGCGGCGGGCGCGGCGGTCAGGCCCCCGGCGTCGGCGGGGTGCTCCCTGAGCAGGACGACGCGGGCGCGCAGCGCGGCCGGTTCCTCGACGCGGTCGCGGAAGAAGTCGTCGCTGTCGCTGCCGCCGACGGGTCCGCCCGCGAGGAGCGTGGCGTGCGCGGGCAGCGCCTCGGGCAGTTCGGCGGCGAGCGCGGCGTGGCCCGCGAGTTCGGCGAGGGCGGCGGCGAAGCGGCGGCCCGCCATGCCCGCGCTCTGGCCCTCGGACCAGATCAGGGGCAGCGACTCGGAGAGCTCGACGGCGAGGGTCTTCGCGGGATTGCTGTACGTCGCGATGGCCGGGCCGCACCGCTCGGCGACGCTGTCCAGGCGGTCGGCGACCTTCTGGAGCGTCTCGACGGGGGCGGCGATGAGTCCGGTGCGGTCGAGGAGGACGAGCAGGGGCGTGAGCAGGGCCCACAGGGTGCCGGGGGCGGCTGCGGGGGCTTCGGGCTCGTCGTTGTGGGGGTGGTGCGGAGGGGTGAGGGGGGCGCGTTCGGGCGGGGCCTGGTCTTGCGGGGCGGGGTCGCTCGGGCTGGGGTCGCTCGGAGTGGGGGCGCTCGGGTTGGCGTCCGCCGGTGCGGAGAGGTCGCTGCGCGCCGTCTCGTACGCCGCCGCGGGCGACGTGGCCATCGGGACCGTCAGGCCGTGCGAGCCCTCCACGCTCTCGGCCAGCGGCGAGCGGGGCGGGGCCACGGCGACGACGGTGCAGCCGCGGCGGTACGCCTGCTCGGCGAGGAGGGTCAGGCCGGGCTCGGAGCCGTCCGGGGTGACGATGAGCAGCAGGTCGACGGGGCCCGCCCAGCCGGGCAGGGCCCAGCGCAGGGCGCCGGCGGCGGGGGCCACGCCGGTGGGGGCGAGGCGGACGACGGGGCAGGCGGTGCCCGCGAGCGTGCCGATGAGGTCGGCGACGCCGGTCGCGGCGGTGCCCGGGCCCGCGATCAGGACGGCGCGGGGGCGGCCGTCCGGCTTGAGCTCCGTGAGGCCGGACTCCGTGGCGTGCCGGACCGCCGTCCGCACGCGGGCGCCCGCTTCGGCGGCGCCGCGCAGCAGGTCGTGCAGGTCGGCCCGGGCCAGGGCCTCGGGGGCGTCCAGGAGCGACTCGTCGAGCATGGGGGGTCGGCCTCCGATCGCCGCGCGCGGCGGGTGGCGGGCTGGGTGGTCGTACGGTGTGCCGGTCGCGGCGTCGTACGGTGCGCGTCTTCGATCGTTACTCGGGTCGGTGGGCCTCGTCGACCCATCGTTGTCACGCGGGGCGGCGGGCCTCGTCGACCAGGAGGACGGGGATGCCGTCGCGGACCGGGTAGGCCAGGGCGCACTCCGTCTTCTCCGCCGTGCAGACCAGCTCGGTGTCCGTCTCCTTGAGGGGGGCGTGGCAGGCCGGGCAGGCGAGGATCTCCAGGAGGCCGGCTTCGAGCGGCATGTGCGGGTCCCTTCGGGGTGGGTGGGCCTTTTGTGGCCTGGTCAGCGTACCGCTGGCCGGGGGCCTTGGGCGGGGTCTGGGCCGGGGCTTCGCCCCGGATGCCCCGGCGTGGGGGGGCGCTTCGTCTTCGGGCGCGGCCCGGTGGGCGTTTGTGCCCACCCGTTCCGCCGTGCGGAACGCCTGCCCACAAACGCGAGGCGGATGGTCAGGTGCCCGCACAACACCCGCCCACAAACGCGAGGCGGATGGCCGGGGGCCCGCACAAACGCGAGGCGGATGGCCGGGTGCCCGCAGAACACCCCGCCCACAAACGCCAGGCAGGTGGCCGGGTGCCCGCAGAACGCCTGCGCGTAAACGTCGGCCGGGCGTACGGGCCCTCAGCCCCGGATGATCGCCAGTGCCTCGTCCCGTACCGTCGTCATGCCCTTCTCGTCGCGGGCCTCCACGTTCAGGCGGAGGAGGGGTTCCGTGTTCGAGGCGCGGACGTTGAACCACCAGTCGGTGGCCGTGACCGTGAGGCCGTCGAGTTCGTCGATGGTGACGCCGTCGCGGCCTTCGTACGCGGCGCGGATCGCGGCGAGGCGGGCCGTCTGGTCGGCCACGGTGGAGTTGATCTCGCCGGAGCCCGCGTAGCGGTCGTACTGCGCGACCAGGCCGGACAGCGGGCCGTCCTGGCCGCCGAGGGCCGCGAGGACGTGCAGCGCGGCCAGCATGCCGGTGTCCGCGTTCCAGAAGTCGCGGAAGTAGTAGTGCGCGGAGTGCTCGCCGCCGAAGATCGCGCCGGTCTTGGCCATCTCCTCCTTGATGAAGGAGTGGCCCACGCGCGTGCGCACGGGCGTGCCGCCGTTCTCGCGGACGACCTCGGGGACGGACCAGGAGGTGATCAGGTTGTGGATGACGGTGCCGGAGCCGCCGTGCTTGCCGAGCTCGCGCGAGGCGACGAGTGCGGTGATCGCGGACGGGGAGACCGGCGCGCCGTTCTCGTCGACGACGAAGCAGCGGTCGGCGTCGCCGTCGAAGGCGATGCCGAGGTCGGCGCCCTCCTCGCGCACCCGCTTCTGCAGGTCGACGATGTTGGCCGGGTCCAGCGGGTTGGCCTCGTGGTTGGGGAAGGTGCCGTCGAGCTCGAAGTACATCGGTACGAGGGTCAACGGGAGTCCCTCGAAGACGGTGGGGACCGTGTGGCCGCCCATGCCGTTGCCCGCGTCGACGACGACCTTCAGGGGGCGGATCGAGGTGAGGTCCACCAGGGAGCGCAGGTGCGCGGCGTAGTCCTTGAGGGTGTCGCGGCGCGTGAGCGTGCCGGGCGTCGCCGTCGACTTCGGGGCGCCCTCGTCCGACCAGCGCTCCACGAGTGCGCGGATGTCCGCGAGGCCGGTGTCCTGGCCGACCGGGGCGGCGCCCGCGCGGCACATCTTGATGCCGTTGTACTGCGCCGGGTTGTGCGAGGCCGTGAACATCGCGCCCGGCAGGTTCAGCGCGCCCGAGGCGTAGTAGAGCTGGTCCGTCGAGCACAGGCCGATCTCCGTGACGTCGACGCCGAGCGCCGCCGCCCCGCGCGCGAAGGCGCCGGACAGGCCGGGCGAGGAGGGCCGCATGTCGTGCCCGACGACGATCGCGTCCGCGCCGGTCACCCGGGCGAAGGCGGCGCCGAACAGTTCCGCCAGTGACTCGTCCCACTGGTCCGGGACCACCCCGCGCACGTCGTACGCCTTCACGAGCTGGGACAGATCAGCAGTCACGGCCAACCCTCTCTGCAAGGTTCTGGGAGCTCGGCAAGCCCTCGTCGGTGGCAACAAACTACCCGCAACGCCGAACCCGAAGCCGCGTCAGGGCAGCATCCGCCCGAGGACCGTCACGGCAGCATCCAGCCGAGGACCGCCGTGCTCTGGCCGACCACGATGAGGCACATCACCAGGAGCAGCCCGAGGCTCCAGGGCAGCACCTTGCGCAGCAGGTCGCCCTCCTTGCCCGCGAGCCCGACGGCGGCGCACGCGATCGTCAGGTTCTGCGGGGAGATCATCTTGCCGAGGACGCCGCCCGAACTGTTCGCGGCGGCGAGGAGTTCGGGCGAGAGCCCCGACTGTTCGGCGGCCGTCACCTGGAGCGAGCCGAACAGCGCGTTGGCGGAGGTGTCCGAGCCGGAGACGGCGACACCGAACCAGCCGAGCACCGGTGACAGGAAGGCGAGGCCCGACCCGGCGTCGGCCACGAAGTGCCCGATGGTGGCGGCCTGTCCGGACAGATTCATGACGTACGCGAGCGCCAGGACGCTGGTCACGGTGAGGATCGCGAACCGCAGCTCGTGCACGGTCGCCACCCACTCGCGCACCGCCACGCGCGCGTGGACGCCGAGTACGGCCGCGGTGCCGACGCCCGCGAGCAGCACGAGCGTGCCGCCGGTGGACACCAGCGGCAGCGAGAAGACGTTGCCGCCGACGGGGTCGCCCGCGGGGTCGCCGACGTTCAGGAAGGGCCAGTCGAAGGTGCGGGTCGCCTCGGCGAGGAAGTCCTTCACGGGCGGGATCTGCGCGATCGAGAAGATCACGACGATGAGGGCGTACGGGGCGTAGGCGCGCAGCACGTCCGCGCGCGGGTCGTCGTGGTCCAGGTCTTCGCTGCGTACGCCGGTCAGGACCGCGGCCCGGACGGGCTCGGCGGCGGGCTTGCGGGCGCCCGGCACCGCGACGAGCGCGCCCGCGCCGGCCAACGCGGCACCGATGTCGGCGAGTTGCGCGGAGACGTAGTTGGAGGCCGCGAACTGCGCGGCGGCGAAGGCGAATCCGCAGGCCACGGCGGGCAGCCAGGTCTCGCGAAGGCCGCGTCGGCCGTCCACGAGGGCGACCAGGAGCAGCGGCACGACCAGGGCGAGCAGCGGTGTCTGGCGGCCGACGACGGTGGCGACGGTGTCCAGCGGGATGCCGGTGACCTGGGCGAGCGTCACCACGGGGGTGCCCATGGCGCCGAAGGCCACGGGCGCGGTGTTGGCGACGAGGGCGACGACGGCCGCGCGCACCGGGTCGAAGCCGAGCGCGACCAGCATCACCGAGCAGATCGCGACCGGCGCGCCGAAGCCGGCGAGCGCTTCCAGGAGCGCGCCGAAGCAGAAGGCGACGACGAGCGCCTGGATGCGCGGGTCGTCGGAGAGCCGCCCGAAGGAGCGGCGCAGGATGTCGAAGTGCCGGGTGCGGACGGTCATCCGGTACACCCACAGGGCGTTGACGACGATCCACAGGATGGGGAAGAGCCCGAAGACGGCGCCCTGGGCGGCGCTGGAGGCGGTCTGGCCGAGCGGCATGCCGTACGCGAGCCAGGCGACGCAGACGGCGACCGCGAGGCCGATGAGGCCCGCCCGGTGGGCCTTCATGCGGACGGCGCCGAGGAGGACGAGGACCGTGAGCAGGGGCAGGGTGGCGACGAGGGCGGACAGGCCGAGCGAGTCGGCTACGGGCTCCAGTTCCTGGATGAACACAGGGGCCTCCCCGGACGTGCCGTGACACGGCAGCACAGATCTCTTCCGTGATGCGGAAAGCGATCTCTCACGACTGGGAGGAATGGTCGTGTCCGCGCCAACGGCCCGTCAATGGGGCGTGCGGGGTGGGTTGTTCAAGGGTGAATGACGGGTCTCTACGGAGGCGGCGCCCATCCCTACGGAGACGTCGCCCATCCCTGCGGAGGCTCCGTTCAGGACTCCGGCGAGCGCAGCACCCGTAGGTGGCCGCGGCGCGCGACCTCCATCGGGTCGGCTCCCCGCACCCCGCTCCCGCCGGCCTCCGCCGCCCGCTCCTGCGGCCGCGCGGCCTCCCGCACGGCGTTGGCGAGCGCTTCCAGGTCGTCGCCGCTGGGCCGGGACGGGCCCGAGCCGTCGGCGAGGCGGACGACCTCCCAGCCGCGCGGCGCGGTGAGGCGCTCGGAGTGCTCGGCGCACAGGTCGTAGCAGTGGGGTTCGGCGTACGTGGCGAGGGGGCCGAGGACCGCGGTCGAGTCGGCGTAGACGTACGTCAGCGTCGCGACGGCGGGACGGCCGCAAGCGGTGCGCGAACAGCGACGTACAGGGCTCACGACGTTGGACGGTACCGCACTCTTGAGCGGGCCGCGACGACTCTCCACGAGGTCACTCCCCCGTGTCGTGCCGTGATCCCACGCACAGGGCCGTCCGTGGGCGCGCCGCTGACCTGCGAGGACGCAAGGGGTCAGAGGGGCGGGTGGTGTTGAACGCGGTCACCACCCGGTACAAATCCTGCCAATCGGCGCGAGATCGACGGTCCTGGAGAGATACACAATCGAGCCCAAGCTTGGCTGGAATGGTCAGGAAGCGACATGCCGTGCTCCGTGCGGAACATGTCGCGCTCCGTACGGAAAGGGCGATCTCGAGGACTACGCTTCCCCAGTGATGGACGACCCCGTACCGCCCCGCTCCACCGAGCCGAGGCCCCGCCGCCGCGACCGCCACGGCAGGGGCATGCGCGGCCCCGTTGCGCCTCCCCAGGTGCCGCTCTCCGCCAGCCGCGCGGAAGCCTTCACGGACCTTGTGCAGGACTCCGTGGAGCGGCTCGAGCGGCGCTGGCCGCAGCTCACCGAGATCGACTTCCTGGTGCTCGACGTTCCGCCCACCTCCGGTGGGAGTGGTGCGGCCGGTGCGGACGACGACTGGGGGGCCGGGACCGTGCCGCTCGGCGGGACGATCACGGCCTCCGAGGGGCGGCCCGCCCGGGTCGTCATCTACCGGCGGCCCGTCGAGATCCGCACCAAGGGGCGTGACGAGCGGGCCGCGCTGGTCCACGAAGTGGTCGTGGAGCAGGTTGCCGAGTTGCTCGGGCTTTCTCCGGAGTCGGTGGATCCGCGGTACGGGGAGGACTGAGGTCTGGGGGCCCTGCGGGGCTTTCCCCAGTCCCGCCCCTTCCCGAAACCGGGGGCTCCGCCCCCGGACCCCCGTTGTCGCCGCTTCGCGGCTCCCCCTCCTCAAACGCCGGACGGGCTGAAACTTCGCCGCGCGGGCTGAGAAGTCGCCGGAACAGGCAGCACCGCTACTTCTGCAGGACCTCCAGGTCCTGCTTCGCCTCCGGCACAGAAACCGTCCCCCGGTCGTCCGGCAAGGTCTGGATCGTGAACATGGGGATGCCGTTCTCGGGGAGTTCCAGGGTGCGGGCGGCGTGGACCGGGCCGCCGGACTGGGGCTCCAGGGTGAGGGCGTAGGCGCCCTTGAGTCCGGACGGGACCGGGGGGTCCACGGAGAAGGTCGTGCCGCCCTTGACGGTGTACGTCTTCGTGACGGGGTCCCCCGCCTCCGTGCCGGGCGACGCGGTGACCTTCACGCGGGCCGTGCTCCCGGGGGCCACCAGGGAGAGCGTGGAGCCCTTGGCGCGGTTGTCGGCGGCGGTGGCGCGGGTGCCGACCGGGGCGGTCGCCGGGATGAACGCCGTCTCCTGCTTGTCGCCCTTGCCGCGCGTGACACGCAGTGCGGCGACCACCGGGACATCCTTCTCCGTGGGCGTCAGGAGCAGCGAGCCGGCCTCGCCCTTGGTGACGTCGCCGAGGTCGACGGCGGCCGTCATGCCGGACTTGACGTGCAGCGTCTCGTGCCCGGCCGGGGTGATCGGGCCCGTCGGCGAGGCGAGCCGCACCTTCAGGTCGGCGTCGTCGGCGCCGGGCGCGAAGGCGACCAGGCGCACCGATGTGGCGTCCTCGGGGATGCCGGGCAGGACCAGGCGGGAGGTCGGGTCGGTGGACGCGGGCAGCCAGTCGCCGCCGAGCTTGTCGTCCGAGGAGTGCACGGCGGCGGCCACCCGCCCGCTGCGCGCGACGACGTGCAGCGTGAGGTTGGTCTGCGGCTTGCCGGCGAGCGTGGACAGCAGCACGGGGACGCTGGAGCGCGGCTGGATCTGGATGGACTTGCCGACGTCGGATTTGACGGTGCCGTCGCGCCCGTACAGCTCGACGTCCACGACGGCGGCCGAGTCGTCGGGGTTGGTCAGGTGGATGTAGTCGTTGCGGCCCTTCGCGGTGCTGGCGCCCGGGAACCAGAAGTCGGTGTCCGGGGCCGTGCAGTTGGCGCCCTGGACACCACGCCCGGCGCCCGCGCTGACCGTGGTGGTCTGCTGGACGGCCCAGCCGGGCGCGAGGGCACCGTCGGCGCTGCCGACGAGCGCGGGCGCGTCCGCGCCGGACTCCTCCGCGGCCACGGGCTTGCCCGGTGCCTTCTGGGACAGGAACGGCTTGATGTCCTTCGGCTTGCCCTTGCCGCCCTGGGGCGCGTCCGTCAGCTCCTTGGGGGCGGGCAGCAGTTCGGCCTTGCCGCCGCTCCCCGCGCTCCCGGAGGAGGGCGTGAACGCCGTGTAGCTCGTCTCGGCGAGGTCCGACGTGCTGGGCTCGGGGCACAGCAGGCTGGTGCGCTCCACGGGCAGCCGCTTCGCCTCCTTCGCGCCGTCGCCGCCGCCGTCGGGGGCGTTGACCGAGGCGAAGCCGGTGACGGCGGCCAGGGCGGCCGCGACGGCGATCAGGGACACGGTG
Source organism: Streptomyces aurantiacus JA 4570 (assembly GCF_000414115.1). Lineage (GTDB taxonomy): Bacteria > Actinomycetota > Actinomycetes > Streptomycetales > Streptomycetaceae > Streptomyces > Streptomyces aurantiacus_A. The sequence continues at coordinate 17,940 of NZ_AOPZ01000193.1, forward strand.
GTGCGGTTCACTGCTGGCTCCCGTCGGGGCGCTCACTGCCGGTGCCGGGCGGGGGCTGCCGCGGCATCGGCGGGGGCTGCTGGGCGTAGGAGGCGTCCTGCTGGTAGGCGGCGTCCGCCGGGTCGTACGGCTGCCCGTAGCCCTGCTGCTCGCCGCCGTACGACCCTCCGTAGGCGTACGGGTCGTACTGACCGCTCTGGGGCGATCCCGCCTGATACGGATCGGCCTGGTACGGCTGCTCGTAGGAGCCGTACCGACCGCCCTCGTAGGGCTGTTCGCCGCCGTACGTGCCGTAGTCGGCGCCGCCCGCCGGGGCGGACGTCTGCCACTCGTCGTACGCGGGGGCCTGCTGGGGCTGGGGCGGGACCGCGCCGAGGCCGCCCTCCTCGCCGGATGCGGCCGCCGACTGGCCGTCCTGCGCGGCCTGTTCGCCCTGCGCCCGCAGCCTGCGCGCCCTGCGGCCCTCGCCCGCGACCGCCTGGGCGGGCACCACGGGCTCCTCGGGCAGGTCGTCGTCGACGTCGCGGCGGCGGCCCGGCAGCGCGAGGACCACCAGGACGACGGCGAGCGCGCCCTGCGCCCACAGCCACCCCGTGTGGCCCGCCGGCGGTTCGTACGTGACGTCCAGGCGGCCGCCGGTCGCGGGCAGTTCGAAGCCCTGCGCCCAGCCGTCCACGGTGGTGCGGGTCAGGGCGCGGCCGTCCAGGGTGGCCGTCCAGCCCGGGGCGGCCGAGTCGGCCAGGCGCAGGACGCGGCCTTCCTTGCCGTCGGGGATCTTCGTGTGCACCTCGACCGGGCCCGCGGCGACCGGCTCGGGGTCGCCGGACCTCGGCACCACGGCCGCGCGCGCGACCTGCCGGTCCACGCGCCACAGGGCGCTGCCGTCCTCCTGGCTGAGCCGGGTCAGGCCGGGGGTCGCGTCGAGGGTGCGGCTCATCTGGCGGGGGGCTCCGTCGCGTACGAGGACGTAGCGCACCGCGTAGCCGCCGAGCTGGTCGGCCTGGTCGGCGCCGGAGCCCGCGAGGAGCCGGGCCACGATCCGGTCGAGCCGCCCGTCCGTGCCGTCGGCGGCGGCGAGTTCGGCGTCCCCGAGCCGCGCGCCCGAGCCGCGGACGAGTGTGTACGACACCTCTGCGGCCGACGCGCTGTCCAGGACCAGCGTGCGGGCCTGGTCCTGGGTGCCGCTCTCCTCGGCGACGAACGCGGGCACCTGCACCGGGTCGCGCCGCTCCAGCGGGCCGTCGGCGCCGCCGATCATCCACCCGGCGGCGGCGAGCAGCGGTCCCGCGGCCGCGGCGAACGCGATCAGCGCCGCCACCGGCTGGCGCCAGCCGAAGCTCTGCTCGGCGACACGCGCGCGTGCCCCGTCGGCGCCGAGCGCGGCGGCGGCGAGCAGCGCGATGCCGTACGCGAGCGTGGCCGGGCCCGCCCACGCCGAGCCGTTCGACAGGGCGGCGAAGACCAGCGCCACGAGCGCGACGGCCCAGGCGGTGCGGACCGCCGCCTGCCGCTCGCCGCGCAGCAGCGCCCCGAGCGCCGCGAGGACGACGCCGATGAGGAGCAGACCGCTGACCGTGCCGGGGCCGCCGGGGCTGGCGCCGAGCAGGTCGAGGGCCGACGCGGCCCCCGTGCCGTACTCGAGACCGGCCTCCTTGAAGAAGCCGAACGGCAGCAGCGTGAGCGACCACGGCGCGAGGAGCAGCAGCGGCGTGCCGAGCGCGGCGAGGAACCGCAGGCCGTAGGCGGCGATGTCACGGCGGCGCACCGCGAGCAGCGCGACGCCGAGCACCAGCGCGATCGGCCACACGATCGGCGTGAAGGCGGTCGTGATCGTCAGGAGCAGCGCGTACGCCCAGGTGGCGCGCCAGCTTCCGCGCGCGCCGTCCGCGGCGGCGAGGCCGCTCGCCGCGACGCCCGCGCGCGCGATGAGCGGCAGCAGGATCGCGAGGACGGCGGTGCCGACGCGCCCGCCCGCGAGCGCGCCCGTGGCGGCGGGCAGGAAGGCGTACGCCACGGACGCCCACGCGCGCAGCAGGCGCGATTCGACGAGCGGCCGGGACGCGAAGTACGCGGCGAAGCCCGCGAGCGGCACCGAGCCGACGAGCAGCACGGTGACGGCGAGCCCGGTGGAGCCGAACAGCAGGGTCGACAGGAGGCCGAGGACCGCCAGGTACGGAGGTGCCGCTTCGGTGCCGCCGATGCCCACCGGATGCCAGCCGTCGAGATAGCGCGACCAGAGCCCGGAGGCGTCGGCGGGCGCGGGCAGCAGCGCCCCGCCCGCGAGCGCGCCCCCGCCGAGCAGTGCTCTACAGGCGATCAACGCGGCGAACAGCAGCACTACGAAGAGCACAGGGCCGGGCTTGCGGGCGACGCGCTTGAGGCGGGCGAACTGCTCGATCTCCAGGAAGTCGGCGTCGTCGCCGCCCGGTCCCGACTCGACGGCGCCGTGCCGTCCCGCCGAGGAGACCTCGGGGTCGGAGCGGCCGACGAGGTTGCTCGCGACCTGTTCGACGGTGGCGCGCACCGTGGCGCCGGGGGGCGGGAACAGCGGCCGCATCTCGGCCGCGTCGGCCACCGGCCTGCCGCGCTTCTTGCGGCCGGCGAGGATCCGCTCGGGCCGCAGCAACGTGCCGAAGAGACCGGCGACTTCGTCGAGGGCCTGTCCGGGGGCCTTGCCGACGAGGTAGGCGAGGGTGCGCAGGACCGTGCCGACGACCAGCCGCACGAAGACCCAGGGCAGCAGCGCCGTGCGGGAGTTGACGAGGAGGGTGTACGCCGCGCCGGCCTTGTCCACGCGGTGCGGCGAGGTGGCCGTGCGGCCCACGCAGTCCACGGTGCGGCGCTCGCGCGAGGATGCCTCGGCGTGCCGCACGACGGCGTCGGGGGCGACCATGACGCGGTGTCCGGCCGCGTGCGCGCGCCAGCACAGGTCGACGTCGTCGCGCATCAGGGGCAGGCGCCGGTCGAAGCCGCCGAGCCGCTCGAAGACCTCGCGCCGGATCAGCATGCCGGCGGTGGACACGCACAGGACGGGCCGCACGTGGTCGTGCTGGCCCTGGTCCTGCTCGCGGCGGTCCAGGCCCGTCCAGCGGCGTCCGGAGTGGGCGATGGAGACGCCGACTTCGAGGAGCTGCCTGCGGTCGTACCACCCGCGGAGCTTGGGGCCGACGATCGCGACCTCGTGGCCCGCCTCGCGCTCCATCTCCACGGCGCGCAGCAGTTCGGCGAGGGCGCCGGGCTCGGGCGCGCAGTCGTCGTGCAGGAGCCACAGCCACTGCTCGGGCTCGCCGTGCGGGAGCTCCGGCATGTCGTACGCCTCGTCGCGCCAGGTGCGGCTGACGGGGTCCCAGCCGCTGGGGCGCTTGAGATACGGCAGGTCCTCGGGGGTGAGCACGGCAGCCGTGCGGACCGCTTCCTCGACGGCGGTGCCGAAGCCGGAGCGGCGGGCCAGGTGCAGCACGCGGTCGGGGCCGAGGGCCTCGGTGAGCAGCCGGGCGGAGTCGTCCGCGCTGCCGGTGTCGGCCGCGATCGCGTTCTGTACGGGACGGTCCTGGCCGAGCAGTCCGGCGACCGCGTCGGGCAGCCAGCGGGCACCGTCGTGGGAGACGAGCACGGCGGTCACGACATGGCGCGGGAACTCGGGTGGGCTTGCCGGATCGAACCCGGCCGCGCGGGACGGGTCGAACCCGGCGGCAGCGCCTTCGTGGCCTGCCTGGTGGCTGTGCACGGACATCGAGGTACGGGCCCCGGTTCGCTGGACTGCGGTGGACGCCCGCGCCCCCTGGGGACGCCCTGGCATCTCGGACGGGGCCCCACACTAACGGCTGGCACCACAACAGCCCGCCGCCTGTGGATAACCCTTGGGCGACGGGCTGTTCGTTGCGCAGCGTTACGGGGGATGTGTGCGGTTTGAAGGGCAGCGGTCACACGGCGGCCTTCTTCAGGCGGCGGCGCTCACGCTCCGACAGGCCGCCCCAGATGCCGAAGCGTTCGTCGTTCGCAAGCGCGTACTCAAGGCATTCGGAGCGGACCTCGCAGGCGAGGCAGACCTTCTTGGCCTCGCGGGTGGATCCGCCCTTCTCCGGAAAGAAGGACTCGGGGTCGGTCTGGGCGCACAGTGCGCGCTCCTGCCAGCCGAGTTCCTCGTCCGCGTCCTCGACCAGCAGTTCCTGAACCAGCTCGGTCATGTGCGCCCCTCGTCTGTCTTTACGTCCCCGTGATGCTGCCGTTACCGATTTCGGCTGAACGACACGAGTGAAATTACAAGTGCGCCGATCCGGGCCAGTCAAGCCGAGATCTGCTATTGGGCCCCTTATTCACTCTGCGGAACCAAGGCTTTGCGGAAAGTGTTCAAATCTACCTAAATCGTGACACTCTCCAGCGGCCCATCCGACGCCCGCTCCGTCATGAGCACTCAATGACAGGGACGTCACGACACTCACTCCCGTTGCATCGGACGTCACCGAAGCGAACCGGATCACATTCGGGTCACAGGATCACAACGGCGTCCGAGCGCCGGTTGACGCGCCGGTTGACGCGCCCGTGAGCGCCGGTTGGTGCGGCTTGTGTCCCGGCAGTCGACTGCACAAACCTTTCGCCGCACAGGGGAACCGGATGAGGTGAAACATGGTCCACATTTCGGACATAGAGTTGACACCAGGGGTGTGAGCCGCTGTCCTGGTGGGCATGCTCGCGAACTTGGCGCTTTCCGTGACCCGCACCGCCGGGTCTTCCGGTGCTGCCCCCGCGCGCTGTCGCTGTATCTGTACGTGCACGTGTTCCAGCTGTTGAGGCGACCCGCCTCCGGCTGTTGAACGACCCCCTGTCGTACGTCTCTCCGTACGGCTTCGTACGCCCCCTTTTCCTGCGACACCCCAGCACTCACACGTTGAGGAACCACCGCACCATGAACAGCGACAGCGACCTCCAGATCGCCGGCGACATCCTCGAAGTACCGCACCTCCTCCAGCCCGCGCGCGAGCACCCCGTCACCGTGGCCGAGTTCGCGGGCCTCGCCCGCGCCATCGCCGCCGACCGCTCCCAGTGGGAACACCTCGTCGAGTACGACGCGACCAGCCGCTGGTACCACCGCCTGCGCACCGGGCCCGGCTACGAGGTGTGGCTCCTGTCGTGGGTGCCCGGACAGGGGAGCGGGCGGCACGACCACGGGCGCTCCAGCGGCGTACTCACGCTCCTGGAGGGCGAACTGACGGAACGTACGGAGCGCGGCACACGCGCCCTCGGCGCCGGCGCGCAGCGCGTCTTCGCGCCCGGGTACGTCCACGAGGTCGTCAACGACTCCCTGGAGCCGGCCGTGAGCCTGCACGTCTACTACCCCGGCCTGACCGAAATGCCGATGCACACCGCCCGCTGCGAGGCCCGCGCGCCGCAGGATCCCGTGACCGCCTGACACGATGTCGTACCCGCCTGCGATGCTGGGCGCATGCGCATTGTGGTTCTGGCCGGCGGCATCGGCGGCGCCCGTTTCCTCCGCGGCCTCAAGAAGACCGCGCCCGACGCGGCGATCACGGTCATCGGCAACACCGGTGACGACATCCACCTGTTCGGCCTGAAGGTCTGCCCCGACCTGGACACGGTGATGTACACACTCGGCGGCGGCATCAACGAGGAACAGGGCTGGGGGCGGGCCGACGAGACCTTCAAGGTCAAGGAGGAGCTCGCCGCGTACGGCGTCGGACCCGGCTGGTTCGGCCTCGGCGACCGGGACTTCGCCACGCACATCGTGCGCACGCAGATGCTCGCGGCCGGCTATCCGCTCAGCGCCGTCACCGAGGCGCTGTGCGAGCGCTGGCAGCCCGGCGTGCGGCTCCTCCCCATGTCCGACGACCGCGTCGAGACGCATGTCGCCGTCGAAGTCGACGGCGAGCGCAAGGCCGTGCACTTCCAGGAGTACTGGGTGCGGCTGCGGGCCTCCGTCGACGCGCACGCCATCGTGCCCGTGGGCGCCGAACAGGCCAAGCCCGCGCCCGGCGTCCTGGAAGCCATCGCCGAGGCGGACGTCGTGCTCTTCCCGCCGTCCAACCCCGTCGTGAGCGTCGGCACGATCCTCGCCGTGCCCGGCATCCGCGAGGCCATCGCCGACGCCGGGGTCCCCGTCGTCGGCCTCTCCCCCATCGTCGGCGACGCGCCCGTGCGCGGCATGGCCGACAAGGTGCTCGCCGCCGTCGGCGTCGAGACCACCGCCGCCGCGGTCGCCGAGCACTACGGAAGCGGGCTCCTGGACGGCTGGCTCGTCGACACGGTCGATGCGGGCACCGTCGAACGCGTCGAGACGGCCGGCATCCGGTGCCGCGCGATACCGCTCCTGATGACCGACGAGGACGCCGCCGCGACGATGGCACGCGAAGCACTGACGCTGGCGGAGGAGGTACGGGCGTGAGCCAGGCCGAAGGCGGTTCCGGTACGGCCGCGGGCGAGGGTTCCGTCTTCGGGGCGGGGGCGCCTTCGGGCGTGGAGCGGCCCGGCGGGGTGCCCGCGTTCCGGGTGTGGGCCGTGGGCGGGATGCCCGAGGTGCGGCGCGGGGACGACCTCGCCAAGCTGATCGCCGCCGCCGAGCCCGGGCTCGCCGACGGGGACGTCGTGCTCGTCACCTCGAAGATCGTCAGCAAGGCCGAGGGGCGCGTCGTCGCCGCGGCCGACCGGGAAGCGGCGATCGACGCGGAGACCGTACGCGTCGTGGCCCGGCGCGGCACGCTGCGTATCGTCGAGAACCGGCAGGGACTCGTGATGGCCGCCGCCGGGGTCGACGCCTCCAACACCCCCGCCGGGACTGTCCTGTTGCTCCCCGAGGACCCCGACGCGTCCGCCCGCACCATCCGTGAAGGGCTGCGCGCCGCACTCGGCGTCGACGTCGGCGTGCTCGTCACCGACACCTTCGGGCGGCCCTGGCGCGAAGGGCTCACGGACGTCGCCATCGGCGCCGCCGGCGTACAGGTCCTCGACGACCTGCGCGGCGGCGTGGACGCGTACGGCAACCCGCTGAGCGCCACCGTCGTCGCCACCGCCGACGAACTCGCCGCCGCGGGGGACCTCGTGAAGGGCAAGGCCGCGGGGCTGCCGGTCGCGGTGGTGCGGGGGCTCGGGCATGTTGTCGCGCGGGGCGCGGCGGGGCCCGGCGCGGCGGGGCCTGATGCCGAGGACCGCGGGGCGCGGGACCTGGTGCGGGACGCCCGCAACGACATGTTCCGGCTCGGTACGTCCGAGGCGGTGCGGGAAGCGCTGTCGCTGCGGCGGACCGTGCGGGAGTTCACCGACGAGCCCGTCGACCCCGGCGCCGTGCGGCGGGCCGTCGCCCGGGCCGTCGCCGCCGCCGTCACCGCGCCCGCGCCGCACCACACGACTCCCTGGCGGTTCGTGCTGCTCGAGTCGGCCGACTCACGGGTGCGGCTGCTCGACGCCATGCGGGACGCGTGGGTCGCCGACCTGCGGCGGGACGGGAAGTCCGAGGAGTCGATCGCCCGGCGGGTGCGGCGCGGGGACGTGCTGCGCAACGCGCCCTGTCTCGTGGTGCCCTGTCTTGTGATGGACGGAGCCCATACGTACGGGGACGCGCGGCGGGACGGGGCCGAGCGGGAGATGTTCGTCGTCGCCGCCGGGGCCGGGGTGCAGAACCTTCTCGTGGCGCTGGCCGGGGAGCGGCTGGGGTCCGCCTGGGTTTCGTCGACCATGTTCTGTCGGGACGTGGTGCGGGACGTTCTTGGGCTGCCGCGGGAGTGGGATCCGATGGGGGCCGTTGCGGTGGGGCATCCGGCTTCGGCTCCGGCGGGGCGGGTGGGGCGTGTGGTGGAGGAGTTTGTGGTGGTGCGGTAGGGGCCCTGCGGGGCTTTCCCCAGTCCCGCCCCTTCCCTTTGCGGCTCCGCCTCGCGGGGGGGGGGGGCTCCGCCCCCGGACCCCCGCTATCGGCCTGGACGGCCTCGTCCTCAAACGCCGGACGGGCTGAAATGGCCGGCTGGGATTACAGCGCGGCGATGTTGGCTACCGGCATGCGTGGCTGGCGGCGCGGTGGGGTGTGGCCGCTTAGGAGGATCAGGCGGGCCGCCCGGTGGCGTTGGCCCTCGTAGGGGGACAGGAGTTCCAGCATGCGGGCGTCGTCGGCGGTGCGGTCGCCTGCCAGGGCGTAGCCGACGATGCCCGGCAGGTGGAGGTCGCCGACCGTCACCTCGTCGGGGGCGCCGTTGCTGCGCTGGACCGTTTCCGCGGAGGTCCAGGGGCCGATTCCGGGGATCAGTTCCAGGCGCGCCCTGGCCGCCACGGGGTCCATCGCCGCCGCCTCCTCCAGGCGCGGCGCCACCCGGGCCGCCCGCAGGATCGTGGACGCGCGCTTGTTGTCCACGCCCGCCTTGTGCCACTCCCAGGACGGGATGCGCGACCACGTACGCGGATCCGGCATGACGTACATGCGGGCCTGTGCGGGGGTCGGGCCGGGGGCCGGTTCGCCGTACTTGCGGACCAGGAGGCGCCAGGCGCGGTACGCCTCGTCCGTCGTGACCTTCTGCTCCAGGATCGACGGGATCAGGGACTCCATGACCAGACCCGTGCGCAGCAGGCGCAGGCCCTGGCGGCGGCGTTCGGTGTGCGCCAGCAGGCGGTGGCGGGGCGTGAACGCCGTCGGGTCGTCCTCTGCGCCGAGGAGCTGCGGGAGGCGGTCCAGGAGCCAGGGCGCGCCCTCGCCCCAGGCTTCCGCCTCCGCGGCGCCCCCGCGCAGCGCCACGCGGAGGGTGGCCGGGCCCTGCGGGGTGCGGGTGGCTCGCCAGATCGAGCCGTCGGGGGTGGTGCGGAAGGTGGGGTCCGCGGGGCCCCTGCGGAGGGGGCCGAGGGTGAGGCTCAGGTTCAGGGGGGTGGGTGGCGTGTAGGTGCGGGTTGCTGCCGCGGTGTTCTGGCGGGGGACGCCTCGTGGGATCGCTGTTTCGCCGCCGCGCACGGTGGCGCGCGTGGGGCGCGGGGCGAATCGGGACGACATCCGTCGAGGGTACGGCTTGTGCCCGCGCGGGGCGCCCCAGTCCCACCCCTTCCCGAACCTGGGGGCTCCGCCCCCAG
>NZ_AOPZ01000194.1 GCF_000414115.1 Streptomyces aurantiacus JA 4570
GCCGCCGCACCCGCGGCTGCTGACGCGCGCGGCGCGCCCTGCGGGCGGGGGCCGCCGTCGCGCTGGGCGCGGGCGCCGCGGGGCTGATCTCCGGTGACCGGCGGCCCGGCCCCGAGGTGTGGTCGTACGGCACGCGGGGCGTCGTGCACCAGATCCTGCTGGCCGACACCACCCTGTACGCGGTGGACGACAGGGGCTGGGTGTACGCCATGGACGCCAGGACCGGGGAGAGCCACTGGGCCAGGCGCGTCGCGTACACGGACGCGCGGCCCTGGCTCGGGATCCTCCCCGGCACCGATCCGGGGCTCTACCTCACGGGCGACAAGCTGTACGCGCTCTACTCCGCGACCGGCGAGGAGCGGTGGCGCCTCGACATCACGGCGCTCGGCACACCGGCCGTGTCCCACCAGGCCGTCTGCTGCGTCGCACGCGACACGGACGGCCGGAACCTGGACGAACTCACCCTGGTGGAACCGTACTTGGGAGAGCGGATCACCCTGGACCGGATGAGCCTCGCGCGGAGCGTCGTCGGCGAGCGCGACTCCTTCACGGCACCCGCCGTCGCCGACGACGGAACGATCGTCCTCGGTGGGCGCGGGGGCGTCGTGCACGGCCTCGATCTGGTGAAGCACGGCATCGGCGTCGCGGACGCACGGGACCACAAGATCCTGCGCCTGCCCGGTCACGCCCGGTTCTCCCCCGCCGCACCCCTCGTCACCCAGGGCATCGCCTACCTGGGCACCGCCACGAAGGGCGGCCTCGTCGCCGTCGACCTGAACTCCATGAAGGACATCTGGACCCGCCGCCTCGGACTCGACGGCGAGACCTGGTCCACCCCGGCGGTGGGCGACCGCCACGACCGCTACGGCCTCGTCTACGCGACCGGCTACGCGAGCGTCCACGCCGTCGACCGCAGCACCGGCGAGCCCGCCTGGAACTACTACCACGGGTCCCCCACGCCCAGCTCCCCGGCCGTCGCGAACGACGTGCTGTACGTCCTCACCAGGAGCGGCGAGCTCATCGCCCTGGACGCCCGCGAAGGCGGCCCCGCCCTCGCGAGGCGCGCCTACGCGCCCTTCGGCGGCGGCCCGGTCCCCGCCCCCGTCGCCGCCCACGGCCTGGTCCACTTCGCCACCGCCGACCGCGTCCTCCGCGCGGTCCCGCAAGCCCGCGCCCGAGCGACGTAGGCCCGCCCGCGCGGCGATGCGGCACACTGGATGTTTGGCCTAGCGAAAGGGCACCCCCCGGTGAACGGACCGCTCATCGTCCAGTCGGACAAGACCCTCCTGCTCGAGGTGGACCACGAGCAGGCCGACGCCTGCCGCCGCGCCATCGCCCCGTTCGCGGAGCTGGAACGCGCCCCGGAGCACATCCACACCTACCGCGTGACGCCCCTCGGCCTGTGGAACGCCCGGGCCGCCGGGCACGACGCCGAGCAGGTCGTGGACGCCCTCGTCGAGTTCTCCCGTTACCCCGTCCCGCACGCGCTCCTCGTCGACGTGGCCGAGACGATGGCGCGCTACGGCCGCCTCACGCTCTCCAAGCACCCCGTCCACGGCCTCGTCCTCACCAGCACCGACCGCCCGGTCCTGGAGGAGATCCTCCGCTCGAAGAAGGTCCAGCCGCTGGTCGGCGCCCGCGTCGACCCGGACACGGTCGTCGTGCACCCCTCCGAGCGCGGCCAGATCAAGCAGACCCTGCTCAAGCTGGGCTGGCCCGCCGAGGACCTCGCCGGATACGTCGACGGCGAGGCGCACGCCATCGAACTGGACGAGACCGGCTGGGCGCTGCGCCCCTACCAGCGGCAGGCCGTGGAGAACTTCTGGCACGGCGGCAGCGGCGTCGTCGTCCTGCCCTGCGGCGCCGGCAAGACCCTCGTCGGCGCGGGCGCGATGGCCGAGGCCAAGGCCACGACCCTGATCCTCGTCACCAACACCGTCTCCGCCCGCCAGTGGAAGCACGAGCTGGTCAAGCGCACCTCCCTCACCGAGGACGAGATCGGCGAGTACAGCGGTACGAAGAAGGAGATCCGGCCGGTCACCATCGCCACGTACCAGGTCCTGACGACGAAGCGGAAGGGCATCTACCCGCACCTGGAGCTCTTCGACTCCCGTGACTGGGGGCTCATCCTCTACGACGAGGTGCATCTGCTGCCCGCGCCGGTGTTCAAGTTCACCGCCGACCTCCAGGCGCGGCGGCGGCTCGGCCTCACGGCGACCCTCGTCCGCGAGGACGGGCGCGAGTCGGACGTCTTCTCCCTCATCGGCCCCAAGCGGTTCGACGCGCCCTGGAAGGAGATCGAGGCCCAGGGCTACATCGCGCCCGCCGACTGCGTCGAGGTCCGCGTGAACCTGACCGACTCCGAGCGCCTCGCGTACGCCACCGCCGAGGCCGAGGAGAAGTACCGCTTCTGCGCGACGACCGCGACCAAGCGGAAGGTCACCGAGGCGCTGGTGCGCAAGCACAAGGGCGAGCAGACGCTCGTCATCGGCCAGTACATCGACCAGCTCGACGAGCTGGGCGAGCATCTGGACGCGCCCGTCATCAAGGGCGAGACCACGAACGCGCAGCGCGAGAAGCTCTTCGGCGCCTTCCGCGAGGGCGAGATCTCCGTCCTCGTCGTGTCCAAGGTCGCCAACTTCTCCATCGACCTGCCGGAGGCGACGGTCGCCATCCAGGTGTCCGGTACGTTCGGCTCCCGCCAGGAGGAGGCGCAGCGGCTCGGCCGCGTCCTCCGGCCGAAGGCCGACGGCCACGAGGCCCGCTTCTACTCCGTCGTGGCCCGCGACACCATCGACCAGGACTTCGCCGCGCACCGGCAGCGGTTCCTGGCGGAGCAGGGGTACGCGTATCGGATCATGGACGCGGACGGGGTGCTTGCGGAGGGCTCGGACACGGCCTAGGTCCGTCGGCCCGGCCCTTCTGCCGCTGGCGGTGCAGCGCGCCGACCGCCGCGAGCTGTCTGTGCTCCCAGGCTGTCGCCCGGCGCAGCCGGTAGAAGGTCACCCGCCACTCCATGCCCGTGGGGCGCGCCAACTCCACCCACAGGCCGTCCACTTGCCGTACCACGGCGGGCATTTGGTAGCCGCGGTCGAAGACCACCAGGCCGGGGCGGAGTTCCCGCGACGAGCGGAAGGGGCCCGGATCCTGTTCCGGGCCCGGCTTGGCTGAGCTCATCCGATCCACCTCCTGCGCAGAGTGCGACGGTTGAATTACCGTGCGTGTTCCGGGTGCTTCGAGCATGAACCAGGACCAGGGCGCGAATGTCGCCTGCGCGCCGTAATTCCACGGCGCGCGGCGGTAATTCCACACCTTCCACAGAGGGGACCGCGATGCCGCCGAGGCGGGTGGTGACCGGCCACAGTCAGAACCCACGGCAACGCTTCACCGAGGAACTCCGCGACCTGCGGGCGCAGAGCGGGTACAGCCTCCGCAAGCTTGCCGACGTCCTGGGCTGGGACTGGTCCCTCTTCGGCAAGATGGAGAAGGGGGAGACGCTGGGCGGCCCCGAGGTCGTCCAGGCTCTGGATGAGCACTACGGGACGCGGGGGCTCTTGCTCGCGTTGTGGGAGCTGGCCATCAGCGATCCCACCCAGTTCCGGAAGCGGTACCGCCAGTACATGACGTTGGAGGCCGAGGCGCTGAGCCTGTGGCACTTCGGCGTGAGCGTGCCCTCCGGTCTGCTCCAGACAAAGGGGTACGCGTACGAGTTGCTTGCGTCGGGCGGCTTCAAGGGCGGGGAGCTGCAACGACAGGTCGAGGCGCGGATCGGGCGACAGCGGCTGCTGAACCGGGACGACCCGCCACCCTTCCGCTGCATTCTTTCCGAGGCTGTGCTGCGGACGCCGCTGCGTGACCCACAAGCGTGGCGGACGCAGTTGCAGCACCTCGTCGAAGTGGCCGAGCGCTCGGATGTGGCGCTTCATGTGCTGCCCCAGGCGGCGGGGCTGCACGGCCTGCACAGCACCGATGTGATGTTCCTGCGCCTCCCGGGTGGTCGCACCGTCGCCTACGTTGAAAACGTCTACCGAGGTGAGGTGATCGACGAGAACGGCGCGGTTGAACAGCTGCAACGTGGCTATGACGTGACACGTGACCTGGCGTTGTCCCCCGCTGCTTCGTTGAAGCTCATCGGGCGGATGTTGGAGGAACTGCCGTGCCCCTCGTCGGCCTGAGCATTGCCACTGCCCGGCGCACGAGCGCGTACAGAGACGGCTGCCCCGCGGCCTAAGCGATCTTCGCCCACGGAGTGGGGACGGGCCGCTGACCCCGTCGCGGTGAGCCACCGGCGAGGCAGTCCACCGGGTGCGCCGCCGCGCCGCACCTGCCCCGCCCGCCGGGCGACCCGCTACCGTGGCCAGGATGAGCACCCCGGACGCCCCCCGATCCCTCGCGGAAGCCCTCCGGGCGAGTGATGACGCGAGTATCGTCGCGCTGTTGCGGGCCCGGCCGGACCTTCTGACGCCGGTCCCGAACGATCTGACGCAGCTCGCCACCCGCGCCGGCACGCGGGCGTCCGTCGTGCGCGCCCTGGAGCGCCTCGACCGGTTCACGCAGCAGGTCGCCGAGGCGCTGGCGGTGGCGCCGGAGTCGGCTGCGTACGCGGAGCTGCTCGGCCTGGTCGCCGGGGACCTGGTGGGCGACCCGGCGGGCGAGGAGCAGGTGGGCGAGATCCAGCGCGCCCTCGACCGGGCCCTGGGCACGCTGCGCGGGCAGGCGCTGGTGTGGGGCGGCAACGACCGCCTCCGCCTCATCCGCACCGCGAGGGAACTCCTCGCGCCCACCCCGCAGCGGCCGTCGCCGACGGGCCTCGGGCCGACCGTCGCGGAGGCGATGGCGGGGATGTCGCCGGGCCGGGTGCAGAGCCTGGTCGCGGCGGCGGGGCTCACGGCGACGCACGACGCGGTGTCGGCGGTGGAGGCGCTGACGGCGCTGTTCACGGACCGCAAGCGGATGTCGGCGCTGCTGGACGAGGCGCCCGCGGACTCCGTGGAGATCCTGTCGCGCCTCGTGTGGGGGCCGCCGTACGGGCAGGTCACCGCCGACCCGGCACCGCACCTGCGCTGGCTGATCGACCGGGGGCTGCTGCTTCCGACCGCGCCGGGGACGGTGGTGCTGCCCCGCGAGGCGGCCCTGCACCTGCGCGGCGGCCGCGCGCACCGCGTGCTCGAGGCGACGCCGCCCGCCGTGGCCGTCGCGCGCGAGCACCGTCCACAGGTTGTGGACGCGACGGCGGCCGGCCAGGCGCACACGGCGCTCGCCACGATCGACGAACTCCTGAAGGACTGGGACGAGGGCGGCCCCGCCGTCCTGCGCGCGGGCGGCCTGAGCGTGCGCGACCTGAAGCGCACCGCCGTGGCCCTGGACGTATCGGAGCCGCAGGCCGCGTTCTGGGTCGAACTGGCCTACGCCGCCGGGCTGATCGCGGCCGACGGCGAGGCCGACGAGCGGTACGCCGCGACACCCGCGTATGACACCTGGCAGGAACTGCCCGCCCCTGAACGCTGGGCGCGGCTCGCCGCCGCGTGGCTGCCCGCGACCCGCACGGCGGGCCTCGTCGGCGGGCGCGACGGCAAGGACCGGACGCTGTCCGCGCTCGGCCCCGGCCTGGACCGCTCCGCCGCGCCCGAGGTCCGCCACCGTGTCCTCGCGCTCCTCGCCGGGCTGCCCGAGGG